>DLBY01000115.1:25490-43068 GCA_002480345.1 Phycisphaerales bacterium UBA7812 | reverse complement strand
CCCGAGGCTCCCTGCCGATAGAGCACGCCCGCGAGTCGCGCGATGTCGTCGGCGCAGACCGGTGAGCCCGGGTCGCGACGCGGGACCCGAAGGCGGACAAGGGGAGTGCCGTCGGGCCCGTTCTGGGCGGCCTTGATCGAGTGGGCGCCAAGGTCGATGCCGATGAGGCTGTTTCCGTTCATTTTGGGCCTCCCGCCATCGCTGTGAGATCGAAGAGGGGCAGGAACAGGGAGAGCGCGACGAATCCGACGACGAGACCCAGGACGATGAGGATCGCGGGCTCGATCAGGGAGGTGAGGCTCTTGACAGCGGTCTCGTTGTCCTCGTCCATGAACTCACTGAGCCCGGTGAGGGCCTCCCCGAGTCGGCCGGTCTGCTCACCGTTCCGGACGGTCTCCGCGAACGCGGGGGAGACGAGCTTGCTGGACGAGAAGACGCGCGCGAGGTCTTCGCCTGTGGTGACCTTGTCGCTCGCCTCGACGAGCAGATTGCGGTACAGCGAGTTTCCCGAAGCCTGTCGCGTGAGCTCGAGCGCCTCGAGCAGCTTGACATGGCTGGTGAGCAGCACGCCCAGCATGCGGGCGATGCGGGCGAGATTCAGTCCCCGCACGACCGACCCCAGCACGGGGAGGGAAACGAGCGCGCGGTCCGCGAAGAGACGCCCCCGAGGTGAGGTGAGGGCGAAGTAGGCCGCGACGGGGATTCCCAACGCGAGCGGGACCACGATGAACCACCACGAGCGGAGCAGATCGCCCACACCCAGGAGGAACGCGGTCGTCGCGGGGAGCTCGGCGTCGAGCGATTCGAACATGCCCGCGAAGCGCGGGACGACGAAGACGAGCATGACGATGATCACGACGACTGAGACAGCGATCAGCAGGCAGGGATAGACCATCGCGCCCATCACGGTCTGGACGGTCTTCTGCCGCTGGCGCGTGACGCTGCCGAGCCGCTTGAGCATCTCGGAGAGATTGCCCGCGTTCTCGCCCGCTGAGACGAGGCTCTGGGTGAGGGCGTCGAAGTGGTCGGGATGGTCGCGCATCGCCTCGGCGAGCCCGCTCCCCTGCTCCACCCGCTCGCGCAGGTCTCGCACGACGCCCTTCCATTCCGCGTCCGACGCCTGACGCTCGACGGCGAGCAACGCCTGCACGAGGGGCGTGCCGGTCGAGACCAGCACGGAGAGCTGGCGACTGAATTCCGTCAGGCGCCCCAGACGCTTGATGATCTTCCAGGGAACCCCGCCCCGTCTGCGGTGTCCCTCCTGATTCTCCGCGCCCCCTTCGCGCAGCTCGGTGACGAACAGCCCTTGGCGCGAGAGTTTCTCCCGCGCCTCGGATTCGCTCGGCGCTTCGACCTGCCCGCGGCGGGTCGCGCCGCTCTTCTCGTAGGCGAGATAGCTGTACTGGTTCATGCCGCGGCCCTCCCGTCGGCGGGCTGGGGTTCAGCCTCGGGTTCGGGCGCGCCGGTGGCGATCTCCTCGTCCTCGCCTCGCGTGACGCGGAGCACCTCCTCGAGGCTTGTCTTGCCCGAGAGCGCGACCATCACGCCTTCCTCGCGGAGGCTCTTGCCCCCGTCGTTGCGGTGGATCTCGCGGATCTCCTCGGTTTCCGCGTCCTCGGTGATCGCGCGGCGCATCCGATCGGAGACCTCCATGACCTCGTAGATGCCGGTCCGGCCCTTGAACCCGGAATTGTGGCACTGCTGGCAGCCCGTCCCGTGCCGGAAGGAGCCCGCCTTCTTCGGGTCGAGCCTCGCGTCGCGGAGCACGGTCTCCGGGGGGTAGTAGGAGGTCACGCAGGAGGGGCATGCGGTCCGCGCGAGGCGCTGGGCGACCACCCCGTTGAGCGAGCTCGCGATCAGGTAGGGCTCGATGGACATGTCCCGGAGACGGGCGATGGTGCTCGGCGCGTCGTTCGTGTGGATCGTCGCGAGCACGAGATGGCCCGTGAGCGCCGCCTGAACCGCGACGCGCGCCGTGACCTCATCGCGGATCTCGCCGACCATGATGATGTCGGGATCCTGCCGCAGGATCGACCGGAGAGCGCGCGCGAAGGTCAGCCCGATCTGCTCGTTGACCTGGATCTGGTTGACCATGTCGAGCTGGTACTCGACCGGGTCCTCGACTGTCAGGATGTTGCTCTCCGCGTTGCGGAGCAGGTCGAGCGCCGAGTACAGCGTCGTTGTCTTGCCGCTCCCCGTCGGGCCCGTCACCAGCACCATCCCGTGCGGCTGCCGCAGGCTCTTCACGAGCTTCCCGAGCGGCTCGTCGCGCAGGCCCAGCTCGTTCATGTCCACATGCAGGTTGCTCTTGTCGAGAACACGGATGACGAGCTTCTCGCCCAGCAGCGTGGGCATGCTCGAGACGCGGAGGTCGATCTCCCGGCTCTCCGCGACGATCCGCACGCGGCCCTCCTGCGGGAGTCGCTTCTCGGCGATATCCATCTTTCCGATGACCTTGATCCGGCTCACGATCGCGGCGTGCATGCCCTGCGGCGGTCGCATCAGGTCGCGCAGCATGCCGTCGATGCGGTAGCGGATCCGCGTCCCGCGCTGGCTGGGCTCCACATGGATATCGCTCGCGCCGTCGCGCACCGCGGTGAGCAGCGCGACATTGACCAGGTTGACGATCGGGCTCCCGTCGACCATGTGGTCGAGGTCCGTCGCGTCGTGCTCGTCGACCGCTTCGCGCTCGACGACCTCGACATCCGACTCGGTGAGCGAAGTCAGGAACTCGTCGACATCCACATTCTCGCCCGAGTACTTGCGGACGAACTCGAGGATGTCGGACTCGAGCGCCAGCACTGGGCTGATCTGCAGGCCCGTCAGGCTCGCGAGGCGGTCGATCGCGGGGAGGCTGCGGGGGTCGGCCATCGCGACGGTCAGCGTGTCCCGAACGCGGAACATCGGGATGCAGCGGAGCCGCTCGCACTCGTCCTGGCCGATCAGCTTGACGAGCGCCGGGTCGATCAGACCGTGACGCAAGCGGCACCCGGGCACGCCCTGGACCGCCGCGAGGGCCTGCACGAGCGCACCGGGTGAGACGATGCCCTGCTCGACGAGGAGTTCACCCACGCGGCGACCGGTGGTCCGCTGCTCCGCGAGCGCGCGGCGCAGCTGCTCCTCGCTGACCGCGCCCGACGCGACGAGCGCATCGCCGATCCGCATGCGCCCGGGACCGCTCACAGGAAGCTCCTCACCGCCGCGTTGATATCGTCGAAGTACTCGAAGGCCGACGCGATATTGGTGAGCTCGAAGGTTTCCCGGAGCGTGTCGTTCACATGGCTGATCTTCAGCCCCCGCCCCAGGTCGTTCATCTCGTCCGACAGATCGAGCAGGGCCTCGAGCCCCGCGCTGTCGATGTAGGAGATCTCCGCGGCGTCGAGCACGCACTTGCCCATCGAGGTGTTCATCGCTGTGCGGAAGCGTCCCGCGAAAACCCCGGCGTCGTCACCCGTGATCGCCCCGCTCGGGCGGAAAACGACGACGGCGCCCTGTTTCTGCTCGTTGAACTCCACGGGACCGCCCCCTTATGCCGCCCGCGCCTGCCCGGGCGACTGGATCCCCCGGGGCAGGCGCACCGTGAAGGTGCACCCTTCACCCAGTTCGCTCTGCAGCGTGATCTCGCCGTCGTGGAGACGAGCGATCTCCGCCGCGAGCGCGAGGCCCAGCCCGGTGCCAACGACATCCGAGGTCTTGGCGTTGCTGGCGCGATAGAACTTCTCGAAGACCTTCTCCTGCTCGTCGGGCGCGATACCGGGCCCCGTGTCGCGGACCTCCACGCGCCAGTCCATGGCGTCCTGCGTCGCGGTGATCGTGACCGCGCCCCCGTCGGGGGTGTACTTCATCGCGTTTCCCACGATGTTGTGGAGGAGCAGACCGATCTTCTCGCGATCGCCGAAGACGACCTCGAGCTTGGGCGGTCGGTTGACCGTGAACTCGATGTTCCGTTCCCTCGCCTGGTTCTGGTAATCGGACTGGAGATCTTCCAGCAGCTTGGCGGGTGAGACATCGTCGATCTTGAGCGACATGGAGGCCGCCTCCATCTCCGAAACGCTCAGCATGTCGGTGACGACCCGTTCCAGGCGCCGGGCTTCCTGGTTCACGATGTTCAGTGACATCGAGACCGTCGCGGGGTCGGTCGAGACCGCGTCGATGGCTTCCTCCGCGGCGAGCTTGATGTTCGTCAGCGGTGTGCGGAGTTCGTGTGTCGCCTGCGCGACGAACGAGTCCCGAGCGGCCTCGGTCAGCCGCTGCTGGGTGACATCCTCGATGAGCACCAGGACATGAGCCCCGTCGGTCTTGCGCAGCCCGCGGATGCCGACGCGCAGGGTGTGGGAGTTGCCATCGGTCTCCCGATCGAACTCCGCCGAGGCCCGGGGTGAGTCACCGTCGGAGACACGCTCGATGTCGCCCGACAGGCCGCCCAGCGTGTCCACGGTGTCGTAGCGCTCGCCGATGACTTCTTTCCGATTGACGCCCAGCATCGCCGCCGCGGCGCCGTTGCAGAACAGCACGCGCCCCGCGCGATCGAGCCCGACGAGGCCGTACGGGATCGCGTCGAGCGTGCTGGTCGAGATGTCACCGCCCGGGATGTGCTGCTCCCGCCGATCGTCTGCCGACGCGTCCGAACCCGATGCCGACTCCGTTGCGGCGCGGGTGATCAGTGAATTCCAGACCGCGGCTTCGCCCCCGAACCGCTCGGCGATGGTGAGCATGTCGCCCTGGGTCTCGCCCCGCTCGAGTGCGGCGAGCGCCGACGCGACGCGACGGATCGCCGCGGTCCGCCTCGCGAACCACAGCCCGATCCCGGCCGCGCCAGCCGCGATGAGCACGCCCCCGAGCGCCGGAGTCAGCATGGCGCTGAGCTCGGGCTTCTCGACGATCTCGCCTTCGAGAACGAGGAACCCCTCGCCGCTGCCCAGCGGGAGACTCGTGAGCACCCGGCCCGGGCCCGCGTTGGAAGCGAGCGCGGGCGACTGCATCACCATGATCGAATGGACCCCGGGGACCGACTGGGCCGCCCTTTCCAGGCGCGACGGATCGAGCGCGTCGGGGGTGTCCGAACCCACGATCGCCTCGCCGACAGCCCTCAGGCGGGCCTGGGCGGACTGTGTCGCGAGCGATTCCTGGTGCTGCACCCATCCCCACAGCAGGATCGAGGTCGCCAGCAGAATCCCGGCGGTGCCCGCGAAGGCCGCGGCGTACCAGGTCCGCCAGACAGCGAGAGCACCCGGCGCTTCGATATTGGATCTGAGCTTGACCACACGCACTCCGATCGGGGACGAGAAACCGTTCCCCGTCGGGCTATCGGTCGACGGGCGGCACGCCCGCAGCCTCCGCCCGAACCACCGAGTCCGCGGCACCAGTTCGATCGCTACAGACCGAACGGAGCGCGTTATCCGGTCGTTGACGCCTGATCTTGTGCGTGATGACGCGCACGCCTTGCGCCCCTCGCTCGATTCGGAGCGGGCTCGAGCCCACCCGGGAACGGGGTATGCTCCGGTGTGATCCGCGCCCTCGCTGAATCTGCTCGTGTCAGCAACCTTCCCACGGTCTGGACCAACGCGCTGGTCGGTTTCACGATCGCCGCCTCGTCCGGCCCGCCCGCGGCGGCACTTCCGGTCCCCTCGTTCAGCCTCACGATCGCCGTGGTCAGCCTGCTCTATGTGGGTGGCATGTTTCTCAACGATGCCGTGGATGCGGACTGGGACCGAGCGCACAAAGCCGATCGTCCGATCGCCCGCGGTGTGATCTCTCGCCGGGCGGTGCTCATCGCGGCTCTCGCGTGTTTTCTCTCCGCTGTCGGGCTCACCGTTTGGCACGCCCCCGACCACGCTCCAACGCATGTGTTTCTCGCGAGCCTTGTGGCCGCGATCGTGCTCTACGACCTGCTCCACAAGGTGACGGGGATGGCCGTCGTGCTCATGGGATTCTGTCGGGGGCTGACCTACCTCCTCGCGGCAGCCCTTGCCGCGGCGCCGCTTGGCGGCACGCTGCTCGACGCGGTTCTCGCGGTCTATCCCGCTTCGATCGCGATCGTCGTGTATGTCTGCGTGCTCACGCTCGCCGCGCGTCGCGAGGACATCGCGGGCGCGCGACTCGGGCGTGCCTGGCCCTGGCTCATGACGCTACCGGTGGTCGGGATCGCGGTGCAATCGGTTGCCGATCGGCCGCTCACCGCGCTGCTTGCGCCGCTCCCGGCGCTGGCATGGCTGGTATGGTGCGCCACCCTGGCGGGACGGGGACGGATCCCCGCCGCGGTTGGCGGATGGCTCGCGGGCATCTGCCTGTTCGACGCAGCGATCTTCCTGCTGTTGCACCGCCCGCTGCTCGCATCGACCGCTTTCGTATGCTGGCTGCTCACGCTGTTCCTGCAACGGAGCATCGCCGGGACCTGAACCATGCGCACGGATCCACCCCACAAGACCGCCGTCCTGAACATCGTCGCGCTCTCCGAGAACCGGATCGGTGCGCACACGCCCAACCTCCAACGCTTCCGCGAGTCGGGCACGCTCACGCACCTCGTCCCGCCCCTGCCTGCGGTAACGACCACGAGCCAGGCCGCGCTGCTCACGGGTGTCGATGCACGCGAGCACGGGATCGTCGGCAACGGGTGGTACGACCGCGAGTCCGCGGAGGTGAAGTTCTGGAAGCAGTCGAACCACCTCGTGCGCGCGCCCAAGGTCTGGGAGACCGCGCGCGAGCGCGACCCGTCGGTCACCTGCGCGAAGATGTTCTGGTGGTACAACATGTACTCTTCGGCCGATTACTCGGTGACCCCCCGGCCCCAGTATCGCGCGGACGGTCGGAAGATCCCGGATTGTTACGCGGAGCCCCCCAGGCTCCGCGACGATCTGCAACGCGAGCTGGGCGCGTTCCCGTTGTTCCGGTTCTGGGGGCCCGCCGCTTCGGTCGAGTCGTCGCGGTGGATCGCCGACGCGTCGATCCGCGTCGATCGTGCGCACGACCCGACACTCTCGCTCGTCTACCTGCCTCACCTCGATTACGCGCTCCAGAAATTCGGGCCCGATTCACCCGAGGCAAAGCAGGCCGATACGGAGATCGACGCTGTGGTGGGGGATCTGCTGGCGCATTACGAGCGCAGGGAGACGCGCGTGATGATTGTCAGCGAGTACGGCATCGAGCCGGTCACCGATGGTGTGCACATCAACCGGGCGTTGCGGGAGGCCGGGCTCGTGCGCGTGCGGGTCGAGAACGGGCGTGAGTTGCTCGACGCGGGGGCGAGCCGGGCGTTCGCGGTCGCGGATCACCAGGTCGCGCATGTGTATGTGCGCGACGAAGCCGATCGGCCCGCGGTCCGGGAGATCTGCGAGCGCACGACTGGCGTGGGCCGTGTGCTGGATGCCGAGGGCAAGCGGGCGCACGGGATCGACCATGAGCGGTCGGGGGAGTTCGTGTTGATCTCCGAGCCGGGGCGGTGGTTTACTTATTACTACTGGCTCGACGACGACCGGGCCCCGGACTTCGCGCGATGCGTCGATATCCATCGCAAGCCGGGGTACGACCCGTGCGAGCTGTTCATCGATCCCGCGATCGGGTTCCCGAGGCTCGCGATCGGGACACGGCTGGTCCGCAAGAAACTCGGCTTCCGGACGCTGATGGACCTAATCCCGCTGGACGCATCGCTGGTGAGGGGCTCGCACGGGCGGGCACCGACGCGGCCCGAGTTGGGACCGTTGCTGATGACTCAGGCCGGGTCGTCTCCCGGCGGTGGGATGGGCGGGGCGATGCCGATGACGGGGGTGCGGGACGCGATCCTCGAGACGATGTTCTCGGGGTGATTGTCAGACTGGCGATTCAGAGAAAGAGATCGTGCGCACGAAAAAGCCCGGGCTTACGCCCGGGCCTCGTTCGGACTCCGGTTCGTCGGGTCGCGAGGACGCGATCCTCGGGGCGGGATTACTTGATCCCGTCCTTCTCGGCCATCATCTTGAGCATGTCGATGCAGCGGTTGGCGTAGCCCGCCTCGTTGTCGTACCAGCTGATGACCTTGAAGAAGTTCGCGTTGAGCTCGATGCCGGCGTTCGCGTCGTAGATCGAGCTGTGGGGGTCGCCGATGAAATCGCTGGACGCGACCTGCTCCTCGGTGTAGCAGAGGACGCCGCTCATCGGGCCCTCGGCGGCGGCCTTCATCGCCGCGTTGATCTCGGCGAGGCTGGTCGCCTTCTCGGTCTTGAAGGTCAGGTCGACGGCGGAGACATCCGCGGTCGGGACGCGGAACGCCATGCCCGTCAGCTTGCCCTTGACCTCGGGGATGCAGAGGCCCACGGCCTTCGCGGCGCCGGTGCTTGCGGGGATGATGTTCATGTAGGCGTTCCGCCCGCCGCGCCAGTCCTTCTTGGACGGTCCGTCCTGCGTGGGCTGGGTGGCGGTCGCGGCGTGGACGGTGGTCATGAGGCCCTCGGCGAGACCGAACTCGTCGTTGATGACCTTGGTGATCGGTGCGAGGCAGTTTGTGGTGCAGCTCGCGTTCGAGATCACGGTGTCCGTCGCGGGGTCGTAGTTCTCGTGGTTGACCTTGTAGCAGAGGGTCTTGACGGTGTCGGGGGTCTTGGTGGGAGCGCTGATGAGCACGCGCTTGCAGCCCGCGCTGATGTGCTTGCTGGCGTCGTCGCCCTTGGTGAACAGGCCCGTCGATTCGAGGACATAGTCAACGCCCAGGTCCTTCCAGGGCAGGGCGGCGGGGTCACGCTCGGCGCTGGTCTTGGTGGTCACGCCGTTGACGGTGAACGAGTCTTCCGTGGCGCTGACCTCGGCGGGCTTACCGTTGATCATGAAGCGCCCGTGCATCGTGTCGTACTTGAGCAGGTACGCGAGGTTATCCGCGGGGACGAGGTCGTTGATGCCGACGATCTCGATATCCGTGTTCTGAGCCGCGGCGCGATAGACGAGGCGCCCGATGCGTCCGAAGCCGTTGATCCCAACCTTGATTGCCATTGCGCTGTGTCCTTTCGCGCCGCGTGCGGTGCGGCGGGAGTGGGTCGAATCCCCGGCGTCGCGGGCCCTCTCCTCGGGGCCCACGCCCTACGAAACGCGGGGTGGCAACTCTAGGAAGTCAGCACTCCGCGTTCAGTATTCCGGAGCGAGAACTCGGCTTGTTTGGCAGGATTTTCACGCTCCATCACGACCCGCCCGCTCACGAGCGCCGTGACCGCTCTCCCGCGAACTGTGCGCCCCAGATAGGGCGTGTTCGTGCTCCGGCCCGCGAGTTGATCGGTGCTCACGACCCACTCGGCGTCCGGGTCGATGATCGTCACATCCGCTGGTCCGGCCTCTCGCAGCGAGCCCAAGCCGAGGCGATCCAGCCCGCACAGGCGGGCGGGGTTGATCGTCATGAGCGCAAGCATCGCCGGCCAGTCCATCCGCCCGCTGTGAACGAGGACCTCGGCGTAGATCGAGAGAGCTGTCTCCAGCCCGATGATGCCGAAGGGCGCATCGGCGAACGGCGCGGCCTTCTCCTCCGGCGCGTGCGGCGCGTGGTCGGTCGCGAGGATCGTGATCGTCCCGTCGAGCACGCCCTCGATCACCGCGTCGACATCCGACTGTTCGCGGAGAGGCGGGTTCATCTTCGCGCTGGTGTCGAACCCGTCGCATGCCTCGTGCGTGAGCGTCAGGTGGTGGGGGCTCGCCTCCGCGGTGATCGCGATCCCGTCCGCCTGTGCTCTTCGGACGATCTCGACCGAGCCGCCCGAGGACAGGTGCTGCACATGGTACCGGCATCCGGTCGCGCGGCTGAGGCGGGCGTCCCGCTCGATGATGATCTCCTCCGCCTCGCGCGGCCAGCCCGTGAGGCCGAGCCGCATTGCGACCGAGCCGGCGTGCATGACCGACCCCTGCGTGAGGGTGGTGTCCTGGCAGTGCTGCATGAACACCGAGCCCGTCTCCGCGACGGCGCTCATGACTGCCTTCATCATGCCGGCGGCTTGGATGACATCCCCGTCGTCGCTGAACGCGACGGCGCCCGCCTCGTGGCAGAGCCCGATCTCCACCATCGCTTCGCCCTGACGCCCGCGGGTCGCCGCCGCGACGGGGTAGACCCGGCAGTGCCCGGTCTCCGCCGCCCGCTGGCGGATGAACCCCAGCATCTCAGGGGTATCGAGAGCGGGGGTGGTGTTGGGCATGCAGCAGACGGAGGTAAACCCGCCCGCGACCGCGGCGCGGGTGCCTGTTTCGATCGTTTCCTTGTGCTCCCCACCCGGCTCGCGGAGGTGCACATGGGGGTCGATGAGACCCGGGCAGACGACTCGCTCCGCGGCGTCGATGACCCGGTCGGCATCTGAACGGTCCAGGTCGGGTCCGATCGCGGCGATCCTCCCGTCCCGGATGGCGAGATCGGCGGTCCGGTCGAGCCCGGAAGCGGGGTCGATGACCCGCCCGCCGATGATGAGGACAGATTCGTGGTGGTTGTTGGTCTTCACAGGTGCTAGGGTAGCGGGAAGCGGCCTATCGTTGCCGCGTCTCGATCTGTCCTCATGGCGGATCGTCAACAACCTGACGGGGTGTAGCGCAGCTTGGTTAGCGCGCTTGACTGGGGGTCAAGAGGTCGGGAGTTCGAATCTCCCCACCCCGATTCGAGGAACCGGCTTCGGCTCGTTCCGTTTTCCAGATCCCGGGCGAGGATTTCTGATCCGCCCGGGGCGGCTCCGCTTTCTTTTGTGCGGTTGATTGTCTAGCGATTGATATCACCTCAGGCGTGCGCGGATTGATTCAATCCGTGCGCGTTGGGCCGCGGTGTGCGCTGAGTCAACGCTCAACGCGCGGGAGATTTGTTCCGCTTCGTTCTTTGCTCCGCGTCCGATCAGCAGTTCCGCGAGTTCGATGACCAGGTCGGTCGACCGTCCACATTCCCGGATTGCTTCGCGGAGTGTCTTTTCTGCCTCATCGGTCTTGCCCAACGCGCGCTGCGAGGCGGCGATCGTGTGGCGGATCGCGGCGATCGCATCGGGGGGGAGTCCCCGTTGCTGCGCTGTGATCAGTGCGCGGCGCGCACGGGAAAGGCCCCTCTTCGGTCGATCGAATGCCGTTGCGAGCAGGAAGGCGTGATCGTTGATGAGCATCGGGTCATCGGGGAGCGCCGCGTCGAGCGCGTCGGAGTGTCGGGCGGCTGATTCGAATGCGCCCGCCAGCAACTCTGCTGAGATCAGGGTGAGCGACTCGCGCGGGGGGAGTTCGCTTGCGGTCTCCTCGAATAGCGAGACAGCGCGTCGGGCGTCATCCCGATCTCCGGTGCGTCTCGCGAACTCGGTCCACGCGCTCGCGAGCACCAGACCATCGTGTTCCCTCGGATCTGCCGTGATCGCGCGAGTGAGCCAGTCTCGGGCCCGGTCTGTGTCCCGGGCCGCGATCTCGAGTGCACCGTCGATGAAAAGGGACTCTGCGCCCGACTCGTGTGCCGCTCTGGCTTCGATCAATCTTGAAACCGCATCCGCGTCACCGTCCCGCGCGAGGGCGCGCACGAGCACAGCCGCGTCCAGCAGGGAGCCCTGACCCGAGGCGATCGCGTCCGTGTGTGGACGCATCCAGGTGAGAGTGAGGTCCCAAGAGCCACGCAGGGCGGCGATTCGGCCCCTGAGCAGGTCTGCACCAACCGCGTCGAGACTCGTGAGACCGATCGCGGCTTTGTCCGCGGCATCGAGGTCCCCGAGGCGGATATGGGCATCGACGAGCATCCGCCAAGGCCAGGCAGCGCGCAGGGTCCGGACCGCGTCGCTCGCGAGTTCGATCACCCTTTGTGGATTCTCCGCGGCGATTTCGAGCAGGACCCGCCACGCGAGTTCGGTGTTCGGCGCGTCGCGCACAATGGCACGGAGCTGCTGGTCGAGCGTGTCCTGCTCAATCTCACCGAGCAAGGATGACTCGATTGTCCGAGCCAGGGCACTGTGCGGCTCGTCGAAACGGACCGCCGCGGATGCGAGTGCGCGCACGAGGGCCGGTGCGCTCGGATACGCGTCGAAACCCGCTCGCATCGCGGCGAGGGTCCGGGAATCCTCTGGTGACTCTTCGAGTTCTTCGATGGCTTCTGCGAGACGACCGGATTCCAGGAGACAGTGGAGCCGAAGGATTCTCCGTTGGATCTCGCGCTCGGCTTCGTCGTGCGTCGTGTCGGCGGCTTCTGCGAGATGGATCTGAGACAAGGCCGCGTTCCATGCCTGTGTTGAAATGAAGATGCGGGCGAGCTCGATCCGAGCGACCGCTTCGCCCATCCGCTCCGCAAAGAACCCGATGAAGACCTCATCCGCCTGCGCGTGGAGGCCCGAGGCCGCGAGGATCCGTGTTGCGGCCGCGATTGCCTCGGGCGAGCCTTTGTGCTGCGCCAGGCTCCGAGCGACTCTTTGGCTCTCCGAGGTCTGCCCCATACGGGCGTGTCGCAGGCCGAGCGCCGCGAGGTCCTCGGGCCGACCGATCCGTGCCAACCGGATCCAATCGTTGATCGCGGCGTCGAATTCACCTGCAGCCTCGAGCAAGAGCGCGCGCTCGCGTAAGGTCTGGTAGCGAAGGGAGGTCGCGTCGACGGCACCGAACGCTCTGAGCGTGGTCGCGGCCTGATCCGCTCGCCCGATTTCTCGGAGCATCGCGATGAGTTCCGGATAGCAGGCGGCGTCGAGCGAGGCGGCCTTCTGCAACGCGCGCACCGATTGATCCGGCGATTCCGCTTCCCAAAATGCCTTGGAGATCAGCCGGAGCACGCGCGTGTTTGTCGGCAACCGATCGGCGATCGCCTTGAGATCGAGGATGATCCGGGAAAGATCGCGGGCGGGCGCTCCGGGTGACGAATCGCCCGGGAAGCGCAGATCCGCCTCGAGCGAGGCGATGCGCCACTCGAGGGTGCTGTCACCGGCGGCCTCCCGGAGCCTGGCGATCGCGTTCCGGATGAGCGCCGGATCGGACCACGCGGCTTCCGATTCGAGCACCGCGGACTGGAGGATTGCGCTGTCTGCATAGCGCTCGGAGGCCTCCTCGAACGCCGTGACAGCGCTGGACAATTGGTGCCGTTCGATGAACGCGGCGCGCTGCGCCGCGAACGCCGGCGAAGCGAGTCGGTCGGCGGAGGCGTCAAGGACGGCGAGCCCATCGCCCGGGTTCGACCTGAGTGCCTCGAACTCGGCGCGGACCACAACGATCGGTAAAGGAGCACCGTCGATGGGGCCCGCGAGGTCGAGCAGTTCCCACGCGAGCGAAGGATCGACCGGATGGACCCGACGAGCCAGTTCGGCAAGGTCGAGCATCGAAGGCGGGGGGGCGAGGGTGAGCAGGCGGCGTGCTTCCTCGATTCCCATCGCAGACTCGCCGCTCGCGAAGGCGAGCTGAGCGGCGAGCATGGCGAGCCGCGGATCCTGGGGGGAACGCTCGGCTCGATCGAGAATCTCCGGGAGTCGCTCGGCGGCGCGGGCGGCGTTGTCCTCGCGCTCTGCTTCGAGCAGCACGGTCTCGGGCAGCCACTGGGTGGTCGCGGGCGAGAGATCCAGCGTAATCCCGCGGGGTTCCAGTGACGCGAAGATGCCCTCGGCTCGTTGGATCTCGCCGCGAGCGGCCGAGATCTGTACACGCATGGTTTGCAGCCGAGCACGCTCGCGTTCGCCCGACTCCCGCGTCGCGCCGGTCACCACCGCGTCGGCGGAGTCGAGCAGACCCGCACGGAAAAGCGCTTCGGCGTGCAGGAGAGCGACGAGGTCGGCATGGTCGCGCAGCCCCGGATCGCTGTCCAGAACGGTTGCCGCGGAGGCGAGCGGGTCCAGCGCGGCCTTGATCGCCGCCGGCTGTGCTTCTTGGTCGAGCAGACTCTGAGCCCGCGTCAGACCGGTCCAGAATCGCTCCGCGGGATCGCCACCCGCTATCTCGGTGGTTTCGTGCTTGCGGAGCAGGAACGAGCGCCAGCCGACGGCGTCGGCATCGTCGGCATCCGGATTGATACGGGCCGCGAGCGTGCGAGCGCGATCGGTTTCAAAGCGCCACCAGGCGCGGCGCGATTCGGCGGCGGCGAATGCGACTCCCAGCGAACCCTCCGCAACGAGCGTATCGATCACCCGCTCGGCCTCATCGCGAAGGGAGTCGGAATTGCTCACCACGCCGAGTTGTCTCAGTATCTCGGTTGCATCCAGAGCATCACGGAGTCCGAGCGGTCGAAGTTCGAGCGCTCGGCGAACATCTGCGATGGCGCGTTCGAGGTGGACCGGATCGGCAGCGGATGGAGAGAGCCAAGCCGCCTCGCGAACGGCGAGCATCAGGTGGTAGCGAGGTTCGTCTCTGAGTGCGCGCGCAACGGGCTTTGACCGAAGGTACGCATCGACCTGTTCAGCCGCAGCGCCCTGCGCCTCGAGCGCACGCACCCGGATGCTGTGCGGGACCGGTTCGTTCGGGTAAGCGGCGATGAACTCATCGGCGGCGTCCAGTGCCTCGTCGATGCGGCCCAAGGCGATGAGTGCGCGCGCACGCCATTCCAGCGCCCCGCGATGGGACGGCTCGATCGCGAGGAGGACCGCGCACGCGTCGAGTGTCTCGGTGTGCCGCTTCACCGCGGTGTAGACGGAGAGCAGAAACTCCCAGGCTGCGGGATCGTCGGGCGCCTCGTCCGTTGCGAGTTTCGCCGCGGCGATCGCGGCGTCCACATGCCGTTGGTTGGGAAGCTCCACGAGCAGGCGGCACTTCGCGAACGCGAGCATTGGCTCGGGGTCGTTCTTGACCGTCGCGACATACCGGTTGAGGGGGGAGAGCGCTTCTTCGAACTGCCCGGCCTCGAAGAGGCGCATCCCGGTCTCTCGTGCCCGCTGGGTCGCTTGAATATCCGAGTGATGACGGAATGCGAACGCGGCACCGAGTGCGGAGAGCAGCGCCATGGTCGCGAGGACGGCAGCGAGGAGGCGTCGGGTTCCTCTTGGACTCATGGTGTGGACGGCCCTCTGTATCCAGTGGCTCACGACCGGCATGCCGGCGTTCTGTTTGCGAATGGGCCTCTCCCGCGGGCGAGTTATCGGGCCCTGGTTGTGGTCGGGGGGTTCATCCCCCCGGGGTTCCGTGGTTCGAGTGCGGGGCTCCGTCGAGGACGCGGAACAGAAGGTCGATAGCTTCTGATCCGGGACCGGGGACCGAAGGCCTGGAGGCATGATCGGCTATCGTTGAACGAAGATCCGGCGGGACTGAGATGGAGAGCGGCGCGGGTGGGCAACGGTCCGAGAACATCTGGATTCACCGGCGTCGCGCGGGCATTCGCGTCGGTTGCTTTGTCCGCGCCGGATCGCGTAGCCGTCCGGCTGATGGAGAGGGCCATCCGTTATGCGGACCTGGAGGAGCGGTCTCGCCGGTTCGCGGCGGGGCTTCGCGCATCGGGTGTTTCTCCGGGTGACCGGGTCCTGCTCGCACTCCCGCGGGGTGTCGATCTGATTGTCGGCATGCTCGGCACGGTCCGATGCGGGGCGGCGTATGTGCCGGTGGACCCCAAATGGCCGGCGGCGAGGCTCGGCACGATCCTCGGATTGGCGGAGCCCGTTCTCTGCGTTGCATCGGTGCCGGGCGAGGCGATCCCGAACGCGAGCAGCGTGCACGCGATCGAGCAAAGGGGGGACCCGTCGTCCTTTGCCGACCACGATGCCTCGCCCGATGACCCGATCTACATCATGTTCACCTCCGGAACGACCGGCGAGCCCAAGGGCGTCGTTGTCCCGCATCGCGCGGTGTTCCGTCTCGTCGATCAGCCCGATTTCATGGAGGTCGGGGAGGACCGGACCTGGCTCCAACTCGCGGCGACCTCGTTCGACGCGGCGACGCTCGAGATCTGGACGCCGCTCGTTCGCGGCGCGGCGATCGCCCCCGTCGAAGACCCCGTCCCTTCGCTGGATGGGATCGCGGGCGTGATCGAACGCACAGGCGTGACCGATGCCTGGCTCACGGCGTCGCTGTTCAACGCGTTCGTCGACTATCGCATCGGGGCGCTGGGATCGATGAAGCAGATTCTCACGGGCGGGGAGCGGCTGAGCCCCGAGCATGTCGCCCGCTTTCTGGATACGCATCCCGAGATCGCACTCATTAACGGGTACGGCCCCACGGAGAACACGACCTTTACATGTTGTCACCTTATCGACAGGGCGGACGCGGACCTGCCGGGGGGCGTGCCGATCGGGCGGCCGATCCGCGGGACGACGGTTCGAATCGTCGACGAGCATCTGGCGCCGGTCGCGGACGGTGAGGCGGGCGAACTTCTCGCGGGGGGCGACGGGGTCGCGCTCGGATACTTGGGCGACGCCGCGTTGACCGCGGCTCGGTTTGTCGCCCTGGACGGTGAACCGGGTTCTTGGTACCGGACGGGAGACCTGGTCCGCCGCGCGGGTCCCGCGGCACCGATCGAGTTCATGGGGCGCCGTGATCGGCAGGTCAAGGTGCGGGGGCATCGGATCGAACTCGAGGAGGTCGAACGCGTGCTTCGTGCGTGCGCCGGTGTGGGGCAGGCGTTCGCGTTCGTGCTCGGATCCCGCGCGGACGACCGCCGGCTGATCGGTGCGGTTGCCCTGCGGGAGGACGCATCGGGCGTCGATCCCGCGTCGATCCGGGCTGACGCGGCCCGTGCGGCGCCGGACTACATCGTGCCGGACCGCGTGGTGGTGCTCGAGGAGGTGCCCATCGGGCCGACGGGCAAGGCGGACCGCGATGCGATCGAGGCGTCGGTCCGCGGTGATCACCCAACCGACTCGGCGGGGGCAGAACCCGAAGCGCGCTCGTCAGCCGAAGACTCGAGCGGGACTTGGTCCCGGTTCGCGTCTCTGGTCGAAGAGGTCCTTCATGGGGTGAGGCCCGATCCGGATGATGGCTTCCTTGACCTCGGGGGGCACTCGATCGCCGCGCTCCGTCTCGCGGCGGCCGTTACGAGCGAATTCGGCGTCCCGGTCGGCGTCGGGGAGATCCTCCGGGCCGAGCGGCTGGGTGACCTCGCGGCGCGCTTGCCCGACGACCCGGTCGATGAGCACGAAGTAGCGGGCGATGAGGGGCAGTCCGACGCGCCGCTCACCGCGACGCCCGCCGCGTCCTCGATCCAGCGGCAGTTCTTCTTCGAGAACGCGGTGGATCCAACGGGGATCGCCTACCACGAGCACGCGGCGTTTTTCGTCGCAGACGAAGCGTTTGATCCCGACCGCATGGTCGACGCGTTCCGAGCGCTCGTGCGGCGGCACGAGGCCTTGCGCACGAAGCTCGTGCTGGAAGAGGCGGGTCTGGTGCAACTCATCGAGCCTCCGTCCGCGGCGGACGAGGCCCGGGTGCGCATGCACCCCGCGGTCGAGTGGGACGGTCTCGCGGCGGGGCTGGGGGACGAACGGGGGCTGCCGGCGACCGTGCACGGCGCGATCGCGGTTCCGTTCGAGCTCGAACGGGATCTCCCGGCTCGGCTTGACCTTTTCCCCATCGAGAGCGGGGGGCACGCGGTCGTGCTCTCGTTCCAGCACGCCGCGATCGATGAGTGGTCGCTCGGGATCATCGAGTCCGAACTCGGCGCGTTGTACGCCGATCCCGCGTCGCTCGGGGTGTCCGGGATTCCCTACCGCGTGTTCAGCGAGCGGGAGCGGCTGGATGC
>DLBY01000115.1:0-25187 GCA_002480345.1 Phycisphaerales bacterium UBA7812 | reverse complement strand
CGAGCGGGAGCGGCTGGATGCCGCTGGCGCGGCGGTCGACGCGCTGGTCGATCGGCTCCTGACGGTGGGCGAGCCCCGGGTCGAACTCGGGCGCGCCCCCGCTGAGGGCGCGATCGAGCGCGGCGCGTGGCTCGACGAGGGCATGCTCGACGACGCGGCATCGTCGCTGGGCGTCACCCCGACAGCGCTCGGCGCGGGGCTCTACGCCTGGGCCCTCGGTGAGGTGCTCGGCCTGTCGCGTGTCGCGTTGATCACACCGATCTCGAGGCGGCTTGATCGCGCGTCGCAGGCGGTCGTTGGCTGCTGCAATCTGATGCGCCCGTTCGTTGTCGATGCCGGGGGAAACACCCGAGATGGGGTTGCGTCCGCGGTCGCGAGCGCTCGGGACGCGTTGCTCTCGGCGTACGAATCGCCCCCGGTCGCCTACGACCATGTGGCACGCGAGCTTAGACGCCGGGGCGGGCAGGATGTCAACATTGTTCCGTTCGGGTATGCGAACGAGACGCGGCCCCCGTTCCAACCCGATATCCCGGGCTTGGCGACCAGGCCGGCCCCGCTGCGTGGACGGATCGCCCGGTTCCGCATCGGGCTCTCGCTCGATCGGCGTGCGGGGAGTCTGATTGCGTCGCTCTCGGGGCCGAGGCACGGAGACACGCCCCGTGTCCTGAAGCAGGTCAGGGAGACCATGCGCGGGGGGCTCGATCTGCTGCAAGGCGCCTCGCAGGCGGTCGTGGCCTCTGTTCCTTCACAGGGGGCTGTGGAAGCGCGATCCCGTGTCGTGATGTCGCGTTCCAGGCCTGAGCCGACCGAGGCGGATCGCGCCGCGGCTGAGCGTGCCTGGCGCGAAGTGCTGGGGGTGCCCCCGAGCGGCGCGGAGGCACGGTTCTTCGACGCGGGCGGGCATTCGCTGCTCCTGCTTCGGATGTCGGCGAGCATCCGCCGCGACACGGGGATCGAGATCCCGCTCGGCGCGTTCTTGGACGAACCGACTTTCGGGGGGCTGCTCGGGCTTATGGTCCGCCGGCGTGCGAGCGGGGACGCGACGGGGCGGGGGTTCGCGATCGAGGAGTTCGGCGAGGGCGACCGGGTCGTTGTCGGCATCCCGGGCGCGTTCGGGAGGCCGCTCGCGTTCCGGCGTCTCGCGGACGAACTCGCGGCGCGGCGTGCGGGGATCGTGCTCCGGGCGTACAACATGTTCGACGCGGCGTCGGATCGCGAGATCGCTCAGGGCTTCGATCTCGTTCGCGAGAGGCTCGCCGCGGACTTCGCGAAGCCCGAAGTGGTGGGGGCGATCGGGTACTGCGCGGGCGGGCTCTATCCGCTCTATCTGGACTCGCTCCCCGAGAGCACGCTCAAGCGGATGCACCTCTGGCTCGTGAATGTCTTCGCGCCCGATCGCCCGGGGGCGGGCAAGATTCTCCGGGCTCAGAGCCTCCGGGATGCGGCGATGGATGTGCCCGGATGGCCCCGCGCCGCGTACTCCGCCACGATCACCGCGGCGCGGATGGCGGCGGTCCGCATCAGGGGGCGCACACGCGGCGTGGACGGCGATCTGATCTGGCACGCCGGGTTCCGCCGGGTCATCGCGAAGCAAGAACTCCGGGCGTGGCGCGGGCAAGCAACGGTCTTCATCGCGGGGAACAAGCCGCCTTGGAGGCACTACTACCGCAATGACCGGTTGAACGGTCTGACCGAGTTGCTCTCCGGGCCGACCCGGCCCATCGTGCTGCGGATGTTCCATCACGAGTTGCTCACCCGCGGCGCGCCCCGGATCGCATCGGAGATGCTCGCAGATCTGGGTGTCGCGGCGCAACGGGCGGAGTCATGAGCAGCATCCCCTGGACGGCGCTCTTCGGCGACAGAGTTCGGGTCGCGGTCCAGCGTGACGGCGACCCATCGGAAAGACCCGGGCGCGGGCGGAGCGCCGACTTCTGGCACGCCGCGCTCGAGGAGGCGGTTCTCAGCAGTTCGAAACCGGGCTCGTTGGAGATCACGACCGTGCCGGGGCACGCTCCCATTGCGATTGCCGGTGGTGTTCCGATCTCGGTGAGCTTCTCGGTCACCGCAGGACATCGGGCGTGCGCGTGGTCCCGTCGATTAGCGGTGGGGGTCGACCTCGAAGCGGTGACGCCTCAGTTCGAGAATGACGAGGTCGACCGCATGCTCCAGACCGCTTCCGCGGACGAAGAGGTGGAGCGAATCAGGCGTGGGCTCCCCGCGGTGAACAAGCATGGGCAACTGATTCATCTATGGACAGCAAAGGAAGCCGTGCTGAAGTCGCTGGGGACCGGCCTCGCCCATGAGCCGCGATTGGTTGCGCTGCGCGATATTTCGCCATCCGGGTGTTGGACGGAGGTGGGTGGGATCGCGATAGATGTGCAATGGCTGACCGGGGATGGATGGATTCTTGCTGCTGCCGTGCGCCGTGAATAAAAAACGCTCGGGACAAGACCCGAGCGATACCGAATTCAGCTTTGGTGGCACCCGGGCGGAGCACCGACACTCGACACAGGCTTCTCAGCGACGGCGGCGGATCGAGCCGACCGCGGCGAGACCGACAAGCCCCAGCACGCCGGCACTGGGCAGCGGCGCGACGGTCGTCTTCGAAACCTCGATATCGAACTGACCGGCGGCGGAACCCATCGGGGTGCCGATGGCACCGTTCGGTGCGAAAGTCGCCCAGTTGGACGGGGTGCTCGCGGGGGCGTTCGTAGCCGCGTTGTCGAGACCCCGGAGCGACGGGATCGACACTTCATCGCCACCGCCTGAGAGGTCGGTGAAAAGCGGAAGGTCGCCATCGACCGGGATATCAGACCATGCGTCGGCTTCGGTGATTTCCGGAAGATCAAGTGCCGGAGCCTGGGGCGAATCCGTCGCAATTGCGATGGTCGCCGGAACGCCGAACAGCATGATCACGCAGGCGTTGGTGAAAGGGCTCTTCTCCATAGTCCTAGTTTACGCAAAGCGAGCCATTTGGTCTCCACCAAGTCCCGTATTTTGCTCCGTTTCGGTGATCTTGGGGACAATTGCGGACGGGTTATACCGGTTGTGGGGACGATCTGGATCCCGCCGGTCGCTCGGGCCGCGAATCCTGATCCGCGATCTCCCGTCCGGTGGTGGGTGGCCTCGCTCACGGTGAATCGAAAACTGTGCCTCGGTCCGTCGGATCCTCTGATCCGCAACCATCGGCGTCCATCGATCAGGGACGCCCTCCAATCGCAGACACGGCCGGTCTCAACCCTGCACCGGCCCCGAGTCGTTCGTTCGACTCGGCGCTCCCCGGTGTGTTGCCCTTGGAGGGATTCCGCTTGCTTACCAACGCGAAACCCCGACTCTCGCTTCTCCCCGTCGCGATCCTCTCGCTTCACGCCGCGGCGGGGCAACTTCTTGTTCCGAGTCAGTTTTCCAGTATCCAGGCCGCGGTCGATGCGGCAGCGCCGGGCGATGAGATCATCGTCGCCGCGGGTGATTATCAGGGCGATCTCGTCATCAACAAGCCCGTGACGGTCCGGGGGCGAGACGGTGCCGCTCGGACCCGGATCATCGGGTCGGGCTCCGGTCCTGCGGCGTGTGTCATCGCGGACGGCGCGGGCGGCACCCTGACCGGGTTCACGATCTCGAACGGCGTGGGGCAGAACGGTGGGGGCCTGTTTCTCTCCGGGGATGTGGCGGTGATCGACTGTGTTGTGACAGGAAACGCCGCGATGAACGGAGGCGGCGCATTTGTCGTGGGCTCGCCTCTTCTCTCGGATGTCCGCTTTGAGGGCAACGCCGCTCAGTTCGGGGGGGGCGTGTTCCTTGCGCCCGATTCGAACGCGCTTCTTGACCTTTGTGACTTTCTCGGGAATACCGCCGATGACGGCGGCGCGGTCTACATCAGCCCGCGTGGTGCCCAGTCGACCTACGCAACGATCGGTGCTGGCGCATTCGAGAACAACGACGCGGAAAATGGCGCGGGGGTCTACGCCCGCATGAGCGGATTCGAGATCGTCGACGCGTCTTTCAGCAACAACTCCTGCTCCGATCGGGGCGGGGCTATCTTCGCCGCTGATATCGAGTTCTCGACACTCGGTTCACCCGAAATCGAAGGCAACGAGGCTGATTTCGGCGCGGCGGTCTACCTCGAGGGGGCCAGCGAGCTCCGCCTCCAAGATGCGCTGATCAACGCGAACATCTCGGGCGACTCGAGCGCCGCGGTCCAGGTCATGGGCGGGCTGCTCTCGATGCAGGGCTCGAACCTCTGGGGCAACTCGCCCGAATCGCTCGCGGGGGCGTGGAATGACCTGGGAGAGAACGAGTTCTCTGCTCCGCAGCTCTGCGCGATCGACTTCGCCGCCCCGTATGGCGTCCTCGATATCCAGGATGTCATGAGCTTCATCGAGTTCTTCATGGCTTCTGATGCCAGAGCAGACCTGGCGCCGCCCTCGGGCATGCACGATCTGATGGACATTCTGAGCTTTATCAGCGACTACTACTCCGGCTGCGCACACTGATACAGCTGCTCGATTCGGACTTGGAATGCACAGAAAAAAACAACCCGCCCAGAGGGCGGGTTGTGGCTTTTTGGTAGGAGTCCTTCGGGCCGATTAGCGGCGGCGACGGATCGCCACGCCCGCGAGGCCGAGGCCCGCGAGGGCGGCGGTCTGCGGCAGCGGGATGATGTAGAGCATGTCCTGCTGGTTGCCGGTGCCGTCCAGACGGGTCAGGTTGAGCACCCGGACATTGCCGATGTCGCCGGTGTCGAGCAGGTTCGCCTGGGTGAGGTAGAAGGCCGCGAGCGCCTCGATCTTGTCGGCGAGCGCCTGGTTCGCGGCACCGGTGCGACCGGCGGTCACGGCATCAAGGCTGGTGACCTCCTGCTCAAGGAACCAGATGGTCATTTGCAGGGCACCCGCCTGATCCTGGCGGCTGTAGGTCTGGCTGTTGAACGAGATCGAGCCGGTGTTCGAGTAGTTCGCCAGCGAGCCGTTCACGAACGCCTGGTAGAGCGCCGCGGTCTTGCTGTCGAGCGGATCGGGGCTCGGGCCGCCCGCACCGCCGAGGATCGCCTCATCGTTGATGGTCGCCTTGTACTCCGAACCGGGCGAGACGCCCTCGTTCAGCTCGAGGCAGAAGCTGGTGAAGGTACCGAACGCGGTGGGACCACCGGAACCGGTCCAGCTGAATTCGCCTCCCCCGAAGCGTCCCAGGACGCTGTTGAGGGTGATCTCTCCCATGTCACCGTTCCCCGCGGCGAGTGCCGGGACGGCCGTCAAGGCGCACGCGGCGCCAACGATTACTGTCTTCAGATTCATGGTGCTCACTCCCCGTGTATGACCCGTACAGAGTGTTCTTCTCTTCAAACGGTCCGCTCCCCCGCGGTCCGTCCACCTTACGGTGTTCCTGTACGAAATTATGCGGACGGGGTCACACGGCTTCAAGTGGCAACTTGATTTTTTTCGGACGAACATGAAAGAAATCACGAGGCAGGGATTCCAAGAGCCTGTGGACGCTGGATTAGCGACGGGGCGCATGCATGCGTCGACTGAAGCCCGCCCACCTGAACAGGCGGGTCGTTGAGTGGTCGGGGGCTCGGGTCCGCGCTGCGTCCGGCCGCGCCAGAAGGTAAAAAACAAGCAGGCCCGCCAGAATGGACGGGCCTGCTTCATGATCGAGATTGCGTCTTCGGACAATCAGCCGCGGGTGCGGCGGCGGGCGGCGAGACCCGCGAGCCCGAGACCCGCGAGGGCACCGGCCTGGGGCAGCGGCACGAGGACGAGGATGTCCTGCGACGCAGCGCCGTTGTCAGCGCGGTACATGTTCAGAACGCGGACACGATCGCCGAGGCCGGCGTCGGCGAGCTGCTGCGCGAGCACATCGGCGTAGTAGTTCGCGAGATCGCGGACATCCTGGTTGCTGGTGGTGTCTTCGATGGTGCGCTCCTGCTCGAGTTCCCAGATCGCGGCCTGGAGAGCCTCGGCGGAGCGGCGGCGGTTCAGGTTGCCGGCGAGGCCGCCGTCACCGCTGTTGTCGAAGTCATAATCGGCAAGGCTGCCGTTGACGAACGCTTCGTACAGAGCGGCGGTGCGGGCGTCGAGGGGATCGGGGTTGCCGCCGCCGAGGCCGCCGTTGGTCGCGGCGGTGTTGATGTCAAAGGTGTACTCGCCGCCGATCGAGAGGTTCTCGTTCAGCTCGAGGCAGAACGACTGGAAGTTGCCGAACAGGCGGGGGCCGGACACACCGGTCAGCGAGAACTCGCCGCCGCCATTGTTCCCGCCGTAGGGCTGAACGCCGTTGAACCGCACGGTCCCGTCCGAACCGGACGCCGCCGCGACAGCCGCGAGGCCAGCAACGCACAGAATGCTCAGGGTCTTCTTCATCTCTTCGTCCTTCCAATGAGGCACATGCCCAGATCTGGTGACAGTTTTATCAGTGATCAGAAGGACAGTCTCTCCGCTCCTCTGATCTCCAGACGAGAGAATAAACGCTGTTCGCGGGGAGATTCAACGATCGGAATCGGAAATCCCCGAAATCGGCGAATCTCGGCGCAAATTCCTGAAGAAGATAAGCTTATCGGCCCGGAGAAGGCGTTGTGTAATCACACGGGAGCAGCGATTCAGGGCGAGAGCGCTGCTTCGAGCTCGCGGATCAGGGCCTTGGATCGAGCATCAGGAATCCCGGTTGTTCGAGCCTCATCCAGGATCTTGGATGCCTCATTCAGGTTGCCTGATTCAAGGTGGGCCTTTGCCAGAAGCACGCGGGACTCCAAGTCCGCGTCCGGATTCTCGGCGAGCGGGCGCAGGGCACTGATCGCGAGATCCGGCTTGTTCGAGGCGAGGTGGATGCGTGCCTCGGCCCGTGCGGCGAGTTGGATCAGCGAAGTGTTCTGGTCTTGTTCGAAGAGGGCCGACCTCAGCTGACGGATCGCTTCCTCCGCGTCGTCGGCTCTGTTCGGCTGATCAGCAAGCAGATCGACAAGGGCTGCAAGCGGGGCGGTCGCCTCGGGATCTTGGGTGATCAACTCCCGCAGCAATTGCTCGGCCCGATCGTGCTGGCCTTGGATCGCGGCTGCCCGTGCCTCAATCCACATCCAGGTCTGGTTGTCGGGCTCTGCGAACTCGTCGACGAGCGCCAGCGCCGCGTTCGCGTCCGGTCCGGGCCCGCTGTAGCGAGCGAGCCGCACGAACCCTTCCGCTCGTTCGCGGGCGAGTTCGGGCGCCGTGATCGCGTTGAGCCACGACCTGGCGGTGTCGATTTCTGAAACGGGCAGCGCGAGCGCGGCGAGCAGGGCGGTGTTCTGCCAGCCCAGCTGTCCGCTCTCGAGTCGGTCGCCGAAGAGCAGAAAAGACTCGGTCGTATTCCCGAGACCCGCATACGCGATGGCCAGCGCGGTGAGCCCGACTTCGGGAGATTCGATCGATCCGGCTTCGAGCCGAGCTCGGTGCCCCGACAAGAGGTTCACCACCTGCTCGTATGCGCCGAGGTCAACTTCGATCAACGCAAGGATGACCTCTGCTTGAAAGGTGTCGGGAGCGGTCAGTTCGATCAGCGTGCGGGCTTCCTCTCGTGCGGCTTCGAGTTGTCCTTGCTCGCGGAGCACGCTGGTCAGTTGCTGGCGGGCAAGCGGGGAATCCGGCAGGGCCTCCACGGCCGCGCGACTGGTGCGGAGCACGCCTTCGGGATTCTCCAGAATCGAGTAGGCCCTCGCGAGGGTTCGCCACGCCGTCCAGTAGCCGGGCTCTTCGCTTGTGAGTTGTGCGAGCGATTGGAGGTATGCCTCGTTGCTGATCTCCCCGCGCCCGTGGCTGAGCGACGCGGCGCGGAGCAATGCCTCCGGGCCTGTTGCGTCCGCCGGGATCGAAGAAGCGACCCCGAGCGAACGGATTCTCAGCTCGTCCTGTTCTGCGAATGCCCTGATTTCCGGCGCGTCGGGTAGCGCTGAAAGGGCCTCGTCGATGACGGGCCCGGCCTCCGCTTCCCCGAGCGAACCCGCGAGTCGGATCGCGGTCATCCAGTCCCCGACGGAGCCCGAGCGCCGCGCCTTGGGCAACTGGTACTCCAACGCCCGGCGGGGCTCACCGACGCGGCTCAGCGTGTTCACGATCATCTGCTCGTGCGATTTGCCGATCTCCGCTTCGTCGATCGACTCATAGATCTCGATGGCGCGATCGGTGTACCCCGCGTCCGCGAACAGGTCCGCGCACGCTTCCAGATCCGATGCGGGCCAGTCCTGATGGTCGAGGTACATTTCCAGGACCTCAGCGGTCTCGGTGTACCGTCCCGCACGCGTCAACATGACGGCGAGATCGAGCACCGAGCGCGGCGTTTCGAACCCCGCGAGTTCCCACTGATCGTTTGCCGCGTCCGACCACCGGCCGGTCTGGAGCAGAAGATTGCGGCGCCGGAGACGCGTCTCATCGTCGAGGTCGATGATCGCGACAAATCGGTCCATCTCGCGGCTGGCGTCCTGGGGGCGGCCGTACTCGCGAAGCATCTCGATCAGCGGCGGGAAAGCGACGGCGCGAACGCCCGAGCCTGTGGCGCGGCGGTAGTAGGTCGCCGCACGGTTGACCACCTCGGCGGCATCCGCGGCGTCCCCGGCCTCGCGTCGTCGATCGGCGATCATCCGGAACGCACGCGCGGTCAGCACGAGGGCATCGAAATCGTCGGGAGATTCGCGAAGCACCGTCGCGAGGTCGTCGATGATCAGTTCGTTGATCTGCTCGTCGGTCGGGTCCCCCGCGAGCACGGCGCGCGCGTGGTAGGTCCTCCACGCGGGAGACCCCTCTCCGATCGCCTCGCGCAGGCGGGTCACCGCGGTCCGCGCCGCCGCAAGATCGTTCCAGATCCCCCGGGACTGCAGCGCCGAGAGCTGGGCTGCGGGGGCCTCGGGGTAGTCGTCCGAGAGTCGGCGGGCCTCCTCGAGTGACTGCTCCGGCGCGGCGTCGTCGATCACACGGAGCAGGGCGCGCCGATACGGGAGCGCGGCGGCGGGCTCGCGAGACGCGATCTCCGCCTCGAGCAGGGCCCGTCCCTCGTCGAGTTTCCCGCTCCGTGCCAGAATCGCGGCGCGCGAGGCGAGCAGTTCGATGGTGTCGGTCTGCTCGGTCAGCCCGGCGAGCAATTCCTGGCCCACATCGGGCGCGTAGGTATCCAAGGCCTTGACGAGGTACACAACGCCGAGCGGGTCGGGCGGGGGCGTCCTGCCCACCACCTGTTCGGCGAGCGCCGTCCCACCCTCGATATCGCCCACGAGCAGGCGGGCGCGGGCGAGCCGGACCATCACACTCGGGGTGTTCTTCGCGTCCTCGGGCTCGTTCTCGAGGATGCCGAGAATCTGTCGGATGAGGAGGACATCGCCCGAGCGAGTGGCGCCGCTGAGAACATTGTCGTAGTCCGCGAGCCTGCTGCTCGTGCGGTCGGACATCGCGCTGTAGGCCTGCTCGGCGTCCTCGAAGCGGCCGAGGAAGGTATAGACATCTCCCAGGGCGCGCCAGGCGCGATCGCGGGCGACACCTCGATTTTCTGCGGCCTCCCGCAGGGCGAGCGCTGCGCCGCGATAGTCCCCCATCCGCTGGAGCGCGACCCCCCGAAGGTACGAGGCGAGGGCGCGAGCATCCGATGAGTCCGGCTGGTAACCGTCCAGCGCGGGCAGCACGGCGGCGGGTTCCCCGCGGCGCAGCGCGTCCATCGCGTCGAACAGCGGGGCCCATTCCGTTTCCCGGGCCGCGATCGCGAAGGGTTGGACCTCATCGCTCTCGAGCCCGAACCCGGCGGTGGGGCGTTCGCCGATCAGCACGAGCCCGGCCCACCATGCCTCGAGACCGCCCTCGCCGGGCGAGATGAGTGAGGCGTACTCGATCGCCTGCTTGGTGTTGTTCGCCCAGTACGCCCGCTTCGCGGCCTGGGCGGCGACGGCCTGCCCCAGATCAGGATCATTGAGCCCACGGTCGAAGATGGTCTGCGCGAGGTCTCGGAGCGTCGGGGCGCCGTCGTCAGTCGCGTTGTCGGGCAGTGCGACGAGCGGATCGAGGGCGTTGAGCCAGTCCACGAGTCGTGTCAGCTGTTCTGCCGAAGTGGGAGGGAGTGATGCGGCGCGGCGTGCGGCGTTGACCGCGGCCGGGAGATTCCCTGCCTGCCGTTCGACCACGGAGAGCCACTGGAAGAACTCCGGGCTGCTCTCGAATCGGCTCGTGATGTCTCTCGCGTGCGCTGCGATCGCCTCGTCTTCGAGCCCGTTTCGGAATGCGATCTCGGCCCACTTCGTGTGGGAGATGAGGTCGTCGGGGAGCGCCGCGACGAATCGTTCTGCGGTTCGAAAAGCCTCAGCATCTCGCCCCAGGAGGCGAAGGGCCTCGATCCGATCGATCCATGCGTCTCTGTTGTTTGGATTGGTCCTGATCGCTTCGTCGGAGAGTTCCACCAACTCCGTGAGCCAGCCAGCCCTCGCGTACAGCCCCAGGAGGAGATTCTGGGTTTCCTCGCGACCCGGGGAGATCTCCAGCGCGATCTTCGCCGCATTGATCGCACGCGTGATATGTGCTCGGTTGGGCAGCGGGACTTCCGAGCGGCTCTTGGCGTACGCGTGCAGGAGTTCCGCGTCGTCCTTGATTCTCGACACCGCCTGCGCAAGCGGGGGGAGCGCGAGCTCGTACTCCTCCGCTGCGAAATAGGTCAAGCCCTGCGTGCGCGCGTCGGCGAGCCGCTTCTCGGCGCGGGCGTTCTTGACAATGAAGCCCGCCGTGATCGCGCCCGCGACGATCAGGATCGCGACACCGAGCATCGCAAGCCGGCGCATTCCTCGTTTGGTCATGCTCTTGCCCCGTCCCTTCGCTGATTCATGCCACGATGTGCTTCACGGTTTCGTAGATGATGCGGAGATCGCCGACGAACGACTGGTGCTGCACATATTCCAGATCGTACCGGATCCACTCCTGGAAGTCGGTCTGCGGCTCCCGTGTTCGGCTCACCTGCCACAAACCTGTCACCCCGGGGCGGACGCTCAGCCTCGCCTCGCGCCACGCGGGGCAGAATTGGTTCTCTTTTTCTGGACTCGGGCGAGGGCCGACCACGCTCATGTGCCCCGCGAGGACATTGAGGAACTGGGGCAACTCGTCGATCTGCACCTTGCGGAGCACGCGCCCGACCCGGGTCACCCGGGGGTCGTTCTCCATGAAGAACTGCGGCCCGTCCGCGGCGTTCTGCTTGACGAGATCCGCCTTGATCTTCTCGGCGTCCTTGCGCATCGTCCGGAACTTCAGGCATGGGAAATCCCGCCCCCCGAGCGTCTGCCGCGTATGGGCGAAGAAGAACGGGCGGCCGTCTTCGAGCCAGATCGCGAGCATCACCAGCGGGTAGAGCGGGAGCGTCCCCGCGAGCACGAGGAGGCTGAAGACGATGTCGAAGAGGCGTTTGCCCGCCCGCCGGAGCGAACTCCCGCCTGTCAGCCCGGGGAGTGACCAGTGGGGGGACCGGGTCAGATCCCAGTCCACCGAGGGCGGTTCGCCGCTCGATTCGGCCGCGAGATGTCCGCCGTCCTCGTCCGCGAGCACGATGGGACCCACGACAACTTCTTGGCTTGTCAATTCGACACCCGCACCGATCCAGGCGTTCCCGTGGACGCGGACCTCGGGCCCGATCCGGGCGGTCTCGTGTGCCCACACGCCGCGCTGATACTCGTACAGCCCGGGAAGGACCGCGTTGGGGCGTCGCCACTGCTTGATGGCGCGTTCCGTCCATTCGCGGACCCCGTCGTGCGTCGCGTGGGTGCTCAGGCCCTCGACCTCCATCGAGAGCACCGCGTCCTTGGGTACGCGTGAGCGGATCAGGTCCTTCGCCTCGCGGTCGCCCACCGAGCCCGCCCATGCCTTGGCGAGCGACGGATCGGCGGTGAGCCAGGCACGATCGTTCCGACGGACCGACCGGCCGTACGCACGCGAGAAGCGGACGCGGTTCCCGTCGTCGACCACCTGCTCGGCGTAGTTTGACTCCGCCCGCGTCAGCACGCGCAGCCTGACCAGGCGAGGCGATGCCCAGTGCATCCGCTTGAGGATCTCATCGAGCGGGTGGAGGATCAGCTGGTCCGACCTCAGCAGGAAGTACAACGCGGGGCCCCGCTCGACGGAACCACTCCCGCTGCCGGGGCGAACGATCTGGACGCAGCGTGATGCCCAGAGGAGGTCATGGAGCGCGAGCGGTTCGATCCCCCAGACCGTCCTCGGCGCCGCCTTGGGGGCGTCCGATTCGGGCAGGATCGACCCGGCGGGATGCGCGAATGCGGCGCTCATCAGCGGTCCCTCGGGTCATCCCCGTCCATCGACTCCCGGACCCGCTCGAGCCTCGCGGAGGTCAGCCCCCGGTCGGTCGAGCGTCGGCTCGTGCTCGAAGGCGGCGCGAAGCTCCGGTTGAAGTCCACGATCGTCGCGCGGTTGAAGACCAGCCCGACGCTGCGTGCATGCAACTCTCGGAGGCGATCGGTTGCCATCTTCAAAAGGCGTGACTCGAGCCCACGCGAGACGACCAGCAGAATCTGGTCCATGGTGGGCGCCATCGCCGCGGCCTCGATGCTCCCGAGGATCGGGCCCGTATCGACGAGCACGACATCGTACTTGGAGCGCATCTCATCGAGCATCTCGCCCAGGATCCGTCCGCAGAAGACCTCCGACGCATCATCGGCGCGCGAGGCGGGGATGAAGTCCAGCCCGAGATCGTCCACGCGCACGATCGACTGTTCGAGAGTGCGGAAGTCCAGGCTCTCCACTTCGCGCGGAGAGACCCCGAGCGTCCGCGTCGCGCCGCGCCCGACCAGGTCCGCGTCGACGAGCAGGACCCGCCGCTTCGCGGCCGCGAACGAGCGGGCCAGCCGCAGCGAGATCGTGGTCTTTCCGTCGCCTGCTGTGGGGCTGGTGATCCCGCAGATCAGCGTTCCGCGGCCCGCGCGGGCATCGAGCAGCACCCGGAGGAACTGGAACGCCTCGCGGACATTCATGCCCTGCCCGTTGTCCTCGTGTTCCGGGAAATCGGGGATCATCCCGATCATCGAGAAATCGCCGCGCGTCGCGACGATGTCGTCGGCGACACGGACACGCGGGAACAGGAACCCGTACGCGGCGACCGAGACGATACCGAAGCCGAACCCGCCCACGAACCCGGCACCCGCGAGCGGGATCCGCCGGTCGGTCGAGGGTTGCACCGGGCGTTCGGGTTCTTGGCTCACCTGGACCTGCCCGGTGATGCGTCCCTCGCGTTCGACCCGGAGTGCTTCGAGCCGCCGTTCGGCGTCCTCGAGCCTCGAGCTCGCCTGCTCGGCTTCCTGCTGATACGCGACAACCTCCAGACGAGTCCGAGCGATCCGCTCGAGTTGTGTCTTGGTTTCGTTCCGCGTCCGCCTCAGATCCTCGAGGCGGGCTTCGAGTTCGCGCTTGCTCGTGCCGGTGGGCAGCGTCGCCTCCGCTGTGGACATCGACGCGAGCACCTCGTCCCGGCGAGCCTCGATCTCGAGGTCCATGACCCGGATCTGACGCGCGTACTGCTTTGCCTGGCGGTGCTGAGGCGTCACGGTCAACAAGAGCGAGTCGAGCTGTCGCTGCAAAAAGTCTCGTTCATCGATCAGCTGGGCGAGCTTGGTGTCATCGATATCCTCGAACGCGATCTCGTCGGGCGACCGTTCGCCCGTCTCGCCGCTGCCGTTCGCCTCGTCTTCTGCGGGCGTGTCGCCGCCCGCGAGGCTGACGAGCGTTGTCAGTTCCCGGATCTGGTCTTCGATGTCGGCGAGTTTCGACAACTCCGCGCGCTGCGCTTGCAGAAGGTCCTCGGTCCCGGCAACGGTGATCGCCCGGTCGAGCGCCTGCCTCGATTTCTCGTCCCGCTCGCGTTCATACTGCTGACGCAGCGCTTCGAGCTGGTTGATCCGATCCCCGAACTGAAGCCTCTCCCGCTCATCGCGGATCGAGAGGTACGACTCGATCACGGCCCGAGCGGCGGTCTGTGCTGCGCTCGGGGACGGGTCGGACATCGAGAGAATGATCTGGTTCGCCCGTTTGGGGGTGACCACCGAAAGGCTCCCACGCAGTCGGATGAGCCCGGCGTCACCGCTCGGCCAGCCCTCCGCGCGCAGCCGTTGGTCGTCCAGCGCCTTGCTCAGCACCCGCTCGGTCTGGAGTTCTGAGGCTTGCTGGGAAACGAACGCCTCGACCGCGGGGATCAGGTCGCCCACCTCGTCACCGTACAGCACCCCCGGGACGGAGACATTCACGGAGAGGTATGCCCGGCTCGTGTACTCCGGCGGGATCAGGTTGTACCCCACGATCGCGAGCGGGATTCCCAGCGCGAGGCCCAGCAGGCCTGCGAGCAGGTATCGCCCGCGCAGCGCTCGGTGCACGATCAGCAGCGGGTTCGGCTGCGCACCCTCGTGGATCTCGTCTTCAAACAGCCCATCGGGGCCCGGCGGAAGCTGGCTCACATCGGCCCCCTCTCAACATCCCGAAGCACCGGCTCGACAAGGCGCATCGCAACCGACACCATCTCTTCGCGGCGTGCCGGCTCGGCCGACGCGGGCAAGATGATCTGAACCTGTGCCGAGCCCAGGCGGGCGCTCTGGCGGGACCGGCCCGCCCGGACCACCTTTGCGTAATCGGGCACGAAGCTCTCACCCGTCGAGGCGGGCAGCGCGAACAGGTTCACGATCCGGATCTCATCGGTCACGAAATCCGCCTCCCGGGAGAACGCGTACCGAGTCGCGCCGGTTGTCTCGCCCCCGATCGGCACCGAAACCGAGGCCTTGTTCTCGAGCGTCCAGCCGTTCGCGGGGTAGCACACCGGAGGGAAGTGCCCCAGCATGTCGCGGACATCCCCGCAGTGGACGATCAGCATCTCGAACGACTCGCCCGTGTCCGCGTTGGTGTAGCGGCGTTGCAGCACCTTGTTGGGCTGGAGCAACTCCTGCGCCGCGGGAATGACCGGGATATCGAGCCCGAGCCACGCGCCCGACTGCAGCGGCACATCCCCGATCGTCTGCGCGACACGCTCGAAGTACGCCTCGGTCCCGGGATGAACGCGTCCAACGCCCGTCGCGTCGGTCGCGATCATCGCGACGAGCAGCACGGCCGACAGCCCGCCGGAGATGATGGTCTTGGTCATGGTGTTCATGCCGTCACCTTCGGGACCGGGTACGGCGCCACGGGCACTTCGAGCCACTGGAGGACCCGGAGACAGGTCCAGAGCAGACCCAGCGCGAGGGCGAGCACGGCCCAGCCGCCGATGTCGTGCACGAGCTCCGCTGTGTCCATTTCCGCGTAGCCGTATGCGAGCGCCGTGGGAATGAGGCGGATGATGTTGACGATGAGGGCGATCGCGGGGCTCAGCAGGAGGAGCAGGATGCGGATGTTGGTCCGCATCGGAACGCTGAATACGAACGCGAAGGTGATGAGGCCCAGGGCGCTCACCATCCGCATGCCGTTGCATGCCTCGGCGACCGCGACATCATGCCCGTTGATCTTGAGAACGATGCCGGCGCGCTCGATCGCAACGCCGAACAGCGCGAGCAGATTCTCGGAGACGAACGCGGAGATGTGCTGAAGCGGGATCGCGATGAACTGCCGGAACCGGCCCGGTACGGGGAACAAGAAAAACAACGCGACGAGGCTGGGCTTGAACAGAAGCGGGAGGCGGTGGCCGAGCACCGCGACCACTGCGCCGCCAACGGTGAGCAGGGCGCCGAGGTGCTGGAAGGCGTCGAAGGCGAAGTAATAGCCTCCGGCGATGAGCGCCCAGCCCGCTCCGATCATGACGGGACCGAGCAACGAAGCACCGGGGCGCCAACGGCGAAGCCGCGATCGCCTCAGGAACGCGAGCCAGAGCGCGACCGGCAGCGCCAGCAGGATGTGAGAATCCTCGGGGCTGTTCATGGCGCGCTGCGCGATCTCCGCCCACACGCCCAGGGATGCAGCGATCGCCAGCACCGCCATGAGCGGGGCAAGCAGACCGATCCGGATCCAGTGTGCTCGCGTCATGCCACCTCTGCTCTTCAGACTCGACCGACCCGCTGAGTATCGGCTGAATCGACGATCGAGTCGATCACCACCGCGTTCGTGGGAACCACAGCCCCGCGGGAGACGAGCGAACGCACCACGACGGCGCCCGCTTCCACGCGCCCCCCGGGCGCGACGACCGACCTGGCGACCGACGCCCCGGGCTCAATCGTCGCCCCGGCGCAGGTCATCGCGCCGGCGTACGGGGACGGATCGAGCACCGATTCCCCCCGGCCGATGACGCGGGACTGATCCGGATCCCGGAACGCACTGGCCGCGTCGAGCGCCTCAAGATACATGTCGAGCGAGCGGATCTGCCGCGACCAGCCGCTCAATGGGACACGCTGCACCGAAAAACCGTTTGCGTTCGCCGCCGGCAACCACTGTTCCTTGATGTCCATGAACCCGATTCCGGGGATGATGTCGATCGCGTTCTGGTTCGCGATCAGGATGCCCGAAAAACTCCCGTCAGGATTGACCGCGATCGAGACCGCGTGTTCTCCGGCGAGGTGCGCCGAGAGGGCCTCTTGGAGCAGATCGCTACGCTCGAGCATCCTCGTGTGTTCGATCACAAAGCGCGGGCCATCCCCCTCGAATCGGCTGGATGCATCGAGCACAACGCCCGCCGGCCCCCGATATTGGGCCTGATCGAGGATCAGCGAGGCCGGGCAGCCGCTGTGGCGCCATTTCGATTCGCCCCGATCGTCAGTCAGTACCCAGCAGGCCCTTCCTTCGACACCCACGAGTTCGAGCGCTTCGAGCCAGCATTCGAACACCGTCGCATCGGGTCTTTGTGGGAGGCAAAGCAGCGGGATGCTCAGTCCCCTCGCGAGCGACGGCGTCGACAAGCCGCCGCCGAGAAAGAGCGCACCACCCGCGATCGTCCGGTGCCGAACGGCGTGTTGCGTGTCGCGATGGGTGTCGGTCTCGATCATGGCGCGGGGGCGGGGCCCATCGAATGAGCAGCGATCCGCCCATTGGTGGGCGCGAGCGCGTAACAATGCAATCCGCGGGTCCCCCGGTCTTCCCGTCGTGCCTGCCCGGACCCGGATCCGGAGGCGGAACCCGGCAGCGGCATCGTCGAGATTTTCTGCCGGCATTGGGGAATTGTCCTCTCTCTGCGAATTCAACTTTGAACGACACACCGCAAATCAGGGGGCGACCCGCCCAGATCGAGGGTCAACCGGGGGGCGATCCGCTTGAAGGGCCCGCCGGTCCTGACGATCGCTGGGTGATCGCGCACACCAAGAGCCGTCAGGAAAAATCCCTGGTCAGCGATCTCCTCACCGGAGGCATCGCGTGCTATCTGCCGGTTCTTCGCGAGTTGCGATCGCATGGAGCGCGCAAGCGCTGGGTCGACATGCCCCTGTTTCCGGGGTATGTGTTCGTCCGGGGCGGGCGTGATGTGGGTGCGGTCGCTCGGCGGACCGGTCGGGTCGCGAACATGATCCCCGTCGGTGATCAGGCACAACTCGTCCACGAGTTGCGACAGATCCGCTGCGCGATCGAAGCGGGGGGCCGGCTCGCGTCGTCCGCTTTTCTCGAAGCGGGTGTTCCGGCTCGGATCGCGAGAGGGCCCCTGAAGGGGGTCGAGGGTGTCGTTGAGAGCGTTGCGTCGCCGGAACGGCTGATCCTGTTGATTCGCACGCTCGGGCGCGCAACATCGGTCGAGGTTGCACCTGGTGATGTCGAGCGTCTCTAACGGGGCCGCGAATCCGCGCGATTCGCGCGAACTTTCCGGACCACGCTCAACGAACGCGGGGTCTTCCAACGATGTAAGACCTGTCCGGATCCGGCTCACGCCCGGGATTCCGCTTCCTTATGAAGTGGAACGGTGCGCGAGAGTGCCGGAGGCCCGGACTCTGAACCGTACAAAATAAAAACAGTGTTTCGGCGATTGGGATTCTCCATCGCTCGGCTGGATTTCCTCGGGTCGGGCGTGATGATCCCTATTCGACCGATTGGGTTCCCGGTCGCTTTATCGCCTTTGATCGTGAGTGCGACCCACAGTGAAAAAGCAGGAACGCGTGGCACGGATCGGAAAAGACGGAAGAGTGCTTGTGGTCGGCGCGGCCGGCATGCTGGGGCGCGCCGTGCGTGAGGCGGCCGTCGCGCGCGGGGCGCGAGTGGACGCGGTCGATATCGCATCGAACCCCGCGGAGGGGATCGATGCGTTTGACATGACCGACGCGGCGGATCTCGATCGGGTCGCGCAGGGCAACTGGAGCGTGGTCATCAACTGCGCGGCATGGACGGATGTTGATGGTGCCGAGGCGAACGAGGAGGCCGCGACCCTCTTGAACGGGACGGCTGTCGGAGAACTTGCGCGGGCCTGCAAGCGGGGCGGCGCGGTCTGCGTGCATTACAGCACGGACTACGTCTTCGACGGCGGGGGAACCGAGCCGTACCGGGTTGATCACCCGATCGATCCCGTGAACGCGTACGGGCGTTCGAAGGCGGTGGGGGAGCGGCTGGTGCGCGAGTCGGGCTGCGAGCATGTGCTGCTCCGCACGAGTTGGCTCTACGGCGCGTGGGGTCAGAACTTCGTGCTCACGATGATGAACCTCATGCGCAGCAAGGATGAGCTCAAGGTCGTCGACGACCAGCGGGGGCGTCCGTCGAGCGTGCGGCAGCTCGCGCGCACGACGCTCGCGCTGCTCGATGCCGGGGCGCGGGGCACTTATCACGGCTGCGACGGTGGCGAGTGCACCTGGTACGGACTCGCGAGCGCGATCCGTGATGAGATCGGCGCGGGCACCGTTGTGCATCCATGCACAAGCGATGCGTTTCCGCGTCCGGCGAAGCGTCCGGCGTATAGCGTGATGGACCTGACCGAGACGGTCAAAGTTACGGGTGAGCTCGTCGCCTGGCGCGACGAGCTCCGGTCGGTCATCGAGCAAGCAAGCAGGTTGGAAACAGGGGCAGAGGCGTGAAGAAGATCCTGGTCACTGGGGGCGCGGGGTTCATCGGTTCGAACCTGATCCGCATGATGCTGAGCGAGCACGAGGGGTACGAGGTCGTGAACCTCGATGTGCTGTCCTACTCGGGCAACCTCGAGAACCTCACGGGGTGCGAGGGTGATCCGCGCTACTCGTTCATCAAGGGCGATGTTTCCGAACCGGACACCGCCGCCTCCGCGATCGAGGGGTGCGACGCGGTGCTGCACCTTGCGGCGGAGAGCCATGTCGACCGTTCGATCACCGGGCCCCGTCCGTTCGTCGTCGCGAACACGCTGGGGACCCAAACGCTGCTCGAAGCGTGGCGGCAGGCGCAGGGGGGCGAGGGGGCACCGTTCGTCTACATCTCGACCGACGAGGTGTACGGCTCGCTGCCGCTCGAGAACCCCGAGGTGCGGTTCACCGAGGACTCACCGATCGTGCCCAGCAGCGTGTATTCCGCCAGCAAGGCGGCGGGCGACCATCTCGCGCACGCGTATCACCACACCTACGGGATGGATGTTCGGATCACGCGGTGCTCGAACAACTTCGGGCCCTACCAGTTCCCCGAGAAGGTGATCCCGCTGTTCGTGACGAACCTGATGGAGGGGCGCAAGGTCCCTCTGTATGGCGACGGGCTGAATGTCCGTGACTGGATCCATGTGGACGACCACGCACGCGGTATCCTCGCAACGCTGGAACGCGGCAAGGCCGGCGAGGTCTACAACCTGGGCTCGGATAACGAGCGTTCCAATCTCGAGCTGACGCACATGATCCTGGACATCATGGGCACGGGCAAGGACATGATCGAGCATGTCGAGGACCGCCTGGGGCACGACCGTCGGTACGCGATCGACTCGTCAAAGGCCCAGCGCGAGCTGGGCTGGCAGGCTGAGCGGTCCGCGTGGCCCGATGGACTCGAAAAGACGGTTCAGTGGTACCGTGACAACGAGGAGTGGTGGCGTCGCGTGAAGAGCGGGGCCTACCGGGAGTACTACGAGAAGCAGTACGGGGTCCGATGAGGCCGATCGAGTACACGCGGGGGGCATCCGCGGGTCGCGGCGGAGCAAGCGATGGGCGTGAAAGTCGAGAAAACCGCGTTGGAAGGCGTGCTGCTGATCACCCCCGACAAGTTCGGGGATGCGCGCGGGTTTTTCAGCGAGACCTACAACGCGGATGCGCTCGCGTCGCACGGCGTGTCGGTCGCGTTCTGCCAGGACAATCATTCGTTCAGCGCCACACCCGGGACCGTTCGGGGTCTGCACTTCCAGGCCCCCCCGACGGCGCAGACCAAACTCGTGCGCGTTTCGCGGGGGCGTGTGCTCGATGTGGCGGTCGATATCCGGGAGGGGTCGCCCACCTTCGGGCAGCATGTCGCCGCGGAGTTGAGCGATGAGAACTGGACCCAGATCCTCGTGCCGGCGGGGTTCGCGCACGGGTTCTGTACGCTCGAGCCCGATACCGAGGTGCTCTACAAGGTGGATGCGCCCTATTCGCCCGATGACGAGGGCGGTGTGCTGTGGAACGACCCGGCGTTGGGCATCGCCTGGCCGGATTTCGCGGGTGCCGTCGTGTCGGGTCGGGACGCGGAGTGGGGCCTGCTCGGGGATTTGGAGAGCCCGTTCGGGTGACGGAAACAGGGACCGGCTCGACGATCCCTTGGTGAGTGAGCTTGTGTCCGATAGCATCACATTGCACGAGAAAATCCGACCTGTGCCGGTCGCACGCTCGGTCGGCTTCGCGGGGCGGGCGGATGCCTTGTCTCGGGGGGCGTCGAATCCGACTGAATGCCCTGGCGCCGCGCCCCGATCGGGCTCGGCACGACCGGAGGGAGTGACTGTGGACGCAACCAATCTCGACTTCTCGGATCTTGTGAAAGGCGGGGTGGTCCGCGCGGCCGCCCGAGCGGGGCTCCTCGGCGCCTCGGCGTTGTTTCTGGTCGCCGCCTCTGTCGAGGCTTCGCCGACCATGGGCCCCGATAGCCGGCTGATCTATGTCAGCAGTTCCGTCGGGGACGATGCGAACAGCGGGCTGTCCCCCGCGTCGCCCAAGCAGACGCTCGCGGGTGCCGCCTCGGCGGTCCGGAGCGGGTATCCGGATTGGATCTTCCTGCGTCGGGGTGACACCTGGTACGAGGGGTTCGCGCCCTTCGATTTCACCGGGCGGAGCGATGATGAACCGATTGTGATTACCGCGTACGGGCCGGGCAGCGTGGATCCCATGATCCGCCCTGAAGATCCGAGCCTCGGACGCCCCGACGAGCCCTTTACCGTCAGCTACGGCGTGAACTTTCCCGAGCTCTCCGACAGCGGCGGCGGGGGCGTTGACGGCCCCGTGCTCGTGCCCGGGGACGGCTGGTCGGGCCCGCTCGGTCAGCCCGCCCCTGTGGGTGACGCGAGCCTGCCCGGGTTCGATGCGAAGGTCATCGCGCGATGGGATGTCGTGCCGAACCAGACCTTCGACGGCGTGTTCGAAATCGGCGTGACGGCTTTCCATCTCAACGGTGTCGATCGCGTCGACTTCAGTGTTGATGGCGGGCCTTGGGTGGCCGTTGAGGAAACCTCGGTGAACCCCCGCACGGGCGTCTGGGAGTACTGGGTGGGGCTCGATGCCGCGGCATTCGATGACGACGGCCGCGTCGAGGTGCGCGCCATCGCCTGGCCCGAATCCGCGGGTATCCCGCGTGTGCTCGCGGGCGATTTCGATGATGTGTCGGCTCGCCTGGGCGAGCATTCTCTCGAGCTCTTTGCAAACGCGAACGGGTCGTTCGATCCCGGGGAACCCATCTATGTCGCGCACAGCGGCAACGACGATTGGAACGGTTCGCGGAGCCAGCCCATGCGTTCACTGCGGGCGGCGCTCCGCGCCGTGGATGAAGGCGGCGTGATCGAGATCCTCGAGCCCGGGCTGTACGGGATCGATCCCCGCGCCGACCGCGGGTTCGAGCGTTGGACGACGATCCGCGCCTCGTCTGACCTGCACCCCTCCCAGGTCCGGATCGGTCCGCCCTCGTGGGATCGGATGATGTTGCACGCGAATCACATCCGCTTCCGCGATGTGTCGTTCGACCACGCGGAGGTCAAGGAGATCGACGCGCAGGCTCCGGCATCGATGTGGCAAGCGCCCAAGGTCTGGTTCGACCACTGCAACTGGTACAACAGCGAGGGATGGACGCACACCCCCGCGGGGTATCGCCCCCCGGCTCGCGGATGGGAGGGCGCTCGCTGGGTCTATTCGACCGACTCGTCGTACAGCGACATGGTCTACGGGCCGGTGAGCCACACGCTTGTGCGGAACGCGCGGCTCCATCGGATCTCGGGCGACATGTTCCAGAACTCGCTCATGGTCGTGAATTCGGAGGCGGACAGCTGCGGCGGCGCGCCGATCGCCCACCACACCGATGTGTTCCAGTACATGACCCCGGGTTATCCGGTGGGCACGGAGAACGCGACAAACATCATCGGGTACGGCGTGAATGTCACCAACCTCCGGATGGCGCAGACCTTTTTCTGGCGGCTCGCGAACGGGACCGAGATGCGTGACGCCGCGTTCGTGAACATTCTCAGCCATGTTGTCGAGGGTGCGCCCCCGTTCAGCCAGAACTACTCGGTGAACAACCATGTGCTCTTCAAGCATGTCACGCTCATCGGACAGGCGTTCATGCTCCGCCGCTCCGATGCGCTCGAGGGCCAGGGGTACACGCCTCACAATGTCGCGATGACAGGATGCGTTTTCGAGCAGATGACGGTGACCAGCTTCGGGACCCCGATGCCCGACGGCGTGAAGATCGACAACTGCCATTTCCTCAAGGGCACCGCTTACGGCGACAACGCCTCGACAGGCGACGACCTCTCGTTCCTGTTCCTCGACGCGGGCGATGGCGATTTCCGGCCCAGGCCCGACAGCCCGCTCGCGGCGCGGGTCGTCCTGCCCGCGGTCGGGTCGGACCTCTCGGGGCACCAGCGGCCGCAGCTCGCGGCGGTGGGGGCGCTCGAGGTCGAGTGATCACGGCTTTTCTCCCGGGGCGAGCGGAAGCCCGCCCCGGGGTTTCTGTCCGATGCCTCTGCAGGGGAACCAGGCATGATCAGTCCACGAAGGCTCCGCGCGATGGCGTGGCGCGTGCTCCGCAAGTGTCACAAGGAATCCGTCCGCCGGTTCCTTCCGTTGCTGCGCAAACCCGACGATCGCGGTTACCGTCTTGAACGGCTCGGGAGCGACTACGGGGGCTGGCGGGTCCCCGCGGACGCGGTCACCGCGGACTGGATCTGCTACTGCGTCGGGGTCGGGGTCGACGCGACCTTCGATCTCGCGGTCGCGGAACGCTTCGGATCGGATGTTCATGCGTTCGACCCGACCCCCCGCGCGATCGACTACGCCGCGCGGCTGGACGCGCCGGCGAACTTCCACTTTCACCCGGTGGGGATCTGGTCCGAGGACACGGAGCTGACTTTCTTCGCGCCGGCGGATTCTCGTGAGACCTCGCACTCGGTCTACGACCTGCACGGCACCGGGGGCGGTTTCCAGGCCCGCTGCCTTACGCTCGCGAGCATGATGCGCGAGTGCGGCCACGACCGAATCGATCTGCTCAAGCTGGATGTCGAGGGCGCGTGGCGCGAGGTTCTGGGGCATGTCCTCGAGCAGCCCACGCTCCCGATCGTCATGGCGATCGAGTTCGATTCGCCCACCTCGCTGCCGCTGGTGGTCCGCTGGATCGATCGCTTGAAGGCGCGGGGGCTTCACCTCGCGCACATGGAGAAAGAGAACTTCGTGTTCATCGATTTCGAAAGGCTCGGGGCGCGGAGTTCGCAGGCGGCGGGGGCGGCGGCATGACCGCGGTACCAGCCGACATCCGCGACGCGTCCGAGCTCGAGCCCGAGGCGGAACGGCCCGCGTTGTCGTTCTGTATCGCCGGTGCCTCATCGAGTTCAGGGAATCTTGGCGTTCGGGCGCTCGGGAACAGCACCATCGCCGGCCTCTCCCGCCGGCTTTCGGGAGGCTCGATCTCCGTCTTCGATGATCGCCGGGGTATCGCACCGCTCGATGTTCCCGGCGCCGAGCGATCGTGCGTGGTCCAGAGGTGCGGCGCCCGGCTCACCCGGCGCTGGCACGAGCCCGATTCGTTCGCGAACATCCGTGTATCGCTCCGATTCGGCGGGCTCGCGAATCCAACCGCGAGGCTTGTTCGCGATGCGCACGCCGTGCTCGACATCAGCGGTGGGGACAGTTTCACAGACCTTTACGGCCCCTGGCGCTTCCGCGCGATCCTCGCGCCCAAGCAGATCGCGATCCGGGCCCGAAAACCCCTGATCATGCTCCCCCAGACGATCGGTCCTTTCGAGTCGAAGGCGGCTGTCGCGGCGGCGCGTGAGGTCATGCTCGGCGCGTCCGCTGTCTGGACCCGCGATGCCCGATCCACCGCGAATCTTCGGGAGATTCTGGGTGACCGCTTCGATCCCTCGATCCATCGCGAGGGTGTGGATGTTGCGTTTCTGCTTCCCCCGGTCGCGCCGCCTGATGCCGAGACCCGCCTGGGCTGGGTCGGGGATGAGGCGCCGGTCGGCGTGAATGTCAGCGGTTTGATCTGGAACCAACCCGACAAGGCACGGTCGCAGTACGGATTCGAGGCGGATTACAGGGAGTTCCTGCACGGGTTGGTCGCGTGGCTGGTCGAGCAGGGGCGCGTCGTGCTGCTCGTGCCCCATGTGAACGCGCCCGTCGAGATGTACGAGTCGGATCTTCGCGCGTGCCGGGAACTGCACGCCCGCCTGGACGATGCCCTGCGCGACCGCGTTCGGGTCGCTAGTGAGTTCGACGAGCCCGAGCACGCGAAGTGGGTCATCGCACGCTGCGACTGGTTCTGCGGGACGCGGATGCACGCGACGATCGCGGGTCTGTCGACGGGTGTCCCCACCGCGGCGGTCGCCTACAGCCCGAAGACCGTCGGGGTGTTCGAATCGGTTGGGCAGGGTGAGCATGTCGCCGATCCACGGGTGCTGGGGACGGCTGAGATGCTCGAGGCGCTGAAGCGGAGCTATGAGTCCCGAGCCGGGGCACGGGCATCGCTCGCGCAGCACCTCCCGCGTGTCAAGGCGCGGGCGGAGGCGCAGCTCGACGAGATCGTCGCCTGGGCACTGGCGGCCAACCACGGGACGGGCCCAGACGCGTGAGCGGTCGGCGGGCATTTCTGAGAGGCGGGGCGCTGCTCGCGGGTGGCAACGCGGCCGGTTCGGTCTGCTCGTTTGCG
>DLBY01000062.1 GCA_002480345.1 Phycisphaerales bacterium UBA7812 | reverse complement strand
GCCCGCCGCGAGGACGGTCATCGCGCTGGGGATGTCGTCGTCGTCGAGCTGGTCGGCCATGTTGACCGCGAGGTGCGCCGAGAGGCGCAGCGCGAGTTCGGAGCCGCGATGCCCGTACGCGAGCGTGCGGTACTGGTTGTAATCGAACGCGGTGTGGGGACCGACGAGCACGCTGTCGCCGTCGGGGTCGAAGGCCCAGGTGGTATCGATCGCGGAATAGGGCAGCAGCGCCTCGGCGTAGACGCCGAAGAGGTCAACCGCCGACGGGTCCGCCGTCAGGTCGAGCCGCGCGTCGGCGCTGGTGAGACGCTTCTCGTCTGCGGAGAGAATCCCGTCGCCGTTCGTGTCCTCGACGATGCGCGAGCGGAGCGGCGCCGCGCCGCTGAGCGTCGTGAGCCGCAGCCGCGGGTTGAGCGCGAGCAGCGCCATCGACTCGTAGTCGATCCGCCCGTCGGATCCGATGCCCGCGTTGCCGCTGTTGGGGTTGATGATGTTGATGCGGTCGTCGTGGAAGCGACGCTCGAGCGCCGTGGGACGGTTGGCGCGCAGCGGGCCGTACCGGGTCGTGCCGTCCGCGATGACGGCGCTGTCGAACCGCCCCTGTGTGACGCGTTCGAGCCTGCTGAGGACGCGGTCGTCGTTGAGCCCGTAGAAGGTGAGCAACTCGGAGAGGTCGTCGAGCCCGAAGAGGTTGCCGCCCACCCCGAGCGCGGTGAGGGGCGGGTCCGCGGGGTCAGCGATGTTGGCGCCGCCCACGAAGTGCCAGTAGTCCCGCCTCGCCGCGGGCATCGCGCGGATCTCCGCGAGCGTCGCGGGGGTGTAGTTGAGCTCGCTGCCCACTCCCAGGCCCGCGTCGGCGCGGATGTTGCGCGCGTTGGGCGCGAGCGTCGGGTCAAAGAGGTAATACTCGAACGCGGACGATTCGACGAGCGGCGCGACCACGCTGCCCACCGGGGTCGTCGCGCGACGGTCCGTCACACCCGTCGGAAGGGCGATCTCGTCGCCCTGGATCGCGCGCCGGATCGCGTCGTACGCGAAGCGGCCCGACGCGATGCCGTTCCCCGTCAGCGGGAAGATCCCGTTGCCCAGGTTGACCGATGTGTCGAACCCGGTCGCGTACCGCTCGTAGTCCGCCGCGACGAGGCGCCCCCCCGCGTTGATCTGCGCTTCTGAGAAGGGAAGGCGCTGGATGTGCGCGTAGCTCAGACGCTGGTTGCCGATCTGCGCGTTGGGGTTCTGGAACACCGGCGCGAACCGCTCCGCGGCGTCCTCCATCGTCAGCTGGCGGCGCAGGTCGATCTCCGCGGGGGTCGCGCCCCCGGGGACCTCGCTCGTGGGCGGGACCAGCGCGTCCGTCGCGCTGTTGACATTCACCTTCGCGGACAGGTCGATGATCCGGGGCGCGAAGAAGAACCGCATCCCCGTCTCGTTCGCGAGCAGGTCGAGCACCCCGCCCGGCCCGAGCGTCGAATCCCGGAGCTCGTACCAGCGGCTGTCGTAGAACCCGTCCCCGTCCGCGTCCGCGTACTGCAGGTCGGGGAAGTCGGGTCGCTCGGGTGTCTGGGGGGTGAGGAACTGCGTGTTGATCGGGCGCCCGTTCCCGTCGACATTGCGACCCAGGATCTGGAAGGACGGGTCGGCGGGGAAATACAGGAACCGCTGGTTCATCGTCCACCACGCGGGCGTGTTCTTGATCGCGAAGGTGAACGGGTTGGCGTTCGGGTTGTTCGGATCGGTCCCGACAATGCTGGGTGTCCCGCTGTTGCCCAGCGGGTCGATGTGCAGGCGATCGGTCGCGCGGAGGCGGAAGGTCCCGTCCTGCGCGATGGTCAGCAGCGTGCGGTTCTCGCTCATGCGGGGGCGTCCCGACGCGTCCACGCCCAGCCCGCTCTCCGCGTCGAAGTTGTTCCGCAGGTTCCAGAGGTTGACGCTCAGCCCGTCGGGCGCGGGGTTGGAGATCTGAGCCCAGTCCCGGTTGTCCAGATAGAACAGCTCTTCCTGGCTCACCCCGCCCGCGAGACTCAGCGCGGCGCTCGAGAAGATCCGCGAGTCGTGGAAACTCACGGGCTGGTTGCGATCGAAGCGCCCCGTGAAGGTGGGCTCGTTGGGGGCGAGCCACGGATCGGACGCGACGCGCCGGTCCGCGAGCGCATCCGCGGACCCCTGAAGATTCAACTGGTCGAACGCGCCGGGCAGATCGAACTGGAAGGACTCATCGCCCTCCGCCCTGAAGCGGTACCGCTCGACCGCCTCCGGGATTCTCGCACCCAGCGACTGGGGCTTGTTGAGGTAGTTCTGGGGAACGAACCGGAGCTGCGCGTCCTGCGGACCGGTCCCGCTCCCGTCGCTCAGGATGCTGACCTTGGAATAGTCCGTGTACGGGTAGTCCGTCACCTCGCGGACGAACCGCTGCCGGTCCGCGGCGGTCGCGGGACGCGAAGTCTGGTTGTCGGGCGCAATCCGGTCGCCCACGAGCTGCTCGTTCTCCGTGATCGTCTCGACGAAGGTCGCGGTCCGGTCGCGCCCGACCACGCCCGCGATGTGCTCCGCGAACTGCCGCTCGACCTCCTCGATCGCGCCGCCCTGCTCCACCCCGCGCGAGACGCGGGTGTCCGCCTGCCCGAGCGTCACATAGAAGGCCGCGAAGACCGCGATCAGCGCGAGCGTCCCGACCACCAGCACGAGGGCGCTGCCGCGCCGCTCGACGCGGCGCACGCGCAGACCCGCATCGCGCAGGCTCTCGTTCTCGTGCGTCTGCTCGTTTGTTCGGCTGCTCATCAGCGGCCTCCTTGGTCCCGATCCGTCTCTCGTCTCATCCGCATCTCGGCTCGTTCGCTGACCGTTCGCACGCATCACAGCCTCCCCTCGAGCGCCGGGACGCGGAACTCGAACTGGAAGGTCTGCTCACGCTCGAGATCGCCCGGATCCACGAAACGCATCGTGATCCGCACGGTGGTCGGCCAGGGCCAGGTGCGGTCGATATCGTCCTCGTCGCCCGCCCGCGCGCCGTCGCCGTCGGTGTCGGTGTTGAAATCGCGGTAGGTGTAGCCGAAGCAATACTCCGCGATCGTGTCGTCCTGAGGCGTCCCGTCGGGCGGGAACCGCGTCTGCACGCGGATCAGGTCGAGGATCTCGGGGTCGATGAACCCCTGGTCCGGAGACGCGTTCTGGGGCAGGTTCCCGTCATCGAACGCATCATCGGGCAGCGCACCGCGGATGCCGAACTGGTCCGGCGTCTGCGGGTTCGCGAAGTCCTGCAGGGGCACATTGTCCCAGCGGTTCCAGAATTCATCGACGATGACATCCCCGTTGGGAGCGCGGCGCTGCAAGCCGTGCCAGAGCTGCTGCCCGTAGGTCGGCTCGCCGTCGCGGCGGTCAACGATCCCGAAGCTGAACTCGACGATGAACTCCGTGCACCGTGGCACGAAGACACTGGACGCGAGCATCTCCTGGTCCGCCTGCTCGATCGCGACGCGCCGGCGCACCTCGGGGTCGTTGTCCGCGAGCCCGGGCTCGATATAGACCCGGGGGGGCACATCCTCGAACCGCACGCGGTACCCCGACTGATCGGGCGACCCGTTCACCGGGTCGTACGCGACGCTGGGCAGCGCATCGAGCATCCACTCCTGCTGGGTCTGGGGTCGCGGCGCAGGCCCCGAGCCGTAAGCATTCCCGTTGAGCTGGAACAAGGGCGTGCCGACGCGTTCACGCCCATCGGTTCCGGAGTAGGCGCGGGCCGCATCGAACCCGAAGCGGTCGTTGTTGGAGGTGAAATCGTGAGCGGTCCAGGTGCGTGGGCCGAACTCCGCGATGATCGTCGATCCCGGGTTCGGGCGCCCCCAGGGCCTCGTCACCGTCGCGCGGATCTCATCGAGCGAGGTGACCGCGACATCCACCAGACCCGAGGTGAACAGGGGACGGGCACGCGTCTCGTCGGTCCCGAGCAGCGCCGTGAACCCGTTGAAGGGGCGGATGTTCCGCCCGATCGGATCGGTCTGCAGGATCTGCCCAGAGTTGGTGAGGGGGTAATCCTCGTAGGGCACGGTCCCCGAGATCGAGCGAAAAGCGCTCTGCGCCGCGGGCGCGAGCGCCACCTGCCGCGACGAATCCGCGACGCGGTAATAGGCCGCGGGATCGATGTTGGGCTGCAACCCGAGCACCTGGTCGGGCAGTTCCTGCACGCCGGTGCGCCGGGGGACGAGCAGCGTCACATGCCGCAGCAGCGCCCAGTCGCTCGCGAACTCGTTGGGGTTGACGACGCCCAGCGACGAGGGCTGCCCGAGCCGCGCGTTCGGGAAGCCGATCATGGGCTCGTCGATGCGGGGGCGGGCGTAGGGCGTGGTGTAATCGGGGTTGTTGGGATCGGCGCCGAGGTCTTCGGGGAGCTGCTGGCCGTGCCCGTAGTAGACCCGCGCGACATCGCTCTTCGCGATCATGTCGGGGTGGAGGGGGGTGCGCTTGCTGGTGAAGTCCCCGCGGGAGAAGAACATGATCTCGTCGATGCGGCGGGGCCTGGGGTTGGGATCGGTGACGGTGAGCGCCACGGGCAGCGCCGTGGGCCGGTTCCCGTTGTAGAGGTTGGTCGTCTCGTTGCGGATGACCATGAACCCGTTCTCGCGGACCATGTTCTCGAAATCGCGCCGCATCGTGCGCTCGACCCGCGCCACGAAGCGGTTGAGGTTGCTGACCTCGCGCCCCTGCGTCACCGTGTCGCCCACCGCGGCGAAGATCGTTCCGATCACCACGCCCACGATCGCGAGCAGACCGATCGCGACGACGATCTCCGCCAGCGTGAAGGCCCGTCGCACGCTCGGGGCGGCGGACCGGCTCGGGATGTCTCGTTCGCGCAGATGCATCACTGGTTGAACTCCATCACGAAGACATCGACCGGCTGCTGGGGCGTGAAGACGATCTGCCGGAGCTTGCCGACCCGCGCCCCCTCGTTCTGCGGATAGGAAAGGCCGATCGCGTTGTCGTATGAGGGGAACAGCTGTCCCAGCGAGAAGGCGGGCTCAACGCGGAGGTCCAGACCGTTGCCCCGCTCCCCGAGGACCTCGACGACCGTTCGGACGACACCCAGGTTGTCGACGAACCGCTGCCCCACGCTCGCGAGCGTGCGCAGCTCCTCGAGAGACTGGGCCGTGCCGACCTCGGTCGTGTTCGCACCGAGACTCACGCGGAGACCGTCGAGAAGAACCGGGACGACAGGGGTGCCCCTGAACTCGGGGCGGAAGGGATACTCGCTCGAGGGAACGGGCTCCGCCTTCGCGGACACCGGCACCGCGTACTCGCCCGTCCCGTCGAGGGTCGGGAGCCGCGTCGCGGGATCGCGCGCCACCGCGAAGATGCCGTACGACCCGGGATCGGTGAGCGTCTCGGAGAGCGAGACGCCGTTGCCCAGGCGGATGCCGGTGTCGATGCGTCGCACGAAGACCGCGAACTGCACACTCCCGCTGGGCGTGCGGCGGGGCACGAAGTCCCAGACATACAGCGGGCCGTCCCGCAGCTCTCCCGGGCTCGAATACGGGCGCGGGTACAGACGAGCGGCCATCGGCAGGTCGGGCACATTCGCCCCCACGCCCGCGATGCCGCGCTCCACCGGGTCGCGGTAGTACACCCCGCCGTCGCCCACATACTGCTGCAGCAGGTTCGCCCCGATCGAGGTGTACCGGCGCTCGGCGGTCTGCGCGTTCCGGCTCCAGTTCCAGTCCGCTTCCCACAGGTACGAATACCCCGTCAGCGGATTGAACCGCTGCTCGAGCGCGTTGGGATTCGCGTTGGGGTCATACTGGGTGTGCCAGCCGAACACGGGCTCACCGGGCCCGATCGTGTCGAAGGAGTCCGGGATCCCGTCGTTGTTGTTATCGAGATCGCTGTCGTTCGGATCGTTGGGCGTGCGGTCCCCATCGAGATCGGGCTCGTCCCGATCGACCAGCCCGTCCTGGCTCAGCAGTTCCCGCGCGATATCGGGGTTGGACCGGATCTGGTCGCGGATCGCGTTGGACGCGACCCCGCCCCGGATCACATCCGTCGCGTCACGCTGCTGGCTGATCACCACCGGGAAGACCGACGCGAGGCCCAGCAGGCCCACGCCCAGCACGAGCACCGCGATGAGCACCTCGATGAGCGAGAAGCCGCGAGTCGAGACACGGCCGCGGCGCGCGACACCCTCTGCGTGCGGCTGATTCATCGCTGCACCTCCGTCAGTTCGCCCGTGCCGGGATGGATGAAGTAGATCCGCGCGAGCGGCGCATCCGCGGGGTTGCCGTTCGACTCGAGATCGCCGTAGACATTGGTGTCCCCGTCCCCGTCGCTCTCGAAGGTCCCCATCGCGAGGAAGTTCGTGTCGCCCTGCACCCAGCGCGTGATGCCCAGGCGGACATCCTCGGGGTCGGTGATGAGCTGCGATCCCGCGTAGATGTCCATGTCGAACGCGATGCGCCCGTCCTCCTCGATGGGCTGGTAGATCCAGCCCGTCTCGCGGTTCGGACCCGACGCGCCGAGACCCGACAGCAGGTCCCGCTCCTCGAAGATCGCGAGCCGGGAGACCGCGCCCGCGAGCACGGTGTCGTTGGAGAAATTGCCGAGCGCCGTGAGCCGAAGCTCGCGATCGAACGGATCGACCGTCATGCTCCCGTCGAGGTCCTGCGAGACGAGCACCCGATCGACCCACGCCTCGTAGTCCTCGACCCGGTCCGCGCGCATCCAGCGCGTCGGACCGACGAAAGCCCCGCGCCCCAGCGAGGTCGGACGAGGATCGAGCACGAGCGCGGGACGCCCGCCCCGCGACATCGCGCCGGTCGTCGCGTCGAAACGGACCATGAAGCTCTGCCGCGGTGTGCGGTTGATGTCGATCGCGCTCGACACCGAAGGCGTGAACCCGTTGGGGACCTCGCCCGAACCCGGGCCCTGCATGAAACGGTCGAAGTAGGCCGTCTCCGGGAGGATCCAGTGACCGGCATCCCGGACCGGATCGATCGCCGGGGGCTGGATCAGGTTCCGCCCCGTGTCGCCGTACGCGATCGAGTCATACCAGCCCTCCGTGAACACCGCGTTGTTGCTGGAGGTCGCCGCGTCGATCGAGCCGGGCTCCGCGTACCCCGCGAGCGTCCAGCCGCGCGGCATCTGAAGCGGGGTCGAGAAGGGCACCGGCGCATAGACATCCCGCGTGATGACCGGCGAGTTCGGCTGCAGGCTCCCGTCGAGAGGATTGAAAGCCGCGTCCTCGATTTCCCCGACTTTGATGACCGGGATGAGCCGCGTGCGACCGTTCGCCTCACGGGTGAACAGGAGCCCCGAGTCGCGTCCGTTCAGGACCGCCATGTCCCGCGCAACGGTGACGCCGACGCGCAGCGTGTTCTCCGCGAGCGACTGCTCGGACGCGTTGACCATGCCCGTGAAGGCCGGCACCGCGATGCCCAGCACCACGAGCAGCAGCGTCACCACCGCGATGAGCTCGATGAGCGTGAAGCCGCGAGCCCTCGAGTTGTCACACCGGCTCGTGCTCACCGCCCCACCTCCACGATGTTGTCCTGCTTCGCGAGGGCGCGGTAGTCCGCCTCGGTCGTCCCCGTCTCGGGGCGATCCAGGTTGGCCCGCAGCGTCTCGAAGGGCTCCGTGCCGAACAGCCCGTCGGGCCCGGCCCCGACGATCGCCCAGCGGGCGCCGCGGAGCTCCGCGTTCCCTCCGGTGACATCGATCGTCGCAGCGTTGCCCGCGCCCGCGGTGATCAGCCGTTCCAGCGCGTCATCGTCGAGCAGGACATAAGGAATGTTCAGCTGGCAGGTCGCCGTCACCTGGACGCCGTAGGTCTCGCTGAGCGGCTCCCAGCGGTAATAGCGGTACGCCTTCCCGTTCCCGTCGACGATCGCCGCGTGGCGCCAGTCCGTCTCCGCGGACGGGTCACCGATCGTCAGCGTCGGGTCGTTGGCGTTCTCGCGGTATTCGTTGAGGTCGAAGTACTCACGCACGACCCGCCCCGAACCCCGATCCGACTCGTAAAACGGATCGAACCGGTTCCGAGAGGTGGATCGCCCGTCGGTCTCGAGTGCGCTGTTGGACACCGCGGTCACGCCCTCGAAGGTCCCGTCCCCGAGCGGACGGACCATGCCGGGCCCGTCGATCCCGTCCACCGCGGACGGCAGCGCCCCGGAGAGGTAATACGCGAGCGAGTACTTGCTGTACCGCTGGTTCGCCTCGCGCCACGCGGGCGTCCCGATCTGGTACCGATCGATCGTCTGCTGGAGCGAGGGCGCCCCGCCCCCGAGAGGCAACCCCTCCAGGAACCGGCGGTTGGGCAGATACGCGGGGTTGTACACCGCCGCGGCCCGGATCTGCGGATTGGACGGAGGAACCACGAGCGGGAACCCCTGCGAAACCGACCCGGCGCGATCGATCGTCACCGGGGGCACGGTCATCGCGCCGCCCACGCCCTGGATGCCGTCCTGCACGAGCGGAGGTGGGAAGCCGAACTGCTGGGTGAACTGCTCGACCGCGAGCGCGAGGCCCTGCACCGTGGTGCGTTCCGCCTGGAGGCGTCCGCCCCCCACCGCCGCGTTGATCGAGACAAAGGTGAGCCCGACGATGACGAGGATGATCACGATGACCACGAGGATCTCGACGATCGTGAAGCCGCGACGCGGGCGTGCGGCGCGTCGTACCGCCGGGAGCCCCGAGGCGGCGTCGTGATGTCCGGTCTGCGTGCGCATCGCGCGGGTCCCTTCCGTCATCCGGCGTTCAGCGAGTTGATCATCTCGACGAGCGGGAGGAACATCGCGATGATGATCGTCCCGATGATGCCGCCCAGCACGATGACCATGATGGGCTGCAGCAGCGAGACCAGCGCCGCGACCGCGACATCGACCTCCTCGTCGTAGTTGTCCGCGATCTTCATCAGCATCGCGTCGAGCTCGCCCGTCTCCTCGCCCACATCGATCATGTTGATCACGATGCCGTCGCAGGTCTTCGAGGCCCGCAGCGGCTCGGCGAAGGTCTCGCCCTCGCGGATCGAGTCGTGCACCTTCCGGAGGGCACGCTCGAAGACGAAGTTGCCGCTCGTCTCCGCGGTGATCGTCACCGCGTCGAGGATCGGCACGCCCGCCCCGATCAGCGTGCCCAGCGTCCGCGTGAACTTCGCGATCGTCGTCTTGCGGATCAGGTTCCCGAACACAGGCGTCCACAGCAGAAGGACATCCGTCACCGCCTTGCCGGGCTTGGTCTTCCGGATCACCTTCCAGAAGATCAGCGCCACGAACGGGGCGCACAGCACGAACCAGAAGCCCTGGATCTTCTGCCCAGCCTGCTGACCCGCGACCCACCGGCTGGTGTCGATCAGCCACACCGTCAGACCGGGCAGGTTCACCCCGAAGTCCGCGAAGATCTCCTCGAACTTCGGGATGATGAAGATCATGATCGCCGTCAGGATCACCATCGCGATCAGGATGACCGCGATCGGGTAGACCATCGCGCCGTTGATCTTCCTCTTGAGCCGCTGCGCCTTCTCCATGAACTCGGCGAGACGCTGGAGGATGATGTCCAGCACGCCGCCGATCTCGCCCGCGTGCACCATCTTGGTGTAGAGCACATCGAAGGCCTTGGGGTACTTCGCCATCGCGTCGGAGAGCGACGAGCCGCCCTCGACCTCTTCGACGACGCCCCCCACGACATTCTTCATCAGGCCCGGCTTCTGCTGCCCCTCGAGGATCTGAAGCGAGCGCAGCAGCGGCAGGCCCGCGTCCTGCAGCGTCGAGAGCTGGCGCGTGAACAGCGTGAGCTGCTTCTTGCTCACACCGCCGATCGCGATGCCGCCGCCCTTCTTCTTCTTTTTCTTCTTCTTCGCCGCCGCCTCGTCGCCGCCGGCGCTGGTGTCCTTCTTCGAGGACTTCGCGGGCTTGACCGTCGTCGGGAACAGCTGCTGGTTGCGGATCCGCTGGATCGCCTCCTCGCTGTTGGACGCCTCGATCGTCCCGCGCTGCTGCTTCCCAGCAGCGTTCAGAGCCTCGTATTGAAAGGTCGGCATGCCGAAATCTCCAACGGCCCGGACGCCCGACGCTCACGCGCCGGGCCCCATCCCGGGACAATCCACCCGCTCATTCCTCGCCCAGCGTCTCGCGCACCACCTCGTCGATCGTGGTCAGCCCGTCATAGATCGCGAGCATCCCGCTCTCCCGCAGGCTCCGCATCCCGCGACGCCGGGCGTGGTCGCGCAGCACCGAGGTGCTCGCTTCCTTCATCACCAACTCGCGCATGTCGTCGTCCATCTCCATGATCTCGTACAGCGCGAGGCGGCCCTTGTACCCGCCGCCCACCCGGTCCGTCCGGCTCGGGCGGTAGAACTGCCGTCCCGAGACATCCTCCGGACGCAGCCCGAGTTCGAGCAGTTCTTCCTCGCTGGGCGTGTACGCCTCCTTGATCGTCGGATCGAGACGGCGCACCAGTCGCTGCGCCACCACGCCCTCGATGGTCGCGGTCAGCAGGAAGGGCTCGAGCCCCAGGTCGACCAGGCGAATGATCGAACTCGGCGCGTCGTTGGTGTGCAGCGTCGAGAGCACCAAGTGGCCCGTCAGCGACGCCTGCACCGCGATCGACGCGGTCTCAAGGTCGCGGATCTCGCCCACGAGGATCACATCGGGATCCTGACGCAGGAACGAACGAAGCAGCTTCGCGAAAGTCAGCCCCATGTCGGGGTTCACCTGGCACTGGCACAGCCCATCGATGTCGTACTCGACCGGGTCCTCAGCGGTCAGGATCTTCGTCTCGATATCGTTCAGCCGCGCCAGCGCCGCGTAGAGCGTCGTCGTTTTGCCCGAACCGGTCGGGCCCGTCACGACCACGATCCCGTTGGGCTTGCGGATCAGCCGGCCGAAGGTCTCGAGATCGTCCTCGCGGAGACCGACGCGATCGAGGCTCAACTCGACATTCGACCGGTCCAGCACACGCATCACGCACGACTCGCCGTAGATCGTCGGAAGGATCGCGACGCGGAGATCGATCGGATTCCCGCCCACCGTGAGCTCGATACGCCCGTCCTGAGGCAGGCGACGCTCCGCGATGTCCAGGTTCGCCATGACCTTCACGCGGCTCGTGATCGCGGGCCCCAAGTGCTTGGGCGGGGGCACCATCTCGTACAGCACCCCGTCGATGCGGTACCGCATCTTGAACTCGTGCTCGAAGGGCTCGAAGTGGATGTCCGAGGCGCGGTCCTTGATCGCCTGCAGCAGCACGAGGTTGATCAGCTTGACGATCTGGTTGTCGTCCGCCGCCTCCAGCACCGCATCGAGGTCGATCGACTGGTCGCCCGCCTGCGCCAGCGACGCAAACTTCTCGTCCGACGCCATGCCGCTGACGAGATCCGTCATCGCGCTCGAGCGGCTCGCGTAGTGCTTCTCGATCAGCGCGTCGACCGCGGCGGGGTCCGCCACCACCGCTTCGACCGTGAACCCCATCAGCAGCCGCAGGTCATCGACCGCCTGGAAATTCGCGTGGCTCTTGAGCGCCACCCGGAGGAACTTCCGGGAGGGCTCGTACTCGATCGGGACGATCCCGTACGCGTTCGCGTTCTCCGCCGGGATCGCGTCGACCACCTCTTCAGGGATCTCGAAGCCCTCCAGGTCCCGGTACTCCATCCCGGCCTGACCCGCCAGCGCCTCTGAGACCTGCGTCTCGTTCACATACCCGAGATCGATCAGGATCTTCCCGATCTTGTCCTTCTTGGTCTTCTGGATCGCCAGCGCCTCGTGCACCTGCTCGCGCGTGCAATACCCCAACTTGGTCAACACGCGACCCAGCTTGCGACCTTTGAGCTCCGAAACCGGAAGTGTCGGCACCGCCAACTCCTTACCCAAGCGCTCCGCGCGACCTGTCTCGGCCCAACCCGGAACCGCACCAAGGCGACGCCAAGAAGCACCGGACATCCATCCGATTCGGACGGCACGGCCAACGGTTCACCCGCACTGTATCGAAATCAAGCGGGCTTTGCAACAGGACATTCGAACTTTTGCCCTGTCTACAGCCCAAAATAACCGTACTTTACCCAATCAAATCTTGCGGATGGGGTCTATTCCTCCGCCCCGCCTTCATCCGCGAGCTCCGGACGGTTGATCGTCCCACCCGCCTGGAGCACCTTGTCTCTCAGGTCAGCCTGATTTTTGCCCTTGTCGATCATCTCCTCCGCTGCGATCATGCCGCGGGAGTACAGGCTCCACAGGTGGTCATCCAGCAGCTGCATGCCGTACTTCTTGCCCGTCTGGATCGACGAATCGATGCGGAACGACTTGTTGTCCCGGATGAGGTTCGCGATTGCGGGGGTGACCACGAGGAACTCGTACGCCGCGACGCGCCCCTTGGTATCCACCCGCTTCATCAGCACTTGGCTGAGTACACAAATCAGCGCCGTCGACAGCTGCACCCGGATCTGGTTCTGCTGGCTCACCGGGAACGCGTCCACCAGGCGGTCGATCGTCTTTGCCGCCCCCGTCGTGTGGAGCGTCCCGAACACGAGGTGGCCCGTCTCGGCCGCCCGCACCGCCGCTTCGATCGTCTCAAGGTCCCGCATCTCGCCCACGAGGATCACATCGGGGTCCTGACGCAGCGCCCGGCGCAGCGCTTCCGCGAAGTTGGGCACATCGTTGCCCACTTCACGCTGGTTCACGATCGACTTCTTGTGGTTGTGGTAGTACTCGATCGGATCTTCCATCGTGATGATGTGGTGATCCATGTACTGGTTGATGTAGTCGATCATCGTCGCGAGCGAGGTCGTCTTGCCCGAGCCCGTCGGGCCCGTGACGAGGAACAGCCCGCGGGGACGCCTGATCAGGTCCTTACAGATATCGGGCAGACCGATCTGCTCGAAGGTGAGCAGGCGGTTCGGGATCTGCCTGAGCACGAGCGCCAGATCACCCTTCTGCCTGAACACCGACACGCGGAAGCGGGCCGCTTCGCCGTACGCGAAACCGAAGTCGGTGCCGCCTTCCTCCTGCAGTTCCTGCTGGTTCCGCTCGGGGGTGATCGACTTCATCAGCGTCACCATGTCGTCCGAGTCGAGCACCTTGGTCTGCAGGTTCCGCAGACCGCCGCTGATGCGGATGGTCGGCTGCCGCCCCACCGTCAGGTGCAGGTCGCTCGCGTCGAGCTTGACCACCGTGTCGAGCAGACGGTCGATCTGAATCGTTGACATCACCGATCTCCATTCGCCCGACGGTCCATCCCCGACGGGGCGCTGTCACTCACTCGATCAGTCCAGCTGATCCACCTGGCTCACGCGCGCCACCTCGTCGGGTGTCGTCATCCCGCGGAGCACCTTCTTCTTCCCGTCCTCCACGAGCGGACGCATCCCCGCCGCAAGCGCGGCCTTGCGGAGCTCCGCCACCGGCGCCATCTTGAACGCGAGATCGCGGAGTTCGCTGTTCATCTGCAGCAGCTCGAAGATCGCGCGGCGCCCCTTGTACCCGCCCGGCGCCTCGGGCGCATCCACGGGCTTGTAGACTTTGCCGAGCGCCTCCTCCTTGCTCAGCCCGATCAGCCTGAGGTACTTCGGATCCAGGTCCGCCTCCTCCGCGAGCACCTTGCTGGGGTCGTAGAGGATCCGGATGAGCCGCTGCGCCATCACCGCCTGGATCGATGACGCGACGAGGAAGGGCTTGATACCCATGTCGATCAGACGGGTCATCGCGCTGGGCGCGTCGTTGGTGTGGAGCGTCGAGAACACCAGGTGGCCCGTGAGCGCCGCCTGGATCGCGATCTCGCCCACCTCCCGGTCCCGGATCTCACCCACCAGGATGATGTTGGGCGCCTGACGCAGCATCGACCGCAGGATCGCGCTGAAGGTCAGCCCGATCCCCTCGCGGACTTGGCACTGGTTGATCCCCTCGAAGTTGTATTCGACCGGGTCTTCCGCGGTGATGATCTTCCGGTCGGGCCTGTTGAGCACATCGAGCGCCGTGTACAGCGTCGTCGTCTTGCCCGAACCGGTGGGCCCCGTCACCAGGAAGATCCCGTTGGGCTTGCGGATGATCTTGTTGAACGCGTCGAGGTTATCGGGCTCAAACCCGAGATTCGGAAGCCCGATCCGCACCGCGTCAGGACGCAGGATACGGCATACCACGCTCTCGCCGTGATACGCCGGGCAAGCCGACACGCGATAGTCGATGACCGCGTCGTCGACCGGGAGCTTGATACGCCCGTCCTGCGGGATCCGCTTCTCCGCGATGTTGACGCCCGCCATCAGCTTCAGACGGCTGAGCACCGCGTTCTGCATCCGCTTGGGCAGGTTGTCCCGCTCCACGCACACACCGTCGATGCGGTAGCGCAGGCGAACTCGGTCCGCCATGGGCTCGACATGGATATCGCTCGCACGGATGCGCACCGCTTCGGAGAGGATCCGGTTCACGAGCCGGACAACGGGCGAGTCCTCTCCCGCGACATCGATCGACTTGTCCATCGACCGGTCCACCGAGCGGTCGATCGTCCGGTCGATCGAGTCGGTGACCAGGCTCTCCTGCTGCGCGACGGGCGCCGTCCCGCTTTCCTTCGCGTCGAGGAACCGCTTGATCCCCGCTCTGCTCGCGATCTTCAGGTCCAGATCCTTGTTGAGCCTGAACCGCAGGTTGTCCATCAACTCCATGTTCATCGGGTCATGAACGATGAGCTGGAGCTTGCCGTTCGACTCACCCATCGGGAGGACGAGGTACTTCTTGATCAGCTGCTTGTCGATCGCGTCGAGGTTGATCTGCGACGAGTGCGGCTCCGTATTCGGATCGACATACTCAAACCCGAATTGCTTCGCGAGCGCCTGCGCGACCTGCTCGGGCTTGACCTTGCCCTCCTCGATCAGCACCTCGCCGACGCGCTTGTTGCTCTTCTTGCCAGCCTTCGCGGCCTTGTTGGCATCGTCGGCCGACACCATGCCCGCGTTGGCGAGGATCTCGCCCAGTTTCTTCTTTGATCGTGCCATACGAAGCGAAGCTCTCCCGGCAGGCCGCCCGAGGGGGCCCGGCGCGTAGGGTGGGCGGCGACAGCGCCCGAGCGCTCCCGCTCGGTTCCGCGATCGCCGTGCTTCTTCAACTATACCGGCACCAGCGTCCCGCGGATCCTTCTAGCCGACCGATGCCCACGGAACCGCTGATCGGATGGGACTTTCCTCGCCGAGCACGCGGAACCGGGTTGCCCGCCCCTCTATCCTCTTGGAGCGCGTTCTCCGATCTGGTTCCACCACCCCACGCACGAAAGCGACCATGAGACTCCTGATTACCGCCGGTCCGACGCACGAGCCCATCGACGCGGTGCGGTTCCTCGGGAACCGATCCAGCGGAAGGCTCGGGGCCGCACTCGCCGAGACTGCCGCCTCACGGGGATGGGATGTCAGGACCCTGGTCGGGCCGCACGCGATTCTCCCGAGTCCCTCATCCGACGCGATCGAGGTCCACCGGTTTCAGTCCACCGCGGATCTGGAGGCCCTGCTCGTCGAGCACCTGCCCTGGTGCGATATGCTGATCATGGCCGCCGCCGTCTCCGATTTCACACCCGTCGTTCCCGACGATGCGCAGGACACCAAGTGGCGCCGGGGATCCGACGAGCTCTCGCTTCAGCTCCGACCGACCCCCGATCTGCTCAAGGGCTGCGCCGAACGGGCCCGGGGCGATCAGCTCCTCGTCGGATTCGCGCTCGAGCCCGCCGAAACCATGCTCGCCTCCGCCCGAGGCAAGCTCGAACGCAAGGGCATCGACTTCATCGTCGCAAATCCCCTCGAAACGATGGACGCCGACCGCATCGAAGCGACCATCCTGCAACGCGGAGGAGAACCGATCGCCCAGACCGACGGGACCATCCCGAAGACCGATTTCGCCGGTTGGCTGCTCGATCAACTCGATGCCGCCGCCGCCGTCAGGAGCACCGATCATCGCACCGCCCATGAATAACCCGCGCGACAGCCGCGGAGGCGACCGCCCCAACCGCCGAAGCTCGCCGAGAAACGATTCACCCCGCAACAGTCCCTACAACAACAGGCGAGGCCCCAACCCCCGTCAGGGCGGGCGACCCGGAAAGCCCTTCCCGCGTGGGGGACGCGATCGGGGCATGCCCCCGGGTCGCGGTGGGCCCGACCACGGCCCCGACTCCATCGAGATCCTGCATCTCGAAGAACACTTCGTCGTCGTCAAGAAGCCCGTCGGCGTCGTCACCGCCGCGGTGCGCTCACGCAGCGCCACCGCCCTCGACCTCACGCGCGAAGAACTCAAGCGTCGGAGAGAGCGCAACCTGCGCGTCTTCCCGGTCCACGAGATCGACCGCGACGCATCGGGCGTGCTCGTCTTTGCGCGCACGGATGAGGCCACCGAGTCGTTCCGCCGCCAGTTCCGCAGCCGCGCGACCGATCGCGTCTACCTCGCGCTGATCGAGGGCGAGATCGACCCCGCCACCCCGCCGACAACGATCCGCACCCGGATGATCGAGAACGCGCGCGGCGTCGGGCAATCGATCGACGACCACGAGGCCGCACCCGCCGGGCCCGACAAACCGCGCGCGACGGTCACCCATGTGCGCCCCGTCGCGACGCGGGACGGCCTCACGCTCGTCCGCCTCCGCGCCGAGACGGACCATCCCTACCAGCTCCGTGCGCACATGTCCGAAGCGGGCACCCCTGTCGCGGGGGACCGCGCCTATCGGTCACGCCGCGAGGACATCCCCCGCGTCGCGCTGCATCTCGCAGAGGTTTCGTTCGAGCACCCGCTGAGCGGGATCAAGGAGAAGCACAGCTGCCCGGCGCCCGCGCCGTTCTACGAACTCGTCGGAAAGAAGCCCCCCAAGGGCGCAGCGCCCGCGAAGACCATCACGGCTGAGGGCGAGGCGAAGCCCACCCACTGGGACAATGTCAGCGAGTGGTACGACGACCTGATCGGGGGGAAGGGCAACGACCTCTACGAGCGGGTCCTGCTCCCGGGGACGGTCGACCTGCTCACCGACGCCCTGGGCGATCTGGGCGGGCGCACGATCCTGGACATCGCGTGCGGGCAGGGCGTGCTCAGCCGGGCGCTCGCGGCGCGCGGCGCCTCGGTGTTCGCCTTCGACGCGGCCCCGGGCCTGATCGAGCGAGCGCGCGCCGAGGGCGACGCGGACGGACGGATCGAGTATGCCGAGGGCGACGCGCGGGCGATCGAAGCGATCGCGGGCGAGCGCACATTCGACGCCGCGGCCTGCCTGATGGCGCTGATGAACATCGATGACCTCGAGGCCGCGTTGCGCGGCGCGGCGGGCGCTCTCCGCGAGGGCGGCGTGTTCGTGGGTGTCATGCTCCACCCCGCGTTCCGCTCGCCGCGGCAGACCGCCTGGGGCTGGATCGGTGATCGCCCGGAGCACCAGCGGCAGTTCCGACGCGTCGACGCGTACATGTCCCCGTCTTCGGTGGAGATCACGATGAACCCGGGCGCCGCATCCTCGGGCGGAGATGCCGTCACGACGACGACATTCCATCGTCCGATCTCCGCGATCGTGCGCGCCGCGGCTGATGCCGGCCTGGTGCTCGATCGCCTCGACGAGTGGGTCAGCCCTCGGGAGAGCGCGCCGGGCCCGCGGGCCGACGAAGAGAATCGGGCGCGCCTGGAGATCCCGATGTTCCTCGCGGTGCGCGCCCGGAAGCCCGAATGACCCCGCCCCGGTGCCCCGGGACGGGGTGGATGCTCACTCCTCGCCCTTGAATTCATCGGCGAGCGCCTGGATCGTCGCCTTCGCGTCGCCCAGGACCATGTAGTTGTTGTCGAGGTAGAACAACGGGTTGTCGATGCCCGCGTATCCCGAGCGCATCGAACGCTTGAGGGTGAAGACCGTCTTGGCGCGGTGCACCTCCGCGATGGGCATGCCCGCGATCGGGCTATCGGGCTCCATCGCGAGCGGGTTGACGACATCGTTGGCGCCGAGCACGATCGCGACATCGACCGACTCCATCGTCGGGTTGACATCGTCGAGTTCGCAGAGCTTCTCGTAGGGGACATCCGCCTCTGCGAGGAGAACATTCATGTGCCCCGGCATGCGCCCCGCGACGGGGTGCACGACGAACTGGACTTCCGTCCCGTTCTTCTCCATCAGCTGCGCGAGTTCCTTCACCGCGTGCTGCGCCTGCGCGACCGCCATGCCGTAGCCGGGGACGAAGATGACGCGTTGCGCGGCCTCGAGCATGTAGAACGCCTTGTCGGGCGTGAGGATCTTCGCTTCCTTCTGCTCGCCGTCGCCCGAGGGCCCGCTGGTCTCCGCGGCGCCGAAGCCCGAGAAGAGCACATTCGGGAGGCTGCGGTTCATCGCCAGGCACATGATGCGGGTGAGGATGAGACCGCTGGCGCCGACGAGGGCACCGGTGATGATCAGCAGGGTGTTGTCGACCGCGAAACCCGCGGCGCAGGCCGCGAGGCCCGAATAGGAGTTCAGCAGGCTGATGACGACGGGCATGTCCCCGCCCCCGATGGGGACGACGAAGGCGACGCCGAGCACGAACGAGAGCACGACCGCGATGTAAACGGGTGCCGTCGCGAGCGGATCGACCGCGATCCAGACCCCGCAGGCGATGAGCACGCCCAGCAGCAGGACATTCACGATCCGCTGCCCCGGATAGAGCAGGGGCTGCGACTTGATCTTGCCGCTCAGCTTTCCGAACGCGATGAGGCTGCCGGTAAAGGTCACGCCGCCGATGAGGATCGCGAGGAAGATCGACGCGGCGGAGAACGCCGACAGGGACGCGACCGCCGCGTGCGCGAGCTGGTCCGCTGTTGACGCGAGCGTGTCCTGCACGACGGGATCGGGCGCCGCCATCGCGGACCGCTCCACGCCCTCGCTCGCGTCCGCGAGAACGGCGGACTCGGCCCAGGACTTCTGGATCTCGCCCCATCCGATCAGGAGGCTGGCGATGCCGCCCGAGCCGTTGAACAGCGCGACCATCTCGGGCATCGCGGTCATCTTGACGAGCTTCGCCGCGGGGATGCCGACGACGGTGCCGATGAGCAGGCCCGCGAGAACCCAGACGAACGGCGCGTCGAGACCGCCCCCAAAGAACGACGACGCGGACTGCTGGTCGAGGATGGAGATCAGCGTCCCGAGAACCGCGGCGCCCATGCCGGCCGCGGAGACGATGTTTCCCCGGCGCGCCGTCTGTCCCTTGCCGAGCAGCTTGAGGCCCATGATGAAGCAGATGCCCGCGACGAGCAGCAGGATCGTTGCGATGATGGTCATATCAGGCCCCCCCGCCCTTCTTGCCGCTGTGGAACATCGCCAGCATGCGGTCGGTGACGACATACCCCCCCACGACATTGATCGCGGCGAACGCGACCGCGAGCCCGCCGAGGAGCATCGCGAGCCGGCTCATCCCCGCGGTCGCGACGACGACCATCGCGCCGATGAGGCTGATACCGCTGATCGCGTTGGACCCGCTCATGAGCGGCGTGTGGAGCTGGGCGGGCACCTTGCGGATCAGCTCGACCCCGAGCATCATCGCGAGGAGGAAGATGAACGCGTATGTCAGAAACATGCGTGGTGTCCTTTACAGAGGACGGCGGACGGACCCGCGACCCGGAACCGGGTGCGGCTGACTGTTCTCAAGCAGACGCGGCGTGCAACTCGCGGATGCGCTCGTTGACGATCTCGCCATCGTGTGTGATCAACGAGCCCGCGACGATGTCGTCGTCACGGTCGATCTTGAACGCCTTGTTCTCCCGGTCGCAGATGATCTGGGCGAGGCCCGCGATGTTGTTCGCGTACATCCGGCTCGCATCGAGCGCGACGCGCCCGGCGTAGTTTTTCAGGCCGATGACGCGGACCCCGTGGAGGGTGACCTCCTCACCCGCGACCGAGCCCTCGACATTGCCGCCCGTCGCGACGGCGTAGTCAACGATCAGCGAGCCCGCCTTCATCCGCTGCAGCATGTCGTCGGTGATGACCACCGGCGCGGGGCGTCCGAACAGGGCGGCGGTCGTGATCACGATGTCCGCCCGCTCGAGGGCCTTGACCATGCCCTCCCGCTGCTTGGCTTGCTGCTCGGGGGTCAGCTCTTTCGCATACCCCCCCTGCTCGCCCGTTTCGCCCAGGTCGATGTCGATGAACTTCGCGCCCAACGACTCGACCTGCTCTTTCACCGCGGGTCGGGTGTCGAACGCCTCGATGCGGGCGCCGAGCCGCTTCGCTGTCGCGATCGCCTGCAGACCCGCGACCCCGGCCCCGATGACGAGCACGCGAGCCGGGTGGATCACGCCTGAGGGGGTCGCCATCATCGGGACGGCCTTGCCCAGTCGCTCCGCGGCGAGCAGGACCATGTAGTAGCCCGCGATGCTGTGCTGACTCGACAGCGCGTCGAGCTTCTGGGCGCGTGTCGTCCGGGGGACCATCTCCATGCTAAACGCGCTCACCCCCGCCTCCGCGAACGCCTGGATCAGATCACCCCTGTTGAAGGGATCTAGAAAGCCCGCGTACAAGGAGCCACGCGGCATCCGGGAGATGACCGATGCCGGGGGCGCCTGCACCGCCGGGAACAACGCGGGCTCCGCGAGCAGCGCACCGGCATCGGATTCGACGGACGCCCCGGCCTTGGTGTACTCGGTGTCGCTCCAGCCCACGGCCTCGCCGAGGCCGCTCTGGATCACGACTTGGGCGTTCAGGTTGGTCAGGCTGGTGACGGACTCGGGCGAGACGGCGACCCGGGTTTCTTCCGAGTCGGACTCTTTCAGGAACACGATTCTCATCGGGACCCCCGTGTCTTGAATTGCGTATGGGGGAGTCTATGCCCCCCACCCCGGCGAGTGGATGGGGCGTGGTGATCGGTTTGTGGTTTGCTCACGGAACGGGAACAGTTCGCGGTATAGTGCCGAGGTCCGATTCCCGGACAGCCGGCGGCCCTCTGCACAAGGGCCGGTCTCTGGCTCCGTGTGCGAACGAGGAAACTGAATATGGGCATGATCAAGGAGTTCCGCGACTTTGCGATGCGCGGCAATGTGATCGACATGGCGGTCGGCATCGTGATCGGGGCCGCGTTCGGAACGATCGTCAAGACGCTGGTCGACAAGGTCATCATGCCCCCGATCGGCATGGTGCTGGGGAATGTCGATTTCAGCGATCTGAAACTGGTGCTGCAGGACGCGTCGGTCGCGGAAGACGGCACGGAGATCGCCGAGGTTGCGATCATGTACGGCGAGTTTATCAACGCCGTGATCAGCTTCATCATCATCGCGTTCGCGCTGTTCATGGTCATCAAGGCGATGAACACGGCCGCGAAGAAATTCGAGAAGGAAAAGGAAGCCGAGCCGCCCAAGAGCCCCAGCGAGGACATCCTGCTCCTCCGCGAGATCCGCGATTCACTGAAGAACAGCTGATCCGGTCACGCAGGCGGTTGCATCTCACGACGAAAGCCGGGCCCGAGGGGCCCGGCTTTTTCATTCGCAACGCAGATCGCCTGCTCACTCCCCCGGGATGTACGAGATCGCGCCCTCCATGGGACTCGACGCCGTCGCGTACAGCTTCTTGGCGATGCGCCCCGCGAGGTAGCTCTGCCGGCCCGCCTCGCACGCCTTGCGCATCGCGTGGGCCATCATCACCGGCTGCTGCGCGTGGGCGATCGCGGTGTTGAGCAGCACGCCGTCCGCACCGAGTTCCATCGCGAGCGAGACATCGCTCGCCGACCCCACCCCCGCGTCGACGATCACCGGGTAGTCCGCGTCGCCCTGCTTGAGCAGCTCCAGGCAGAGCACGATGTTGTTGCGGTTCAGCACGCCCTGCCCCGACCCGATGGGCGAGCCCGCGGGCATGACCGCAGCCGCCCCCGCGTCCTTGATCCGCTGCGCGCTGATCGGGTCGTCGCTCGTGTAGACGAGCACCTTGAACCCGTCGGCAACCAGCGTCCTGGTCGCTTCGATCGTCCCGACGGGGTCAGGCAGCAGCGTCTTCTTGTCGCCCAGCACCTCGAGCTTCACCCAGTCCTTGCCGGGATTATCGAGTTGGTCGAGCAGTTCCCGACCGAGCCTCGCGACCCGCACCGCATCGTCGGCATCGAAGCACCCCGCGGTGTTGGGCAGGATCGTGTACCGCGAGGTATCGATGAAATCGAGCAGGCTCTCGCCCTGCTCGTTGACGAGCCGCTCGCGGCGGACAGCGACCGTGACCACCTCGCACCCCGACGCGTCAAGCGACTGCTGCATGAGTTCATAGGACGCGTACTTGCCCGTCCCAACGAACAAGCGGCTGGCGAAGGTGCGCCCGGCGATGGAGAACGGCTCGAGCCCCGGTTCGGTGGTCATGGTCATGCCCGGATCCTACGGCTCCACCGCGACCGCTTCCGGCTCATCGTCATCTTCCCGCGCCGCCTCGCCCGCGAACACCGCCTGCGTCTCTCCGTGGGTCGCCGCCATCGCCACCACGGCATCGGGCGGGAGATCCGCGAAGTCCGCGTCCTTGTCCCGATCGGGCTCAGGAGCCCTCTCGGCGAGCGCCCGCTGCTTGACGCGGTGCTGCACCACGATCATCACGATCGCACCCGCGACCGCGAGGCCCCCGAAAAGCCACTGGAGCACGCTCAGGCGTTCCCCGAACCAGAAGAAGGACAGGGCCGCGACGGTGAAGGGCTGGAGCTGGATCACGCCGCTCGAGACCGTGACACCCAACTTGTCGATCGAGATGTAGTAGAGCACATGCCCCAGCGCAATGCCGATGACGGCGCTGAAGAGGAACAGCGCGAAGCGGGGCCCGCTCATCGAGAGCGCCACCGCGCCGCTGTCCTTGCCCACGACCAGCATCAGCACGACCATCGCGCCCGCGGTGTACTGGCTGATCGCGGCGAACGACGCCATCGAGCCGTACCCCGTCATGCACTTCCGGACCGCGAGCGCGTAGCCAGCGAACCCGACGCCCGCGAGCATCGCGAGGACCACGCCCAGCGTGCCGGACTTCTCGCCGAACTCACCGCTCAGCCCGATCGTCGTCATCGTGCCCACGAGGAGCAGCGCCATGCCCAGCGCGAAACCCCGCGTGCGGATGACGGCGCGCTCTGTTGGGAACATCAGCGCCGCGCCGAGCGTGACCGCGACGATCTGGGCCCGCAGCCCGAACGCGACGAGCCCCGGGTCGATCTGGTAGAACGACATCGTGAAACAGACCTGCGCCGCCGCGTTGATCAGCCCCGGCGCCAGCGCGGCCCGGAACAGGCCCGGCTTTCCGGCGCGGCGGAGCCGGCGCCAGACGAGCAGGGGCATCCAGAGCAACGCTGCGAAGCCGTACCGCCAGCCGTTGGAGGTCCACCCGTCCACATCTTCGGTGAACTCCTTGATGAGGACCGGCACGATGGTCCACCCACCCAGCGTGAGCACGACGGTGATGACCCCGAGCCATCGGGATTGGAAGCTGTCGTGATCGTGCACCGGGTGATCTCTCTCGGAACAGAGGTCTGAACAAGCGGAGGGGCTTACTCCCCGATCGGCTCCAGCTCCGCGTCGAGCAGCCAGCGTTCGAGCGAATCGCCCGTGATCCGGAGTTCGGCGACGACCGCGCCGTCCGCGTCGCGCACCACGACGGTCCCGCCCTCGACGCTCACCGCGTCGTCCCAGAAATCTCGGTTCGCCCGGTCCGCGGCGTCCCCCGCGGCTTCACGCAGCGAGAGGATCCGCCTGTCGACGCGTGCCAGGTCGCGGAGCAGCCTGTTCCGCGCCGCCTGCAGACGCTCGAGCTCCTGCACGGAGACCTCCGTGACGGCGCTGTCCTGATCGGTCTCGACCTCGGGCCATGCGCCCGATTCGATGTGGTGCCGCACCGCGCGCACCGCGGCGGCCAGCTGGCGGTCCTTCAGAACCGATTCGATCCACGCCGGATCGCCCGACGGCTCGCGGATTTCCTCCGCCTCGCCTCCCACGATCTCCGCCTGCCGCCGAACCTCGAACATCTCCCGGACCTCGTCGTTCTGGACGGGGAGGAAATAGCCCGGGCTCGGGTCGACCCCCCAGGTGGCGCTCTCGTCGGTGCGCTGCAGGCTCCGCCCGCTCGGGAGGTAATAGCGTTGCTCGGTGAGCTTGAGCGACGCGCCGGTCGCCCCCCCGCCGAGCGGGTGGATCGACTGGACACTGCCCTTCCCGAAGCTGCGCTCCCCCACCGCGATCGCGCGCCCGTTCTCGACCAGCGCGCCCGCGAGCACCTCGCTCGCGCTCGCGCTCTGTCCGTTGATCAGCACCGCGACGGGGAACGGGGGGAGCGTGCCCTCCCGCGTTGCCGACGCGATCCGCTCGTCGTACGCCCGCCCGTTCGTCGAGACGATCACCCCGTCCTCGAGCAGCAGGTCCGCCATCCGGATCGCCTGGTCGAGCAGCCCGCCCGGGTTCCAGCGCACATCGATGACCAGCCCGTTGAGGTCACCCTCCGGCGCGCCGAGCTCGCGGAGCGCCGCCTCGAATTCCGCCGCGACGCTGGGCGTGAACTGGCTCACCCGTACATACCCGATCCCGTGCACCGGGTCGAGGGTGTAATCCCAGCGGGCCTCTCCGCCGGGCGTGCGCCGGAAGCCCCGGACCGCCCGGGATTTGATCTGCGCGCGCGTGATGGTGATCTCCAGAATCTCGCCCTCCCGGTCGATGGTGAGCACCACATCGGTGCCCTCCTCGCCCAACAGCATCTCGATGGACTCATCGACGGTCTTGCCCTCCGTGGGCTCCCCGTCGATCGCGATCACCTTGTCGCCCGACATCACCCCCGCCCGGAACGCGGGAGAATCATCCATCGGGGTCACGATGGTGAAGACGCCCCCGATCTGGTTCACCTCGGCGCCGATGCCGACATACTCGCCCGTCAGTTCCTTCTCGAACTCGTCTCCGAACGAGGGTGGCACATAGGTCGCGTAGGGGTCATCCAGCGCGCGCAGCATCCCGTCGATCGCGCCCGCTTGCAACTCGTCGAGGTCGGGCTCGACCACCGCGTACGCGCTGATGATGTTCTTGATCTCGATCATCGGATCGAAGAACCGGTAGTCGTCGGTCCGCTGCGCGATCGCGAGCGTCGAACCCACCACCGCGATGCCGAGGATCGCGAGCAGCGCCCGGCTCGTCCGGCGTCGTTCGGTCCGATTCGTGCGCGCCATCGCGGCCTCCCTCCCGCGGGGTGCGGGGTTGGATCCATCGTTCGACCGGGACGCCTCGCCCGGATCGCCCCGGAGTGCCGGGCCTGCCGCTCGCGGAAGGCCCGCGCCGGGTCATTCCGCGGGGAATAGGTGCACGATCGCCTTCGGCAGGCGCTCGGCCCACGCCCGTTCGTTGTGCCCCGCTTCGGGATCGATCACGAGTTCGACCGCGGAGCGACCCCGGACCGCGTCGGCGAGCGCCCGCGCGGCGTTGATATGCCGGTTCGTCGTCGTGTCGTAGAACCCCGAACCGGGCAGGTGCTCCGCGCCGCCCATGCCGATGAACATCCGCCCCGGCAGCCTCGGAGAACCGTTCGCTCGGGCCACCATGTCCAGATCGATCGCGTCGAGTTGCAGCGCGGGGCTCTCGGCGAGCACCATCCCGAACAGATCGGGGCGTGTCAGCGCCGCGTGCAGGGCGATCAGGCCGCCCGCCGACGAGCCCCCGATCGCGGTATTTCGGGGGCCTTTGGCGACGCGGAATGCACGCTCGACGCGGGGCATGACCTCGCGGGCGATCCATGCGATGTGCTCATCGCCCGCGGGCGTGCGCCCGAAGAGCGTCTTGCCCGAAGCGGACGAACCCGGGAGGTACTCTTCCATCCGAGACGCGCCGCCGTGCGGAACGCCGACGACGATAAACGGACGGGCCTGACCGCTGGCGATCAGGCTGGTCGCGGTTTCGTCCATCCCCCACTCCGCGGGGATGCCCTCGTGCTTCTGGTAGAGGTTCTGCCCGTCCATCATGTAGAGCACGGGGTAGGCCTCGTCGGGATGCTGCTCGTAGTGCGGCGGGAGCCAGACCAGGAGATCGCGCTGCTGCCCCGCGGCGGATCCGGCACCCCCCGCGACCTGGAGACGCTTCACGCTCCCGGTGACTTCGAGCGGGCGATACTCGGGGGCGATCTTGTGTCCCTCTCCCCCCACGCGGAAGCGGGGGACGGTGAGTTCGATGACGGGCTTCTCGCCCGCTCGGATCGTCGAGGCATCGAGATCCGGGAAGGTGCGGTTCGGGATGTCCTGCCCCTCGGGGTCGGTCTCGACACTGCCCCAGCCGCCCAGCGTGAACTTGAACTCGACATTCTCGCCCAGTTCTCCGCCCTCGAAGACGATCTGCCAGCGACCATCGGAGCGCGGGGAGAGCTTGTAGTCGTTGTCGCCCGGATTCCAGGAGTTCTTGCCCGACGCCCAGTAGATGGGCCTGCTCGCGGACGCCTGCTTGTTCGCATCCGTAACGATGACCACGAATCCCTGCGGGAGGGTCTCGGGGCTGACCATGTCCTGTGCGCGCGCCGGCGTGTGCCCCAGGAGAGCGGCACAGACCAGGGCAGCGAGAATCCGGATCGGGCGTGTGGCGTTCTGGATCATGCGGGTAGGGTAGCCGCGACGCCCTGCCGAAAGCGGTCCCGCTTTCCGGTCTCGGCTCGGCGAAGAGACCAACGCGGACCGGGGGGCGGAGGCCTCAGATCCCCTTGACCCGGCTGTGCTTGGCGATGCGGAGCCGCACTCGGGCCCGCTCTCGCGACAGCCGGACACGGTCCGCCTCCGCGGCCTTGTCGGCAGCCTCGGGATCGACCTGCATCGCCTCCGCGGCGTCGAGTTCCTTCTGGGCGTCGCTCTCGGCGATCGTCTCCGCGGACTGAGCGTTTTCCGCGAGGATGATCAGTTCGCCCTCGGACATCTGGACGAAACCGCCGTCGACGAAAAAGGTGCGGTCGCCTCCGCCGTGCGTCGACGCGGGGAAGCGGAGGGTGAGTTCCCCCAGACCCAGCTTGCCGACCAGGGGGGCACGACCGTGCTGGAAGCCCATCAGGCCGTCCCACATGGGGACATTCGCGTACTCGATGGGCTCATCGAGCAGGCTCTCGGCGGGGGTCACGACGCGGCAGCGGAAGGTTCGATCGGACACGCGGGGCTCCTCGGATCGGTACGACATCGCGGGCAGGATGATAGCCCGCGCCGTGCCGCGGATCGGGCGCCACGCGCGGCCGATCCGGCTGCCACGCCCCGGCGTCCGCGGAGCGATAGGCTCCGTCCATGAAGCTCGGT
>DLBY01000085.1 GCA_002480345.1 Phycisphaerales bacterium UBA7812 | reverse complement strand
GACGGGCCCGGGCGGGTGATGCAGCAGGGCTACATCGCGCTGGATCCGACGGACGGGACGGAGGTGCGCCTGCGTCGGGAGGCGGGGCTGAACACGCTGGCGATCAAGCGCGGGCCGGGCATCGAGCGGCACGAGACGGAGATCGACATCGACGACGCGACGGCGGACGGGCTGTGGGCGCTCACCGAGGGGCGGCGGGTGGAGAAGAGCCGGTACCTGCGGATCGAGGACGGCGTGCGCGTGGAGATCGATGTGTACGGCGGTGTGCTGAGCGGGCTGGTCGTCGCGGAGGTGGAGTTCGAGTCGATCGAGGATGCGCGCGCGTTCGTGCCCTTCGACTGGCTCGGGGAGGAGATCAGCGGGAACGCGCGGTATCGGAACAATGTGCTGGCGCGGCTGGGTCGGGTGCCGGACGAGGGGGAGGTGTGAGGGGGGAGTGAGCGTAGAGACTGAGAGACGAAGAGACGGAGTGGGGTGGGTCAGGCGTCGGGTGAGGACTCGGGGGTCTCGGTTGGCGTGGTGGCCTTCTTGCTCGCTCGGCGGAAGCTTCGGATGGACATGCCGAGGATGATCGCGTTGGCGACGATGCCGGCGGCGGACTCGACCTTGATGTTGAAGAGGATCCAGAACAGGCTCGCGAGGGCGGCGTGGATGAACCCGTCGCGTTTGTGCTCGCCGAGGCGGTAGATGCTGATGAACATGAAGATCGCGGCGGCCCAGTCGAGGCCCCATTTGCCGAGGAAGAAGTCGTACATGGGTGGAGGGTAGGGAGTTGAGGTAAGAGAGAGGCATCGGGCACAGAGCAGAAGGTACTAGAGTGGGGGTGAGCGGATCGCTGGGACTGCGGCTGCCGAGCGTTGGAGAAATACGAGATCGGGAAGCCCCTCACCCCGGCCCTCTCCCCACGGGGGAGAGGGAGGCGGAACGGGCGGCCCCTTGAACGAGGTTCGGATGATGGGTGATGCGCCGTTGATCGTGGGTGTGAGCGGGCTGCGCGGGATCGTGGGCGAGAGCCTGACGCCCGAGGTGGCGGTGCGGTACGCGGGGGCGTTTGCGAGTTGGCTCTGGGAGCAGAAGCGCCTCTCCGAACGACGCACCGTCTATTTGGCCCGCGACGGTCGACGAGGCGGTGAGGCAACCGCGGCGCTCGTTCGCGGCGCACTCCTCGCCTCCGGCTGCGATGTCGTCGATATCGGCGTCGCGACGACGCCGACGGCGGGCGCGATAATGCGCTTCGATGGTGGTGACGGGTGCGTCATCATCACTGCAAGCCACAACCCTGCCGAGTGGAACGGACTGAAGCTACTGATCCCCGACCGGAAGATCGATCAGAACGATCTCGCTGCGATGTCAACTGCGGAGATGGAGGCATTCCAGGAGTCGCTGATTGGTCCTGCGGCCCCGAACAAGGCGACCGCGGAGGAGATCATCGATCGGTTCGAACAGGGTCTCGCGTTTTGGCGATCGAATGAGCGGGCGGGGCGGCTGGATCTCAACTCCGGCGCGACGTCGCGTCATGTCGAGATGATCGTCGAACGGACGCCAGGCGCAGGGTACTGGAATCCTCTCCCCGTTCGATTCCGGGCCGTACTCGATTCGGTCAACTGCTCGGGGGCTGACGGCGCGGCGGGGCTTATCGACCGACTGGGATCGAGTTCGGTGAATCTTCACGGCGACGGCAGTGGGATTTTTCCCCACACCCCCGAGCCCACGGCGGAGAACCTGTCGGGCGCCGGCGGGCTGTGCGACGCGGTGCCGGGGCTGAAGGCGGATGTCGGTTTCGCGCAGGACCCGGACGCGGACCGGCTGGCGATCGTCGATGAGAAGGGTCGGTACATCGGGGAGGAGTACACGCTGGCGTTGTGCGCGGAAAGCGTGCTGGCGGCGGAGACGGAGAGACGGAGAGACGAAGAGACGGAGCGTCCGGTGCTGGTGGCGAACCTGAGCACCTCGCGGATGATCGACGATGTCGCGGCCCAGCACGGGGGGCGGGTTGTGCGCACGCCGGTGGGCGAGGCGAATGTCGTCGAGGTGATGAAGAAGTTGAAGGCCGAGGGGCAGAATGTGGTGCTGGGGGGCGAGGGCAACGGGGGGGTGATCTGGCCGGAGGTCGTGTATGTGCGCGACTCGCTGGGGTCGATGGCGCTGGTGCTGAGCCTGATGGCGCGCACGGGCAAGACGGTGAGCGAACTGGTCGCGCAGATCGATTCGTATTCACCGGGCGGGAAGGGTTACGCGATCGTGAAGCGGAAGGTGGAGATCGCGAGCAAGGCGGACGCGCAGCCCGCGGTGGACAAGGTGGCGAAGGCGTTCGGCGGGCGGGCGGACGCGACGATCGATCTTCAGGACGGGGTGCGGGTGGACCTGCCCGAGCAGGGCGTGTGGGTGCATGTGCGCGCGAGCAACACCGAGCCCATCATGCGGCTGATCGCGGAGGCGCCGACGGACGAGGCGGCGGGGTCGATCCTCGCGGAGGTCGAGCGCGCGATCGGGTGAGGGCGTTCACTCGCAGTTCATGAACTGCGCGAGGAAGGCCTGGATGTCCGCGAGGTCGAGGACCGGCGCGTCGTGGGGATCGGGGAGCGGGTCGGCGAGGTTCGCGGCGCGGCGTCCCTGGATGAAGTAGCCCACGAAGGCCTGGATGTCCGCGAGGTCGCGCACGCCGAAGGGGGCGGCGAGATCCGCGCGGCAGGGGGGCGTGTGGATGGTGAGCGTCTGGTTCGCGGGGACCTGCTCAAGGTGGAGCAGGGTCCCGTCGTGGAACTCGATGTCGAGTTCGAGGACGGCGGTTGCGGTCCCGAGGCCGAAGTGGGCGGAGCGCTCCTCGGAGGTCTGATAGGTCGGTCCGGCGTCGATGGCGCGGCGGAGATTCCCCAGCGCGGTCTTGGCGGTGAGGACGGCGCCGATGCCCTCTGGGGCGAGGTTTGTGCGCGCGTCGGTGTTGATGAAGACACGGAGCCAGTTCGCGTCGGGCGGGGTGATGTTCTGGGTGATCAGGTCGTTTCGCAGAAGGGTGAGGCGTCCGAGGCGTGAGAAGATGAGGGCGTCCTGGTCTCCGTCGTTGTCGTAGTCGATGCGGGCGAGCCCTCGCGCGTCGGAGATGTAGTCGAACCCGATCGCGGTGCCGGTCTCCTGGAAAATCATGGTGCCCGAGTCGGCGAGTTGGTTCTCGAAGAAGAGTGCGGGTTGGTTCTCGAAGATGGGGATGCCGTTCCAGCCGTTGACTTCGGCAAGGTCGAGATCGGTGTCGTGGTCGAAGTCGGCGGCGGAGACGCCCCATCCCCACTTGCCGTCGTGGGACCCGGTGTCGCGGGCGACCTCGGTGAACTGGTGGTTGCCCTGGTTGAGGTAGAGACGGTTGCCCTCGCGTGGTTTGACGGGGTAATCGGGCTGCTCGATCGCGGTGACATAGAAGTCGAGCAGGCCGTCGTTGTTGAGGTCGCCCGTCGCGACGCCCATCCCGTTCTGATCGAGGCCCGTGCCCGATTGCTCGGTGATGTCGGTGAACGAGTTGTCGGGGTTGTTGCGGAGGTATCGGCTGGTTACGAAGTCCGAGATCCAGAGGATCTCGGGCCTCCAGTCGGCGTTCATGTCGATGATGCGGGGGCTGAAGCCGTGCGTGTCGAGGGCGGCGCCGTCGCGGTAGGGCGAGTCGATGGACTGGGTGTCGTTCGTGAAGATGGGGAGGAAGTCCTGGTCGTTGCCCTGGTTGCGGAACAGGAAGTTGTGACCGATGGGGACCCACCCGGCGACGGCGAGGTCGAGGTCGCCGTCGAGGTCGATATCGCCCGCGGCGGCGCCGAAGCCGTCGGCGATGAGGGTGGAGGTGGTGTCGACGCCGCAGTGGTCGGCGAAGTCGGCGAAGCGGGGGCCGGCTTCGGTGGTCGGGGGGAGGTTGATCAGGAGGCGGTGCATGCCGGTCTGTCCGGTGGTGGCGGCGCCGCCGTGGCTGGTGATGTAGAGGTCAACGCGTCCGTCGTTGTTGAGGTCTGCGGCGAGTGCGGCGGACCCGATGTGGGTGGGGAGGTCGTGGATGCCCCACTCGGCGGCGCGGTCGGTGAAGGTCCCGTCGCCGTTGTTGATGAAGAGGCTGTCGTGGGCGATGCCGCCCGAGAGGAAGAAGATGTCCTGGAGCCCGTCGTTGTTGAAATCGGCGACGGCGCCGCCTGCGCCCATGTCCTTTCCGGTGGATCCGTTGACGACATAGCCGTGCTGGACGGCGAGGCCCGCGGACTCGGTGACATCGGTGAAGGCGAGCGGGGCGCCCGCGGCGCCCGCGGCGGCGAGCGTCAGGGTGAGTGCGCGGGTGGGGAGACAGGTCAAACGGCGCGGCCTGCGGTTCATGCGGGGTCCCTCTCCGGGCCGCTCCGGGGGGGCGGCGGTGTTGTGTGCTGCGCAGCGTACCGGGAAACGGGCGGGATCCGAAGGCGATTCTTCGGGGTCCGCGGCGGGGGCGGGGGGGGTAAACTAGGGGCATGGCAACGGAATTCGAGTTCACGGTCGGGCAGCGGGTGCGGGTGGTGCAGCAGATCCCCCGGCTGAGCGGGACGATGACGACCCGGGTCGAGGGGACGGTCGCGTCGTTCGGGCAGTCGAAGACGGGGTCGTGGTTTGCGCACAGCGAGGACAAGAAGCTGTGGCTCGACCGTGTCGAGATCGTCAAGGATGACGGTGAGCGGGTGATCTGCAACCTCGACCAGTACACGCGGGTGGAGGCGCTGGAGGCGGGCGCCGCGGGCTGAGCGGCGGGGCGGTCGGCGGTGCGGTGCCGCGACGGGGTGCCGTTGCATAGCGTGGCGATCGAGCGGAGCGTGAACCGAATGATCAGTAGAAGTGCCCGGCTTTGCTCGGGAATCTGTTGCTTTGGCTCAGCGCTTCGTCGAGATGCTTGGGCTGGCGGCGTCCATCCGGTATCGTGACCCCGCGACCTGTGGGAAGAGGCCCCCGGTCGTGCGGCACGCTCGTATTGATCTCGTGGGGGAGCGTTGCCGCGACCGGTCGGCCCGTTGCGTTCGGTGACGGGTGCGAGTCATCTTTGCACGCGTCGCGGCCGGGTTACTCCCGCGGGAACGGGACGAAGGGAACATCCATGACTCGGCATCGGCTGGTTTCGGTCCTCGGTTGCGCTGCGCTCGCGTCGTCGGCGTTCGGGCAGGCGAGCTATCAGAGCAACGGCGTCAGCAACGGCGACGGCGGAGGCGCGGGCAGTTGCGGGAGTTGGAACACCGGGACTCGGAGTTCCCCCGTGTTCGCGGGCGACCGCGCCTACGAGGGTGACTGCACGGACCCGAGCCTGGGGCCGGGCGGGGGGCGGCTGCTGGGCGCCGCGTACTCGTCCGCGGGTCCGGGCTCGGTCCGCGCAACGGTCGAGTATGTCGAGGACTTCACCCCCTCGCCCGGCGCCTTCCGGCGTGCCAATGCGAGCGCAACGATGACCTTCCCGGATCTGTTCGTCGCCGCCTCGTCGGGCGCCAACGCGGTGAATGTGACGATGAACCTCGTGCTCAGGGCGAGCGGCTTCAACAGCACGGTTGACGGCGACGCCAACGACTCGGTGCGCGTCACGGTCGTCACGGGCTCTTTCCCGTTCGTCTATGAGCGCCTGGGGTCCGGGTCTCCCGCTCAGAATCAGATCCCGGCCTTCAACCTCGACGGCGTGCCGATCGGCGTGTCGATCGGTGTCACCTTGCCGGCGAATCAGAACACGAGTTTCTCGGTCATCGTCACCGTCGACGATGTGGCCAGTTCAGCGGATCCCGGTTCGCTCGAGGGGCGGATCGGGGCGGTCCTGAGTTTCCCGCCCGGCACGGAGGGTGGGGCGGCGGTCCCGGTGTTCACGGTCCCCGACGGGGTAACGGTGAACTGCCCGAGCGCGGGGATCGTGGACAATTTCTGGAACCCGACGGACCCGCCGTGCGCGGCGGCGGACCTGGCGACGCCCTACGGCGTGCTGGATCTGTCGGACATCAATGCGTTCACGACGGGCTTTGTCGCGAACGATCCGGTCGCGGACCTGACGGGCGAGGGGATCTTCGACCTGTCGGATGTGAACGCGTTCGTCAATGGATTCGTCGGCGGGTGCCTGTAGCGGGCGCGTCGCGGGCGTGAGATCGGGACGACGGGCCGGCGCCGTGTAAGCGGCACCGGCTTTTTTTCGTGCGCGCGGCGTGGATTCGGGCGGGCGGCGGGCGTCTGCCCGGGGGATGGAACGCCGAGGCTCGGAGAGCGCGGAGGGATGCAGGCCAGGGACCGGAGCAGGAGATGGGGGGATGCACCGCAGAGGCCCAGAGCGCGCGGAGGGGGAGGGCGGCGATGCGAAGGGGCGGCGGGCTGATCGCGGTGGTCGAGCGCCGGCGCACGGTCGGCATGGGTGGGCGCACGGGGATGTTTGATCCGCGCACGGCCGTCGTGGGTCCGCGCACGGGGAGGTTGTGTCTGCGCACGATCGTCGTGAAGCCGCGCACGACGACCGTGGGTCTGCGCATGGGAGTGTTTTGTCCGCGCACGACGATCATGGGTCCGCGCACGGTCATCGTGAAGCCGCGCACGATCGTCGTGGGTCCGCGCACGGGAATGTTTTGTCTGCGCACGACGACCGTGGGTCCGCGCACGACGACCGTGCGCGTGGCGCATCGGCGAATAAACGGGGTGGACGATGGGCCGCAACCGGTAACGGGGGCGGACGGAGGCGGTCACCGCTGCCGTACAGGTGACGCTCTGATCCGTTCGGGGATTGGTATCCTCTCCCCCGTATGGACCTCCCCACCTTTGTCAAGAAATGGAACCGGGCCGAGCTCTCCGAGCAGGCCGCGAGCCAGACGCACTTCAACGACCTCTGCGCCCTGCTGGGCGTCCGCAACCCGATCGAGGCCGACCCGGTCGGGGACACCTTCACCTTCGAGAAGGCGGTCGCGGTGTCCGGTGCCGCCTCGCTGGGGGCCAAGGGGGAACGCGGGCGGGCCGATGTGTGGTACCGGGGCAAGTTCGTCTGGGAGTACAAGCGCAAGGGCAAGTACGCGGACCTCGCCGACGCCTACCGGCAGGTCAAGCAGTACCGCGACGCCCTGGGCAACCCGCCCCTGCTGATCGTCAGCGATATCGCCCGGACGGAGATCCACACCAACTTCACCGGCTTCCGCCCCGAGATGCACGCGGTCGAGCTCGCCGACCTCGCCGACCCCGACAAGCAGGCCCGGGCCCTCGACACCCTGCGGCGGGTGTTCACCGATCCCGAGTCCTTCAAGCCCGACGAGACGCCCGAGGAAGTCACCAAGCAGGCCGCGACCGCGATCGGCTCGATCGCCCAGGGGCTCCGGTCCCGGGGGCACGACCCGCACGCCGCGGCCCACTTCCTGATGAAGGTCATGTTCTGCCTGTTCGCGGAGGATGTGGACCTCCTGCCCAAGGGCCTGTTCGAGAAGATGCTGGGCAAGTACCGGCACGACCCCGCCCGGCTCCGCTCGCAGATGGACGCCCTGTTCGGCGCGATGAAGGACGGGGGCGATTTCGGGATCGACGAGATCGCCTACTTCAACGGGGGCCTGTTCGACGACGACCCCGCCCTCGAACTCACCGAGGGGGAGATCGCCCACCTCGTCACCGCGGCCAGCAAGGACTGGTCCAAGGTCGAGCCCTCGGTGTTCGGCACGCTGTTCGAGCGGTCGCTGGACCCCGCGAAGCGGGCGCAGATCGGGGCCCACTACACCAGCCGGGACGACATCATGCTCGTGATCGAGCCGGTGATCATCCGCCCGCTGCGGCGGGAGTGGGAGGACACGCAGGCGAAGATCGCCGAGCAGTTGGAACGGCGGGCGAAGGCGACGACCGACGCGACGAAGAAGAAGGCGAACAACGAGATCGCCGACCTGTTCGACGGGTTCCAGCAGCGTCTCGCGTCCGTTCGCGTGCTCGATCCCGCGTGCGGCTCGGGGAACTTTTTGTATGTCGCGATCCAGTCGCTGCTCGACCTGGAACGCGCCGTCATCGTCGCGGCGGCGGACGAGGCGATCGGCCTGGGCGGGTTGCTGCCCAAGGTCCGCC
>DLBY01000003.1:16903-30130 GCA_002480345.1 Phycisphaerales bacterium UBA7812 | reverse complement strand
CAGTGGGGCGACGAGGGCAAGGGCAAACTCGTGGACCTGCTCGCGCCGCGGCACGATGTTGTGGTCCGATACAACGGTGGTGCCAATGCGGGGCACTCGGTGGTCGTCAACGACGAACGCTTCGCGCTGCACCTGGTCCCCTCCGGAATCCTTGCGCCGGGCGCGACCACCGTGATCGGCAACGGGGTCGTGGTCGACCCGGCCCGCCTTCTCGAGGAGATCTCTGGGCTCGAATCGCGCGGGGTCGACACCTCCGGGCTCAAACTCTCCGACAGGGCGCATGTCGTGCTCGAGTACCACAAGGCCGAGGACGGGCTCCGGGAGGACCTGCTCGCGCGCGGCGCCGCCGGCCCGCGCGTCGGGGCGGGCACGAGCCAGGAAATCGGCACCACGCGCCGGGGCATCGGGCCCTGCTACGCCGACAAGGTCACGCGCGCGACGGGTGTCCGCGTGGGCGACCTGCTCCGCCCCGATGCGCTGCGGCGCAAGGTCGAACTCGCCTGCACGATGAAAAACGCGCTGTTCGCGGGCCTCGCCGAGTCCAACGGGATCGAGTGGGCGCCGTTCGATCCGGACGCGATCGTGCGCACCGCTCTGGGGTACGGCGAGCATCTCAAGAGCCGGATCACGGACACGACCTATCTTGTCCACGACGCGCTCGCCGAGAACAAGCGCGTGCTGTTCGAGGGCGCGAACGCGACACTCCTGGATGTCGACCACGGGACCTACCCGTTCGTGACGAGTTCGAACGCGTGCGTGCTCGGCGCGGGGCCCGGCTCGGGCGTGCCCGGGCACCAGATCGATCGCGTCATCGGTGTCATGAAGGCCTATTCCACCCGCGTCGGGGGCGGACCGATGCCCACCGAACTGCACGACGCGACGGGCGAGCGGATCCGCGAGCGAGGGCGTGAGTTCGGGACCACGACCGGCAGGCCCCGACGCGTCGGGTGGCTCGACCTTGTCGCGCTCCGATACGCCTGCATGATCAATGGCGTCAGCGAGGTCGCGATCATGCTGCTCGATGTGCTCGCGGGGTTCGACACGCTGCGCCTGTGCACCGCCTACGAGATCGACGGGGTGCGCACCGACCGGTTCACGCCCGACGCGGAGGATCTCGGACGCGTGACCCCGATCTTCGAGGAAGTCGACGGATTCGGACAGGAAATCACGGGTGTCACCACGCTGGACGAACTCCCCGCGGGGGCGCGGGCGTATGTCGAGCGGATCGAGGCGTTCCTGGGCGTTCGCGCAGGCCTGATCAGCGTCGGACCCGATCGGGCCCAGACGATCATCCAGGACCCCGCGCTCAACGCCCCGGCGGAGGCCCACGCGTGACGGATCGAAACGACACCTCGAATCTCATCCCGAGGCACATCGCGATCGTCATGGACGGAAACGGGCGATGGGCCCAATCCCGAGACCTGCCCCGCACCGCGGGGCACCGCGCCGGCGCCGACGCGGCGCGCAAGGTCATCCAGGCGTGCGGTGATCTGGGCGTCGAGGTTCTGACGCTCTACTCGTTCTCGAGCGAGAACTGGAAACGCCCCGCGGAGGAAGTCGACGCGCTGATGTCGCTGTGCGTGGAGTACTGCGCCAAGGAGATGGAATCGCTCCGCGAGGAGAACATCCGCGTCCGCACGATCGGACGCCGGGCGGATCTGCCCGCCGCCGTCCGCGAGGCGCTCGTCGCACTGGAAGAGCACACCCGGTCCTGCACGGGTCCGACGCTCTGCCTCGCGATCAACTACGGGGCGCGGACCGAACTGGTGGATGCTGCTCGCTCGCTCGCAGAGGCCGCGAAGCGAGGGGATCTCGACCCCCGGGAAATCACGGAGGCAGACATCGTCGCGAGGCTCTACGCGCCGGACCTGCCCGATCCCGATCTGTTCATCCGGACCGGGGGGAGCCACAGGCTGAGCAACTTCCTGCTCTGGCAGCTCTCCTACGCGGAGCTCATCGTGACCGACACGCTCTGGCCCGATTTCGACGCGGCCGGGCTCGCGGACGCCATCGAGCAGTTCGCGTCACGCGAGCGCCGCTTCGGGGGGATCGTCAGCACCCGGGGTGTCGCCCCGGCACCGTGAAGCCGCTAGCCTGATCGGTCCGCGGGAAACGATCCCGCGTTGCGTCTTTGAGTCCGCCGAGCCTCCCCGGGTCAATCCGTGCTCCGATACCGACTCCTTTCCGGTCCATTGATGGTTCTTCTCGCGTTGCTCGGCGCCTGGGCCGACGGGTGGTTGGATCGTTTCGCGATCGACGAATCGGGTCGGACGCTCCCTCCCGGCACCGTGCTGTTCCCGGTCGCCGTCGTCGTCGCGCTGCTCGCCGGGCGGGAACTGGCGGGCCTCCTCCGTGCCGTCGGGATCGTCGCCTCAACCTTCGTCACCTGCGTCGTCGCGGTGCTCGGGCTCCTCGTCAGCGCGTTCGTGCCCTCGTCTTTTTCCGGCGTGAGCGGTGGGGCGGTGGTCACCATCAGCGTCGCGGGCGTCCTCGCCTTCAGCATGGTCTACTACGGGAGGCACAAGAACACCGACGGCATGGTCGCCGCCGCGGGGGGCTCCCTGCTCGCGTTCTGCCTGCTCGGGCTGATGCTGGGCTACATCGTCACGCTCAGGCGTGAGCAGGACATCTGGGTCGTCATCTGGGTCCTGCTGACCACCAAGTCGAGCGACATCGGCGCCTACACGCTGGGGCACCTGATCGGCAAGCACAAGCTGATCCCCTGGCTCAGCCCCGGGAAAACCTGGGAGGGCCTGCTCGGCGCGGTCCTCTTCGCCGCAGGCATCGGCGCGGGCGGCGCCGCCCTGCTGGCAGTCGTCGAGATACCGGGACGACCCGCGGTGATTCCCGCGGCCCTGCTCGGTGCCCTCTTCGCGCTCGCGGGGCAGGCGGGCGATCTGCTCGAGAGCGTCCTGAAACGCGACGCGGGCAAGAAAGACTCCGGCGGGACCATCCCGGGCTTCGGGGGCGTCCTCGATGTCATCGATTCGCTGCTGCTCGCACCCCCGCTCGCGTACTGGCTGCTGCCGCTCGCCGCGGCGGGATGAACAAGGGCCCCGCGCCGCGGTCGGGGTCCGGCTACACTTTGGGCTCACGCGCCTCCGAGGGATTCCGATGACCGTGACCGACAAGCTGCTGCGGGTATACCGAGTCGACCGCAAGATCGAGGGCCTCAAGTCGCGTCTGCGCGGGGCCGAACGGTTCCTGGGCCAGCAGAACGATCAGATCGCGACGCTCGAGAAACGGGCGACGGTGATCGACAGCCAACTCCGCCAGCTCAGGGCGGCGCAGGCCGAGTCGGAGGGCGAGGCCGCCCAGCACGAAGAGCACATCGCCCAGCTCCGCGAGCGCATGAACAGCGCCAACACGAACAAGGAATACAAGGCGCTGCTCGCGGAGGTGAACACCTTCAAGGAGAAGAAGGCGGAGCTCGAAGCCGCCTCGCTCGAGATGCTCGAGAAGATCGAGAAGCTCGAGGCCGAGAAGGCGGAGATCGCCTCGCAGAGCGACGAGCGGGCCAAGGTCAAGACGATCGCCGAGGGGGAGCGGGCCGCGAGGGCGGACGAGATCCGCGACCAGCTCGAGGCCCTCGAAACCGAGCGGGCCGAGTTGGTCAAGGATGTGCCCGCGACCGCGCTGAGCACCTATTCCGAGCTGGTTGAGCGCCTCGACGAGGACGCGATGGCGTCGATCGAGATCGCGGACCGCCGCCGGCACGAATTCCACTGCGGCGCCTGCATGATGCTCGTGCCAGTCGAGGCGATGAGCAGCCTGCTCAGCCACGGCAGCATCACGCAGTGCCCCTCCTGCGGCTGCATCCTGTTCCTCGAAGAGCAGGACCGCGAAAAGATGATGAGCAAGAAGTAAGCGTCCCCCGCGTTCACTCGCGGAACAGGCCGTCCTCAGCGGTCCCCGATGAGGGAGACGCGTCCCGGCCGGCGTGCACGCCCGGGCCCAGGTGGTCGGCGCCGGCGCTGGTCAGCATGCGTCCACGACGCGTGCGTGCCAGGAACCCGATCTGGAGCAGGTAGGGCTCGAGGACATCCTCGATCGTCCCCGCGTCCTCGTTCATCGTTGCCGCGACCGCCTCGAGTCCGACGGGCCCGCCCCCGAACACGGTCCCGATCGTGCGGAGATACGCCCGGTCGAGATCGTCCAGACCCAGCTCGTCCACGCCCTCAAGTTGGAGCGCCCGCGAAACGACCGCGTCATCGATCAGCCCGTCGGCGCGGACCTGCGCGTAGTCGCGCGCGCGCCGCAGCAGCCGGTTCGCGATCCGAGGCGTGCCCCGCGAACGCGCCGCGATCGCCGCGAGCCCGGACACCTCGGGCCGTTCGATGCCGAGCAGGCCGCTCGAGCGGTGCAGGATCGACTCGAGATCGGGCCGCTCGTAATACCGCAGGTGATGGGCAAGCCCGAATCGGCTCCGCAGCGGGCTGCTCAGCAGGCCCGCTCGGGTCGTCGCGCCGATCAGCGTGAAAGGCTTGCACTTGATCTGAACCGTGCGGGCGTTCAGCCCCGTGTCCAGCGGGACATCGATCCGGAAATCCTCCATCGCGGGGTAGATGAACTCCTCGACCGCGATCGGCAGACGATGGATCTCGTCGATGAACAGGATGTCCCCGTGCTCCAGGCGGGTGAGGGCCCCGACCAGGTCCGTCCCCCGCGCGAGCGCCGGGCCCGAGGTCGTATAGACCTTCGTGCCCAACTCGGCCGCGACGACATATGCCAGCGTCGTCTTGCCCAGCCCGGGCGGGCCGTGCAGCAGCAGGTGCTCGAGCGCATCGCCCCGCGATTTCGCGGCCTCGATCGCGATGGAGAGACGCTCGATCAGCTCGCGCTGACCCACATATTCCGCGATCGTGCGCGGGCGCAGAGCCCAGTTCGCGTCCGCGTCGGGAGAGCCCCCGTCCGCGGACTCGATGGGCTTCGGGCTGATGACGCGGTCGATCGCCATGAAGTCTCTCTGCGGGATCCACGACGCCGAAGTCGCGTCGCTCGTTCGGGGTTCTATCGGTCCGTTTGCCCGTGACGCATCACTCGGCGCCGGACGCGACGGGCTCGCCCTCGGTCTCCCCCTCACGAGCGAGCAATCCGGGCGCGCACGCGAGGTTGTACGCGGTGATCGCCATGCACGCCGACGACTGCTGGAGATACTCGGGGATCGCCAGGTCGAGGTCGTCGTTCTGGGTGTGCCAGCCGTAGTAGTAATCCGCGCGCCCGACCTCGTCCCAGAAGAACCCGGGGACGCCGACGCGGTTGAACGACGCGTGGTCGGACCCGCCGTGCGTCCGGATCCGATCGCCCGTCGGGCGGATGTTGACATCGAGCCACGCCCCGTCGGTCTCGCTGTAGAACTGTCCGTTCACCGCCGCGGTCGCGGCCGCGAGATAATCGACCATGTAGTCCGCCGCGGGGATGCCGCCCTCGTAGTTGGTGCCCCCGTCATCGACGAAGACGGCGCTGATCTTGGCGCGCTCCTCGTCGCTGAGCGACTCCACATATGCGCGCGAGCCCAGCAGGCCCTGCTCCTCGCCCGTCCACAGCACGAAGCGGATCGTGCGTTCGGGCTTTGCGTTCGCCGCCGCGAGCAGGCGGGCCGCCTCGAGCACGACCGACGAACCCGTGCCGTTGTCCGTGGTCCCGAGACTCATGGGCCCGTCCCACGAATCGAGGTGGGCGCTCACGATGACCACCTCGTCGGGACGGGTCGTGCCCCTGATCTCCGCGACCGTGTTGTAGACGGGGATGGGCCCGCGCTCGAGGCGGTGGGGGAGATCGAAGCGGGCGTGCACCTCCACGCCGTCCGCGAGGCGCGAGTTCATGTAGTCGTAATCGCTCCGCCGGACGAGGATCTCGATGTCCTCGGGGGTCTGGGCGATGTCGAGTTCGCGCCATCCGTTGGGACGGGTCGTCCAGACACGCTCGTCGGGCGACGCGGAGATGAACCCCGCGGGCCCCGCCTCGAGCACCCGCTTGAGGATCTTGTCCTGCTCGCGCGTCATCGCGTACTCATCCGCCCCGACGGTCTGCCGGAGCGTGACCGCGTGCTCGCCCGACGCGGCGCCGGTCATGACCTCCCCGTCCATCGTCAGCGCGAGCGTGGACTTCTCGTGCGGGTTCTCCCAGGCGAACGAGAGCGAATCGTCGTCGTGAACCACATCGCTGATCGGTCCGCCGAACATCTCGGGCACCATCATCGTGCCCCCGACGATCGTGTCGTCGTCGTCCCGCTCTGGCATGAACCGCAGCATCAGCTCATCCCCGTTGAAGAGAACCGTGCCCTCCCAGGTCTCGGGAGCCGGCGCCGCCATCGGGTCGTACGCGCCGGTGCGGATCTCGTGCCGGATCTCGTTGCGCTGCCGCATGGAGTAGCCCACCCCACGCACGCCCCGCCGCGAGGCGTATCCCGCCTCCAGCAGCACCCACGCGCCGCGGTACGCCTCCGGATCGGCATCGAACGCCTCCGGAGAATCGGGCATCTTCACGACCCGGCCCACCACGGGACCGTCAGTCCCGCGGGTCCAACTCAGCGTCGTGAACTCGAGATCACGGACTGTTTCCCATTCCGGGTCCTCCTCATCGTCCCCACGACGCCGGGGCTGCTCGACGATCGCCCCGGAGGACGCGAGCCGATCGAACCGCGCATCCAGCGTCCCCCATTCCCAGAGATGCGCGTTCTCCAGGCCCCAAGACTCGAACTGCGCCAGCGCCCAGCGGTTCGCGTTCTCGCACGCGGTCGAGCCCGTCAGGCGCGACCCGTGCGTCTCGCACAACTCGGTGAGGATGTCCATGACCCGGCTGTTGGTCCGTGCCTCGTCGAGCACCCGCCGCACCGTCGCCGCATCGCCCATCTCGATCAGCGGCACCGCCGCCTTCTCTCCGTCGATCACGGCGTACTCGCCCACCGGTGCCGCGGTCTGGCAGCCCGACAGCGAAACAAGCAGCGTGGAGGACACGATCAGCGGGGCGATGCCCTTCAGGGCACAGAAGGAAACAAATCGGGCGATCATGGACTTCCTTTCAGGGCCGAGCTTCGCGGCCGACACATTGCAGCATGAACAGCAGATGCTCAGTCGAGCGGGAGACCCTTCGCGTTCCAGATCGCGTAGAGCCTCTCGAATTCGATCGGACGCTTCACGAGACCATCCGAGGTCTCCGAGCGGATGAGACGACCATAGGAATTAAACTCCGACGCCTCCCATTGATCGCTGGAAAGCTCCGTCCGGATCCGCCAGAGATCGGGCCGGTCCGCGGCGCGTGAAGCGGTCACCGTCCGTAGACGGTTGACCTCCGCCGCCTGGTCATACGCGTAGAACGCGAACGCCCCCTCCGCCTCGGCGCGGATAAGCAACTGGGGCATGATCGAGGACTCGAGCCGGCTCACATACCCGTCCCCCCGGATCGACGGGCGGATCGTCGACGACTCACGGTTCGCGTTGGTGATCTGCACACTCATCGTGTCACCCACGCGAACGCCCAACTCACTCCACACCTCGGGCTTCGGGTCGCCCTCAGTGCGGATCGACATGTCAACCTTCCACGACTCCTGTTTCCGGTCCGCGGAGAGGTAATACACCGCTCGGCTGTCCGCCCGGCTCACCCCCCCGAAGCCGTCGTCCAGCAGCACCGATCCGTCGAGCCTGAGCAGATACCCCGTCGGCGCCGCCCGGCTGGTCGGGTCGGGCTCGCCCCGCTCGACATCCGCCAGCGTGCCGCGCCAGGCCCGGACCCGTCGGTACCCGACCTCTTCCTCGTCCGCCACCGCGCCGCCCGGCGCCGGCCTGTAGATCCGCTCGAACTGATCCGGGAAATCCTCGATGACCGCGGCATAGTCGTCCGCCGTGAGACCCGACAACGCATCGCGCCCGGCCCCGATCCGGGAAGCACGCTCGTCGTCGATCTCCTCGCCCTCCTCGAGCGACGCGGACCGCAGGCACAGCTCGAAGGCCTGCCGAGCGATCTCAAAATCATCGTCCGCGCAGACCAATTGAAAGAGCACGAAGGTCTCCGGGTCGATCGGGATCACCCCGAACCCCCGCATGGGCTCCGGGGAATCCTCGGTCAGCCTGACATAGAAGGGGCGCACGATGCGACCAGCGCTCGGGAGCGCCGGGCTCCGGCCCATGCTCACCCCCGCGCTCGTCTCGAAAATCAGGTCGATGTCGATGTTGATCCGCTCATCGTTCAGCGAGCGGAGCAGCGTGCGACGCAGCACCGCCTTTTCCAGGTCGAGCACCGACCGGGTGGCCCCGCCCATCTCGCGGGACTGCATCAGGACCGTGCCGATCCGATCCGGGAGAAGCACGCCCGCCGTGGGACGCCCCCCGATCGTTTCGATGAAGCCCTCTCCGCCTTCGGGGATCCCCATCCGCAGGCCGACCGACTCGAGTTCGACCGTGCGATCCGAAAAGGTCACGACCCCCTCGTCGGGCGGCGCGAAGGTCGGGCCCGCGACTTCCTGCCGTCGGGTCATCTCCGCGGACATCAGCATCAGTTCAAAGGCCTGCCTCGCCTGTTCGAACGAGCCCCGGTCGGTCTCGAGCTCGTAGACCACATGCGCGTTCGGGTTGAGCGGCAGCACCGCCAGGCCCATCACAGAGTCCCCGCCCCCGTCATCCAGGCCGATATAGAACGGACTGATGACGGTCCCCGCGGACGAAAGCGGGGCGCCCCGGCCCAGCCCGGTCACCCCGTCGATGGTGAACTGCATGTCCCGCGGGATCGCGTCCGCGCGGAGGCCCTCGGGGGCTGACCGGAGCAACGCCTCCCGCTCGAGATCCAGCGCCGTCTTGTCTCGCCCGTTCGTCAGACGCGCGTGCATCCGGACGGTACCGAGCGAGTCTCCCAGCCGAACGCCCGCCGCGAGCCGTCGATCGACGACCGCGACGAACGACTCGGCGCCGACCGGGATCTCCAGGCGGAGCCCGATCGTCTGAAGGGTGACGGTCTCGTCAGAGAAGGGAAAGGCCGCGCGGTCGGGCGCCGGAAAGCGGGTCCCCCCGTCCTGCCCCGCCGCAGGTGCAGCCCAGAGCAAAATCGAAAGAGCGCTGATCGCCGTCGCGACGCGTGCGATCAGGCCGCGGGTCGGCGGCGCGACGCGAAGAGTTCGGGTAAAGGTCGGAATCATGCCCACTCCCGGGGGTTCGATGAGGCGAGCGACGCGTGCATGCTACCCGACCGACCGCGTCACGATGCGGCGGGGGGGCGGGCACCGACCACCGGATCCGAAAACTCGCCGATCAGCCCGGATTGACTCGCGGTCGTTGAGTCCTATGCTTCGCTTCTCGACACACGGCCCTGTGCGCCGGTGTCGGGTCGTTCTGTCCTGAGGTGGGGCAGAACGCGGCACACACACGATCGATCCCGGAGAGCAACGGGGGGCACGAGCCCACCCGGCGGTCTCCGCCGCGGAGCAGTGGATCGCCATGAGCAGCGCCCCTCGCATTCGGATCCGGATGGAAGCCTACGACCACATCGCGCTCGACGCGTCGGCGAAGGAAATCGTCGATCACGCCAAGCGCACCAACGCGAAGGTCAAGGGCCCTGTTCCCCTGCCGACCCGCATCGAGCGCTACACCGTGCTGCGCGGTCCGTTCATCGACAAGAAGAGCCGCGAGCAGTTCGAGATCCGCACCCACAAGCGCATCATCGACATCGTTGAGCCCAACGCCCGCACCGTCGAGGCCCTCAACCGCCTCGTCGTTCCCGCGGGCGTGTTCGTGAAGATCAAGGCCTGAGCCGCTCCGGCGTCGCAAGCCTCGTCAGCTGAAGTGAAGACCTGATCCCGACTGAAAACAGGCAACCCCTCGGGGCTCTCTCGCGAGACCCGAACGACCGAAACGGACCCCACGATGGCACCCACGCTCCTCGGCACCAAGATCGGCATGACCCGCGTGTTCACCGATGGCAACCAGTCCATGCCCGTGACCGCGATCCAGGTCGGGCCCTGCGTCGTGACGCAGGTCAAGACCGAGGAAACCGACGGCTACAACGCCGTCCAGATCGGGTTCCAGGACCTCAAGCCCCGCAACTCGACCATCCCCATGATCGGGCACGACGCGAAGGCCGGAACCGACCCCAAGCGGGTCCACCGTGAGTTCACCGTCTCCGCCGATGAAGTGGGGGATTACGAGGTCGGTCAGGTCCTCACCGCCGACGCGCTCGCGAAGGTCGCCTTCGTCGATGTCATCGGCACCAGCAAGGGCAAGGGCTACGCGGGCGGCATGAAGCGCCACAACTTCAAGGGCCAGCTCGCCAGCCACGGCGTGGAGCGCAAGCACCGCTCCCCGGGCTCCATCGGCGGGCACGGCTCCGAAGCGGGCGGCCCCGGTCGCCTCAAGAAGGGCAAGCGGATGGCGGGGCACATGGGTCACGAGCGTGTGACCATGCGCAGCCTCGATGTCGTCCGTGTGGATGCGGACAACAACCTCGTCCTCGTCAAGGGCCCCGTCCCGGGCCCGAACAAGGGCGTGGTCATGCTCCGTCCGTCGGTCCGTTTGTATAAAACCAAGGCGGTCAAGGCCGCGGAGGTCGCAGCGGGCTAATATCCCCTCCCGCTCGCGGAGCCCCTCGGGGTTCACCGGGCATCGGGAGATCGTTTGGATCATCACCGCGGGATCAAAACTCCCGCGGGCTCGACAGGTCGGCCCCGCACCGTGCGGTGGTCCGAAACCAGCGGGCACAACACGAGCATCGGCGTCCCGGGCGTGTGACCCGGGTGAAGACAGCCGAGTCGATGCCGAGCGAGCCGCACCGGAAGAGCCACAGGCGATCCCGGGGCCGACCCCCGCACCGCGGGGCGACGCAAGAGCAGGCCGCCGGCTAGGCAACCAGGCGGAGCGGCCAGCCGCTCCCCAGGCGTCGGACGAGGAAAGACACATGGATGTCCCCGTCTACAGCATGAAGGGCGACCAGGTCGGCACCATGTCGATCGACGAGGCCGCCTTGGGTGGGTCCATCAACCCCGCCCTCATCAAGCAGGCCTTTGTTCGCTACCACTCGAACCTGCGGCAGGGCTCTGCGAACTCGAAGACCCGTTCCGAGGTCTCCGGGTCGGGTGCCAAGATCTACCGCCAGAAGGGCACGGGCCGCGCGCGTCACGGCGACAAGCGTCCCCCGCACTTCCGCGGCGGCGGTCACTCCTTCGCCATCAAGCGTCGGCGCGAGGACTTCCGCCTCGACATGCCCAAGAAGATGCGTCGCAAGGCCAACCGCAACGCCCTGCTCGCCAAGCTGCTCGACAGCGAGGTCCGCATCGTCGACAAGATCGCGGTCGACACCCCCAAGACCAAGCACATCGTCGACATGCTCGGCGCGCTCAAGGTCGACAAGTCCGCGGTGCTCGCCCTCTCGGCGGATCCCGAGAAGTCGGGCAACGCGCGCCTGAGCGCCCGCAATGTCGAGGATCTCACCCTCGTCCGGGCCGATCAGCTCACCTGCTTTGACATGCTCAACAGCCGGTACCTGATCATCGAGAAGGACGAACTCGAGGCCTGGCTCTCGGGTCCCTCATCCCAGACCGACAAGCAGGCTAAGCTCGAGCCCAAGGGCAAGGGCAACGGCGCTCGCGATGATCGCAAGCCCCGCCCCAAGCGCGGGCACGCCGTCAAGCAGGCCGCAAGGCAGGCCAAGGCCGGCGCCAACACGAAGGCGGAGGGCTAAACCATGACGCTCGACCCCATCTATATCATCAAGAAGCCCGTGCTCACCGAGAAGAGCACCGAGGCGATGAACGAGCAGGGACGGTACACCTTCCAGGTCGACCGCCGCGCCACCAAGACCGACATCAAGGGCGCGATCGAGAGCCTCTACGGCGTCACCGTCGAGGGCGTCCAGACCCGCACACAGAAGGGCAAGCTGCGGCGCCTCCGCTACGGCTATGTCCGCGAGAGCAGCACGAAGACCGCAACGGTCCGCGTCAAGGAAGGCCAGGTCATCGAGCTCTTCTGAGCCCGATCGACCGGCAGGACCACCCGCACGGACCGACGACCACAGGATCAGACCCATGCCCATCCGCGTCTACAAGCCAACCAGCAACGGGCGACGCAACGCCTCGGTCAACCTCCACACGGAGGTGACCAAGAAGGAGCCCGAGCGTTCCCTCCTCGCGCCGATGAAGAAGACCGGCGGACGGAACCACAAGGGCATCATCACCGTCCGCGGGCGGGGCGGCGGCGCCAAGCGCCGCTACCGCAAGATCGACTTCCGCCGCCGCGACCGCGACGGCATTAAGGGGACGGTCGCCGGCATCGAGTACGACCCCAACCGCTCCTGCCACATCGCCCTCATCCAGTACGAGGACGGCGTGAAGCGCTACATCCCCGCTCCGGTGGGCCTGAAGGACGGGGACACCGTCCTCTCCTCCTCCACCGAGGCGATCGAGCCCGAGCGCGGCAACTGCATGTCGCTCCGCTTTATCCCCCTCGGCATGAGCATCCATTGTGTGGAGCTCACCAAGGGCCGCGGCGCCCAGGTCTGCCGCTCCGCGGGCGTCGCCGCGAGGCTGATGAACCGCGAGGGCGACTACGCGACCATCCTGCTCCCCTCGGGCGAGCTCCGCCGCGTCCACGCGGATTGCCGAGCGACCATCGGCCAGGTCGGCAACACCGACCACCAGCTCCGCCGCCTCGGCAAGGCGGGCATCAACCGCCACCTCGGGCGTCGCCCCAAGGTCCGCGGCGTCGCGATGAGCCACCACGAGCACCCGCTCGGCGGCGGTGAGGGACGCTCCAAGGGCGGCCGCGCCCCCGTCAGCGCGTCGGGCACCCTCGCCAAGGGCGGCGGCACCCGCAACCGCAAGAAGCCCAGTCAGGATCTGATCATCCGTCGCCGCAAGTCCAAGCGGTACGGCCAGCTGAAGTAAGCAGACGAGCGCGAACAGCAACGCATCACCCCGGTCAGACGCCTAGGAGTCGGCACCAAGGCCGGCACACGACCGCGAGAAGGAACGCCCCAATGGGACGCAGTCTGAAAAAAGGCCCGTTCGTTGATGAGAAGCTCTACCGCAAGGTGGAGAAGCAGGAGTCCGAGGGACGCCGCGATCCCATCAAGACCTGGGCCCGTGCATGCACGATCGTGCCCGAGTTCGTGGGCCACACCTTCCAGGTTCACAACGGGCGCCACTTCATCGATGTCTTCGTCACCGAGGACATGGTGGGGCACAAGCTGGGTGAGTTCAGCATCACCCGCACCTTCCGTGGGCACACCAACAAGAAGGAAGGCATC
>DLBY01000003.1:15992-16603 GCA_002480345.1 Phycisphaerales bacterium UBA7812 | reverse complement strand
CAACAAGAAGGAAGGCATCAAGTCCGGCCGCTAAGGCCCGAGCCTGACGCCTGCCCGGCACCGCGCCGGGCGACGAGGAGGTTTCCGAAGTGAAACTCAGAGCCGAAACACTCAAGAGCAAGGCCCGGGACGCGGGCGTGAGCGTCGAGCAGCTCGCCGCCGCCGTCGAGCGGCCGGGCCTCGCGGGCGCTGCCGCGGAGAAGGCGGTCCGCAACTGGATCTCGGGTCGCGATTACCCCCGTTGCAAGAGCGCCGACATCGAGGCGCTCGCCGGCGCCGTCGGCTGCAGCGCCTCGGAGATCGCGCGGTTCGTCAGCCGGGTCAACCATCACCGCGGCAGCCCCAAGAAGGCGAAGCTGCTCGTGGACCTCGTCCGAGGCCGCGGGATCGACGAGGCGAGCGACCTGCTCCGCTTCTCGACCAAGCGGGCCGCGGTCAATGTCCGCAAGGCGCTCGAGGCCGCCCGCGCCGATGCGGAGGAAGCCGGCGCCGATGTCTCCGCCCTCTTCGTCGCGGAGTGCCGCATCGACAACGGCCCCCACATCAAGCGCTTCCGTCCGAAGGACCGAGGCCGGGCCCACCCCATCCTCAAGCGCACCAGCCACATCAAG
>DLBY01000003.1:0-15705 GCA_002480345.1 Phycisphaerales bacterium UBA7812 | reverse complement strand
CCCACCCCATCCTCAAGCGCCCCAGCCACATCACCGTGGGCCTCCAGGAACGCGAGGGCGCCCGCTTCTGAGCCTCCAGGGCGATTCACCGCCGAACGAGAAAAAGGTCACCACACCATGGGACAGAAATCACACCCCTTCGGCCTCCGCCTCGGTGTCACCGAGACCCACCGCAGCCGGTGGTACGCGCCCAAGGCGCTGTACGGCGAGCTCCTGGTCGAGGACCAGAAGATCCGTCAGCACCTCGACCGCCGCCTGAACCGCACCCCCCCGAACGCGGCGGTGTCCGACATCCACATCGAGCGCACCCGTGAGGAGCTGAAGGTCATCATCCGCACCGCCCGCCCGGGCCTGGTGATCGGTCCGAAGGGCGCCGAGGTCGATCGGATGACCGAGGAACTCCAGTACATGACGGGCCGCAAGGTCGGCATCTCGATCATCGAGATCAAGAACCCGGACATGGACGCCCAGCTCGTCGCGGAATCCGTCGCCGAGCAGCTCAAGAAGCGGATGAGCTTCCGCCGTGCCGTCAAGAACCGCACCGAGCAGGTCATGCAGGCCGGCGCCAAGGGTGTCCGCATCGTCATCTCGGGCCGCCTGGGCGGCGCCGAAATGAGCCGCGTCCTCGATGTCCGTCTCGGCGCGTTGCCCCTCAGCACGCTCCAGGCGAATGTCGACTACGGCTTCGCCGAGTCGAACACCACCTACGGCGTCATCGGCGTCAAGGCCTGGATCTACAAGGGCCTCTACGCCGAGGGCGAGACCTCCGACACCGATTCCAACGCCGCCGGCGGCAGGGCCCGTGCCCGCGGCCGCCGCTAAGAGGCCGACCAGGACGAGCCGCCGCCGCGGCTCGGAGCGAAACGAACGACCCCGGGCAGACCCGCCCGCTGACAGACGAGGATCACGACCATGCCTCCTTACAAGATTCCCAAGCGAGTCAAGTACCGCAAGGAGTTCCGCCGAGTCCGGGACCGCAAGGCGACCAAGGGCAACTATGTCGCGTTCGGCGAGTTCGGCCTCCAGGCGCTCGAGGGGTGCTGGCTCAAGAGCAACCAGATCGAGGCGGGCCGTATCGCGATCCAGCGCGTCCTCAAGCGTGACGGCAAGATCTTCATCCGGATCTTCCCGAACAAGCCCGTCGCCAAGAAGCCCCTCGAAACCCGAATGGGCAAGGGCAAGGCGGATGTGGATTACTGGGCGGCACGCGTCCGTCCCGGCACGATGCTCTACGAGCTCGCCGGCGTGAGCGAGAGCCGCGCCCGCGAGGCGTTCAGCCGCGTCGCGATGAAGATGCCGGTCCGCTGCCGATTCGTCGGGCGGAGGCTGAGCGCCTGACCGCTCCCACGGAGAACCGACCATGGCTTACGAATCACTCACGGGCGCGAGCGTCCGGGCAAAGAGCGACGAGGAGATCAGCGAGGAGCTCAAGCAGCTCCGCGAGAAGCTGTACACCCTCCGCGTGCAGTCCGTGACCGAGAAGGTCGAGGACAACAGCCTCTTCGGCAAGCTCCGCGCCGACATCGCTCGCCTCCTCACCGAACAGAACGCCCGTCGCCGGGCGGCCGCCGCCGACCGCGTCGCCGCGGGCTGAATCAGCAGCGCAAGCAGCAGGAACACACGATGGCAGACCAGACCCAGACCGAGCTCAAGGGCGTGAAGACAGGCGTCGTCGACTCCGATGTCCGCGACAAGACCCGCCGCGTCGTCATCTCCTACCGCGCGCCGCACCCCAAGTACGGCAAGTATGTGTCGAAGCGCACCCGCTTCCACATCCACGACGAGAACAACGAGTCGAAGGTCGGGGACACCGTCGAGATCGTTCAGTGCCGCCCGATCAGCAAGACCAAGACCTGGAAGCTCCTCCGGGTCGTCACCAAGGCAGGCGAATAACCGTTCCCCGGAACGGATCCAGACACCACCGGCGGGCAACCCGCCGCGCACGATACCGAGGGCCGGACCTATGCTCCAGCAGGAATCCAGATGCGAGATCGCGGACAACTCGGGCGGCAAGATCGCCTACCTGATCCGCGTGTACGGGGGCTCCAAGCGCCGCCAGTCCTTCACCCGCCAGAACGCGGGCGTGGGCGACCGCGTGCTCGTCTCGATCAAGAAAGCGCTCCCCGGCTCGGACATCAAGTCGGGCGACAAGTCCAAGGCCGTCGTCGTGCGGACCAAGAAGCCCACCCGCCGCGCGGACGGCTCCTATGTCTCCTTCGACACCAACGCCGTCGTCCTCATCAACGATGAGGGCAACCCCAAGGGCACCCGCATCTTCGGCCCCGTGGCCCGCGAGCTCCGCGAAAAGAACTACATGAAGATCGTCTCGCTCGCGAGCGAGGTCGTCTGACACCGATCACCCGCCGCCGTCCCAAGGCAGCCACGCCGAGCAGTCAGGAAGAACACCATGGCACGACATGTCAGAACAGGCGACACCGTGATCGTTACCGCGGGTGACCACAAGGGCCAGTCCGGCGAGATCATGCGCGTCGATACCAAACGCGACCGCGTCTACATCAAGGGCATCAACCTGCGCACCAAGCACATGAAGCCCACCCGCGTCAACCCCCAGGGCGGCAAGGTCACCAAAGAAGGCCCGATCCACATCTCCAATGTCAGCCCCGTCGCGGACGGCAAGCCCACCCGCGTCCGCTTCGAGGTCAAGGACGGCGCCAAGACCCGTGTCGCGGCCCGCACCGGCAAGCCCCTCGCCGTCAGCGCCCGCCGCAAGGGCGGAGAGACCAGCAAGGCCGAGACCCTCTAACCCGCGACGCCGACCACCAACAGAACTCACCTCGGGCCCCGCCCCGGAGCACAGACATGGCCAAGGAAGTCAGAAGCAAAGAAGAGATCGAGGCGGTCAAGCAGGAGGCCCTCAAGCCCTCCGGCACCCCTCGCCTCAAGACCCGCTACGAGGACGAGATCCGCGCCAAGTTCGCGGAGAAGTTCGGCATCGCCAACCGCATGGCGCAGCCCAAGCTCGAGAAGGTCGTCATCAATGTCAACATGGGCCGCCACCTCGACGGGACCAAGGTCCCCGCGAATGTGAAGAACCAGGTCCTCGACACGCTGACCACCATCAGCGGGCAGAAGCCCGTCCTGGTCCACGCCAAGAAGAGCGTCTCGAACTTCAAGGTCCGTGCCGGGTACGAGACCGCCGCGATGGTCACCCTCCGCCGCGAGCGCATGTGGCACTTCCTCGACAAGATGATCAACCTCGCCGCGCCGCGCATCAAGGACTTCCGGGGCCTGCCCCCCAAGGCGTTCGACCGCCAGGGCAACTACTCGTTCGGCCTCACCGAGCAGGGCGTATTCCCCGAGATCAACATGGCCGAGGCGACATTCACCCACGGCATGAACATCAACCTCTCATTCTCCAACTCCGATCCGGAGAAGAGCCGCTTCGTGCTCGAGGAGATGGGCTGGCCCTTCCGCAAGCCCGAGCCCAAGAAGAAGAAGGCCGCCGCCGCGGGCTGAGACAGAACACCCCCGACGCGAAGCCAACCCCAAGGACCACACGATCATGGCAACCAAGGCACAGATCGCAAAGAGCAGGAAAACCCCGAAGTACTCCACCCGCATCGTGCGCCGGTGCGAGCTGACGGGGCGGGCACGCGGTGTCTACCGCAAGTTCCGCATCAGCCGGATCATGCTCCGCAAGCTCGCGCTCGAGGGCAAGATCCCCGGCATGCGCAAGGCCTCCTGGTAAGCAACACGGATTTCGCAAGGAACACAGCATGGCCATCAACGACCCCATCGCCGACATGCTCACGCGGATCCGCAACGCGACCCGCAACAAGGCCAAGCATGTCGTCTGCCTCAACAACAAGGTCTGCCGAGGCCTCGCCCAGACCCTCCTCGACGAGGGCTACATCAAGGGCTTCGAGGTCGAGGAGGTCCAGGGCAAGTCGGGCTTCATCAACATCGACCTGAAGTACGGCCCCCGGGGCGAGCACATCATCAACGAGATCAAGCGGGAATCCAAGCCCGGACGCCGCGTCTACACCGGTGTCGCGGACATCCCCCGCCCCCTCCAGGGCCTCGGCATCTCGATCGTCTCGACGAGCAAGGGCGTGATGAGCGATCGCCGCGCCCGAGAGGAAAAAGTGGGCGGCGAGCTGCTCTGCACCGTCGTCTGATCAACACGCGGAAACACGAGCCTGGACTCCCCGGCCAGCACCGACAACACCCCGGACCGGACGACGACGACAGGCGGAGAACACCATGTCACGAATCGGCAAGAAACCCGTCAGCGTGCCCAAGGGCGTCAAGGTCTCCATCGCCGACCGCAAGGTCAGCGTCGAAGGCCCCAAGGGCACCCTCAGCTTCACCCACCGCCCAGAGGTCGCCGTCTCCGAAGCGGACGGCCAGGTCACCGTGTCCGTCGACGACAAGATCGCGGGCGACCGCAAGGTCCGCGCCCTCTGGGGCACGACCCGCGCCCTCATCAACAACATGATGACCGGCGCCTCGACCGGGTACACCAAGAAGCTCGAGATCCAGGGCGTGGGCTGGACCGCCGCCGTCGCCGGCACCAACCTCAAGCTCAATGTCGGCTACGCCAACTCCATCGAGATGCCGATCCCGACCGGGATCTCGGTCTCCGTCGAGAAGCAGTCGATCACCATCGAGGGCGCCGACAAGCAGGCGGTGGGGCAGTTCGCCGCCGCGACCCGGGCCAAGCGCCCCCCCGAGCCCTACAACGGCAAGGGCATCCGCTACGCCGACGAGGTCATCCGCAAGAAGGAAGGCAAGCAGTTCGGCAAGTAAGGCCCGAGCGCCCGGCCCGCCCGCACGCGACACACGCGGCGGGCTTCCGGGATGGAGCACAGATCATGAACAAGAACAAGCACAAAGCCGCCCGCCGGACTCGCCGCCGAATCGGCATCCGCAAGCGCGTCATCGGCACCGCCGAGCGCCCGCGCCTGAGCGTCTTTCGCTCGCTCAACCACATGTACGCCCAGGTCATCGACGACCTGACCGGCACAACCATCGCCGCCGCGTCCACACGCGACAAGGGCATCTCGATCGACGGCACGACCGGCAACGCCGCCGCTGCCGCCGCCGTCGGCAAGAAGATCGCCGAGGCCGCGAAGGCCAAGGGGATCGCCCAGGTCGCCTTCGACAGGGGCGGGTTCAAATTCCACGGCCGGGTCAAGGCCCTCGCCGACGCCGCCCGCGAGGCGGGCCTCGAGTTCTGATCAAGGCACCGAGCACGACCACCCAGCGCCCGACCACCACGAGCCACGCCGCCCGACCCAGACAGGGACACCAACCATGGCAGAAGTCCTCGACGAATCAACCAATCTGGAAGCCCAGACCGTCAACATCTACCGGACCAGCGCCACCGTCAAGGGCGGCCGCCGGTTCAGCTTCGGCGCCCTCGTCGTCGCGGGCGATCACCGCGGCAAGGTCGGGTTCGGCTACGCCAAGAGCCCCGAGGTGCCCAACGCGATCGAGAAGGCGCAGAAGCACGCCAAGCAGGGCCTCAAGTCCCTGCCCATGGCGGGCTCGACCATCCCCCACGAGGTGAAGGGCCGCGCCGGCGCGTCCACCGTTCTCCTCCTCCCCGCCTCGCCCGGTACCGGTGTCGTCGCGGGAGCGACCGTCCGCGCCGTCCTCGAGATGGCAGGCATCACCGACTGCCTCACTAAGGTCTACGGCTCCAACAACAAGCTCAACATCGTCCGCGCCACCTTCGACGCGATCGAGAAGCTCCAGACCCGCGAGTCGGTCGCCGAACTCCGAGGCGTCGAGATCGACACTTCCGATATCGAGGAGCGCATCGAGCGCGGCCGCCGATACATGCCCAAGACCGTCGGTGAGAAGATGGCAGGCCCCGTCAACACCATCGGCCAGGACCGCAACCAGCGCGGCGGCGGTCGCCGCGGCGGCGGCGGCGGCCGGGGCCGCGGAGGCCCGCGTGGCGGCGGCGGCGGCGGTGGGGGCGACGCGCCCCAGCAGGCCCCCGCGAGCGGAGCCCCCAGCGAGGCGCCCTCGGGCGATGCCAAGCCCTCGGAGAGCAAAGAGAGCTGAAGCGAGCGATCGACCAGCGCCGCACGCAGCACCGATTCAAACGATCCACCCGCCAGCACAGGCGAAGGACTCAAGCCATGATGATTCACGAAATCACCGCACTCGCCGGCAAGTACAAGAGCCGCAAGCGCGTCGGCCGCGGACCCGGCTCAGGCGTCGGCAAGCGCTCGGGCCGAGGCCAGAAGGGCGCGGGCTCCCGCTCGGGAAACAGCCGCCGCTTCCAGTTCGAGGGCGGCCAGATGCCCTACTTCCGGCGCATGCCCAAGTTCGGCTTCTCGAACGCCAACTTCCGCGTCCACTTCTGGCTCGTCAACCTGCGTCAGATCGTCAACCACCCCGACTTCAAGTCGGGAGGCGTTGTCAACCAGGAGACGCTCATCAAGGCGGGCCTGGTCCGCGATGACAGCCGCGACATCAAGATCCTGGGCGATCTCCCGGAGGGCGCCGACTCGATCAGCGTCAAGCTCGAGGTCACGGTCAACCGCGTCACCGACCCCGCCCGCAAGCTCATCGAGGCCGCGGGCGGCAGCGTGAACGAGACCGGCACGAGGCGCGACCGCGTCCGCGGCGTCGACCGCAACAGCGACGATCGTTCGCCCACCAACCAGACCAAGAAGGCCAAGCGGCGCGCGTTCCAGGAGAAGAAGGCCGAGGCCGCCTCGCGGGGCGAGGCCCTGAAGAAGAAGTGATGCGGAGCCGCGGGCCCCGACGCGGGCTTGCCCGCCGCGTCCCGTGAAGCGCCCCGAGTGCCCGCCCAGGACGCGCAGGGCGACATCCGAAGAGCCGTTCCCGAGCCATCCGCGCGCCCGAGCGTCCAGCGTTCCCCGGCGCATACAGTCCCAACCGACCAAGCCCCGCCCGGACTCAACCGGAAGGGCGAGTCGCCAGCAAGAGGCACCCGGTGAACATCTTCCAGACAATCCTCAATGTCTTCCAGATCAAGGAGCTCCGAGACAAGCTCCTCTTCACTCTGGGCATGCTCGCGGTCTACCGCATCGGCTTCTGGATCCCCCTCCCGGGCGTGAACCAGGAAGCCTTGATCAAGTACTTCGAGCAGGCCGCCGCGGAAGGCAACGCCGCGGGCCGCATGGCGCAGTTCGTCTCCATCTTCTCAGGCGGTGCGTTCGGCCAGTCCACCATCTTCGGCCTGGGCATCATGCCCTACATCTCCGCCGCGATCATCTTCCAGATCCTCGGGTCCGTCCTCGAGCCCCTCAAGCGTCTCCGCGAAGAGGGCCCCACGGGTCAGCAGAAGATCCAGGAATACACCCGCTACACAACCGTCGGGCTCTGCGTCGTGCAGGCGATCGGCTGGCTCGTCTTCATCCGCTCCCAGAACATGGTCTACGCCGATTGGGCCTCCAATCCCATCTGGTGGGTCATGGCGGTCACCGCCCTCACCGCGGGCACCATCTTCCTCATGTGGCTCGGTGAGCAGATCGATCGCTTCGGCATCGGCAACGGCGTCTCCCTCATCATCACCGCGGGCATCCTCACCGGCATGCCCGGCGCCGTCGGGTGGGTCTTCCAGAACTTCGACCCGGGCAACCCCCAGGCCCTGGGCTGGATCCAGCTCATGCTCCTTCTCGGCGGGTTCATCCTCGTCGTCGCGGGCTCGGTCATCATCACCGTCGCCCAACGACGCATCCCGGTCCAGCAGGCCAAGCACACCCGCGGCCGACGCGTCTACGGAGGCCAACGCTCCTACCTGCCCCTCAAGGTCAACCACGGCGGCGTGATGCCCATCATCTTCGCCTCCTCCCTCATGATTTTCCCCTCCGTCGTCCTGGGCGGTCTCCACGACGGGGCCCGCTCCGCCCAAGCCACCAGCCCGGGCTCCTGGATGGCCGCCGACTGGTACTACTCCCTCACCCAGTGGCTCTCTAACAACTTCCAGATGGGCGAGTTCCCCTATGTCGTCCTCTACATCGTCATGGTCTTTTTCTTCTCCTACTTCTGGATCACCGTCCAGTTCAATCCAGAGGAGATGTCCAAGCAGCTCCGGGATCACGGGTCCTTCATCCCGGGTCTCCGCCCGGGTCCTCGCACCGCGGAGTACCTCGAGACCGTCATGGAGCGCCTCACCTATGTCGGCGCGGGGTTCCTCGCTGTCATCGCGGTGCTGCCCATGGTCGTCAACAAGTCCATGAACATCGACTTCTCCGTCACCCAGTTCCTCGGAGGAACGGGTCTGCTCATCGTGGTCAATGTCGCGCTCGACATGCTCCAGCGCATCGAGGCCAACCTCCTCATGCGCAACTACGCGGGCTTTCTCGGAGGACAGGACGACGGCAAAGCCCCCAAGCTCCGGGGCCCCCGAGCCTGACCCCGTCCCCGCCGCAAGGCTCGAAAAATCCGCACCCGGGACGCGGACAGCCCCCGGACCGCGGCCTAAACTCTCCGTTCCCCGGATACCCCTGCGCCACGCCGCCGGGGTCCCCGAACGAATCAAGAACGAGTCAGCCGAAAGAGGCCCGCCGATGAAGGTCAAATCAAGCGTCCGCCGCATCTGCAAGGACTGCCAGATCATCCGCCGAAAGGGCAAGGTCCGCGTGATCTGCAAGGCCGATCCCAAGCACAAGCAGGTCCAGGGCTGATCAGACGCCCGACAGGGCCAGACGAAGGATTCAACCATGCCTCGTATCGCCGGTGTTGATGTCCCCGACAAGAAGAAGATCCTCTACGCCCTGCAGTACCTGCACGGCATCGGCCCGAAGTTCGCCGCCGACATCCTCGCCGAGGCGAACATCGAGCCCGACACCAAGGCCAACGAGCTCACCGAGCAGCAGATCGCCCAGCTCAACGGCGTCATCGACTCGGGCTACCTCGTCGAGGGTGCCCTCCGCCGCCAGGTGCAGCAGAACATCCAGCGCCTCCGCGACATCCGCTCCTACCGGGGCGATCGCCACCGCAACGGCCTGCCCACCCGCGGACAGCGCACCCGCTGCAACGCCCGCACCCGCAAGGGTAAGAAGAAGACCGTCGCCGGCAAGAAGGGCGTCAAGGGCTAAGTAAACAAGTGCCAACGGCGGACGCCCAGACCGGCGTCCGTCGTTTTTCATCCCCGATCACTCGTCAGGATCCAGCCCGCCGGCATCGCCCGAGCGGGAGGTGGACCCGCCAGGAGCGAGCATGGCAAAGCAGAAGCAGAAGAAGGTTCGCAAGAACATCGTCCGAGGCATCGCCCACATCAAGGCGACCCACAACAACACCATCGTCACCATCACCGACACCAACGGCGAGGCTCTCGCCTGGGATTCGGCCGGCACGATCGGGTTCAAGGGCGCCCGCAAGTCCACCCCCTTCGCCGCCACCCGCGCGGGCGAGCAGGTGGGCCAGAAGGTCCGCAAGATGGGCGTGACCGAGGTCGAGGTCAAGATCACGGGCGTCGGCGCCGGGCGCGAGTCCGCCGTCCAGGGCCTCGTCTCGACCGGCATCCGCGTCACCGCCATCGAGGACCACACCCCCGTCCCGCACAACGGGTGCCGCCCCAAGAAGAAGCGCCGCGTCTGACCCCCGATCCAGCCCTCGAGCGACGAGGGCAGATCGCAGATCGCCGCACAATCGTCGCGCCGCAGGGCGCTGCAAACCCCCGCATCGGACAGCAGGCCGGCCGCTCGCAGCGGGGCACGCCGAGCCGACAGCCGAACGCGGGACCGGTTCCGAAGGCACCGCTGCAAAGATCCCCGAAAAGGCTCGGATGAAGGAGCCGCGGGGGAGGTGAATCATGCGAGTCAAATGGCGCGGCCTCGAGCTGCCGAGCAAAGTCGTCTCCGATCCCAAGTTCGCGTCCGAGGACTACGGCCGCTTCTCGATCGAACCGTTCGAGCGCGGTTTCGGCACCACCATCGGCAACTCGCTCCGCCGGGTGCTGCTCTCCTCGCTCGAGGGCGCCGCGGTCGTTTCCGTCAAGATCAAGGGCGTCGAGCACGAGTTCAGCTCGATGAAGGGCGTGATGGAAGATGTCACCGACATCATCCTGAATGTCAAGAATCTCATCGTCAGCCTCGAGGGTGACGAGCCCAAGACCATGCGCCTCGCCGCCCAGGGGCCTGGCGATGTCACCGCGGACCTTATCGAGGCCGACGCCGGCATCGAGATCCACAACAAGGATCTCATCCTCTGCACCCTGACCGACGAGGTCCCCTTCGAGATGGACCTCACCGTCGCGAAGGGCCGGGGCTATGTCCCCGCCTCCGAGCAGTACAAGGACCAGGACGAGCAGGAAGTCGGGGTCATCCCCGTCGACGCGATCTACAGCCCCGTCCAGCGCGTCCGCTACAACATCGAAGCGACCCGCGTTGGTCAGCGCACCAACTACGACCGGCTCGTGATGGAGGTCTGGACCGACGGCACCGTGACGCCCGACATGGCGCTCGTGGAGGCCGGCAAGATCCTCCGCAAGCACCTCAACCCCTTCGTGCAGTACTTCGAACTGGGCGAGGAGCGCGTGTCCGACGAGGCCGCCGCCGCCGCGGGCGTCGACGAGGAGCTCATCCGCAAGCTCAACATGCCGCTCTCGGATCTCGAACTCTCGGTCCGCGCGAGCAACTGCCTCGAGTCCGCCCGCATCGACACCGTCGCCCAACTCGTCACCAACACCGACCAGGATCTGCTCAAGCTCCGCAGCTTCGGCCGCACCTCTCTCCGCGAGGTGAAGCGCAAGCTCATGGATCTCGACCTCGAACTCGGCATGGAACTCCCCGAGGGCTACCAGGTCCCCGGCGCCGCCGAATGACCGTGAACCCCGCGGGAACGACCCGCTCGTGAGATGGGGCTCCGGCCCCGGAGGATTCAGCAATGCGTCACCGCAAAGCCGGTTACAAGCTCGGACGCACCACCGCCCACCGCACAGCCATGCTGCGCAACATGGCGGCCAGCCTCTTCGAGCACGGCCAGATCACGACCACGATCCCCAAGGCGAAGGCCCTCCAGCCCTTCGTCGAGAAGATCGTGACCAAGGCCAAGAAGGGCGACCTGCACAACCGCCGCCAGGTCATCTCCATGCTCGGCGGCGACCGCCGCGCCTTCGCGTGGTCCCACATCCCCAAGGACGCCGACGAGGGCGAGCGGCAAGCCGTCGAGACCCTGCGCGAGCGCGCCGAGGTCTTCTTCGACATCCCCGAGGCCGATCAGGTCGAGCGCAACCGCTACGGCGAACTCCGCAAGGCCCCCAAGCTCGTCAAGCACATCTTCGAGAATGTCGCCCCCCGGTTCGAGGACCGCGAGGGCGGCTACACCCGCATCATCAAGCTCGGGCGTCACCGTCTGGGCGACGCGGGCGAGCTCTGCGTCATCCAGTTCTGCGGCGCCGAGGAAGGCCCCGAGGTCTCGGGCGAGCCCAGCGGCCGCCGCCGCCAGGCCGACAAGCGCGAGGCGTTCGCCGAGAAGCTCCGCGCCAGCCGTCCCGCGCCCGCCGAAGCGCCAGCCGCGGACGACACCGCAACCGCCGTCGCCGACGAGGCGGAGGCGAGCGAGGACGAGTCCTGAACCGCTCACGCTGATCCAGCCAAACCACACCCCAGGCCCCGCGAGCGCGGGGCCTGTTTCGTAGATCGCCACTCCCTACTATTTGTTTGGGTACACCGTACTAGTACGGTAGACTGCCATTATGGGAACCAGACCGTACGGACAATCTGACACGCTGCCGGAGCTCTCGCAGGATTTGCTCGCCAAGCTCTTCTGCACCGATCCCGCCGTTGGTTTCGCGCTCTGCGATATCGATGGGCGGGTCGTCTGGGTGAACGACCGGTCCGCCGAACTGTTCATCAAGGGCCCCGCCGAACAGGCTGTCGGGAGGACCCTCGATGAACTGCTCGGCGAGGAGTGGGCGGGCGAACGGCTCGAGATGTTCCGCCGCATCGCGGAGACGGGGCGGCCCATCATCAGCCGGCACATCCTGCACGGGCGGCAGCTCCAAAGCACGATCCGCCTCCTTACCGAATCCGAAGAGGACGACCCGATTTTCTCGATCGTGACCAGCGAGGGCGAGCACGACCCGAACGATCCCGATGCGTTCGAGATCGTCGAGAGCAAGTTCGTCCACCTGGGCCCGCTGGACAGCCTGACGCGCCGGGAGATCGAGGTCCTGGCGCTGATCGGTCATGGCATGACATCGAAGCAGATCGCTTCGATGCTGCACCGGTCGGTCCGCACGATCGAGCAGCACGCGGATTCGATCCGGGGCAAGCTGAAGGGGGCGACCCGCGTGCAGCTGGCTCAGTTCGCCCGGGCGGCGTGCCTCGAGGTGAAGGACGCGCACCTCAAGAGACTCTGAATTGCAGAACACGCGGAGCGCTGGAGCCGCCTGCGGAGGGCGCGTGTTCGCGTCTCCGCGGGCTGCTCGACCCCGGCGCCGCGGCTCAGGTGAATTTCTCGGAGATCGACTTGAGCGTTGCGGGGATCTTCCGAACCTGGTGGGGGGAGAGCAGTTTCTTGTCGGCCTGATCCGCTGAGGCGGCCTTCTCGTTCTCCCGCTCGACCTCCTGGGCGACATGGGCGATGCACTGGTCCACGCTCGCCTCGTCGAGCTTGCCCTTGCGGACCCCCTTGACGCAGGCCCGTTCCCAGGCCTTCTCGCCGTGCTTGGCGCTCTTCTCCGTGTATGCCTGGATGACGCGGGAGAGCTCGGAGCGGTTGAGCTTCACGGCTTTCGACTTCGCGAGCTTGGGATCGAACTTCTTCATCGCGGCCTCCTTCGCGCGGGTCATGCGGGACGCCGCGGCGGGTCACGATACCGGATCGGGGCCGAACCGGGGCGGCGTGCGGCTCGGACGGCTGGGTGCGCTTGGGCGTGGCCTCTTGGCGGCTCGGCGGTCGCCCGGCGGGGGTGGGGCGGAGGAGGGTGGTGGCGGCTTTGCGGCGCGTCTCGGGGTTGGGGGCGGTTCGGGCGCCGTCGGTGAGGGCGGCGGTCGCGGTTGCGTGTGCGGTGGCGGCGATGAGCTGGTCGCGGAGTTGGGCGAGTGCGTGGTAGTCGGCGGCGGCCTGGCGGAACTCGTCGGTCTCGATGATGCGGCGGAGGGCGGAGACGGTGGCGCGGTGAATGTGGGTGAGGTCGGTCAGGGAGAGGGTGGGGTCGGCGAGGTTGTGGAGGAGGGCGTGGATTGCGTCGCTGGCCTCCGCCGGTGAGGTGGGGTCGGGGGAATGGGGAGTGGGCATTGGGGAATTGGGAGAGGAAGAGCTGTTTGCGTCACTCGCCTCCGCGAAGCTGTTTTCGTCACTCGCCTCCGCGAGTGAGGGGGGAGGCAGTGGGGTGGCGTGGCCGGGGGCGGGGTTGGGGGATGCGTCCCAGGCGGTGTGGGTGGCGAGTTCGGTTGCCAGATTGTCCCAGTCGTAGCCGATCGTGATTGTGTGTCCCATGGGGACAGTGTGGTGCGGCGTTGGGTTCGGCTCAATGGGATTTGGAGGGAGGGACGGGAGTTAGCGCACAATGTAGTACATATGTACACGCGCCACCTATTCGAGTGGGCCATGACGCGAGCGGGCTGTCTGAAAGATGCTACGCATGCCTGAGGAAAACTTCTCGAGACGCTCAGACAAGTGGGTCGCTGCGTGACGAACGCGATCCGGCATAGCAGTGTCAAGCGGTGCAAACAATGGGGCAATCTTTAAGACGGCCTCAGTATCTATGCCGGTATTCTTGTCATAGATATCAAGCTCTGCATTATCTCCGAGCTTCTGGATAATGTAATCCTGAAGCAAATCAAGGCGATCAACTGGATCCTGATCAGACAGCGGCGTTGGCCACTCGTATTCAGTACCTGTGACTTTCAATGAAAAGTCGATTAACTCCATTTGCGGAGACCGGCGCCAAGTCGGGCCATACACGTCTTTCTCTAGACGACCAGGATGCTGGGGATACACTGTGATCGATATTGACTCACTGACAATTTTAACATACTCAAGATATGCGTTTTCGGAAGCATCAAGTTTGTCGACAATTTGCTGAATACTGGGCACCAGAAATTCAGATATAACGACTGTAGGATCCATTTCGTATAATAATTCTAGGACACTATCGAACTGCTGCCTGGATAGTATTTCATCCCATGCATCGGCTCGAACCCCCGGCGTTGAACGCAAAAGGAAGTGCGCGGTGAAATACTCTTGAAATGACCTATGAGTGTAATGGAGTTCAGTCCCGTCTTTCACGATCATGCACGTTGCACTGAGAAGGTCTGCTAGAAAGGATTCGGATGTTACTGAATCCATTTGAAGGAGCGAAGCACCTCTCGCTGCATATTCTCTGGCTATGGTACTGGAAAATGAGGTGCGTGAATCCAAGTAGGCTTGGACGGAGAACGCGCCAAAGAGATCCATAAAATCGTCTTTAAGCAAGCCGCATTCGCGAGGTCGAACAAAAGAATCTTTCATTGCGTCGTGCTGGTTCCACAGTGCGTCAAAGACTTGGGAGTAGAATAAGTGCCTCTTTGTAGGAACTGAGGCATTGCGATCATAAGAAACGGCCATTAGATTGAGAAGCAGGGGATTTGAAAGAAATGACGAGTGCGATTCAAACAGCGAGTCTTCTAGGTCGGTAAGGAATCGGATTCTGGATGCGTCATCCATATCCAAATGGCTGACTAGAGTCTTGATTTTATCGAGTGACAGCGGCGATAGTGCGTACTCGACAAATTGATGCCATCCGGTTGAGTGCGTTTCGGGGCGCGAGGTCATAATCAGCTTGGAGTCTGGGAATCTGCTAGTGAATGAGCGTATGTCCTTACGGACGCCATCGCGTTTCTCTGGACTTAGTTCATCAAAACCATCCAGCAAAATCAATAGCCTGCCTTTCTCCAAAAGTTTATCGATCGACGGCTGCTCTATTGAGAGTCCGTGCAGTCGGAATTCCATTGGAATCGAATCATAAATTGATTTTGGTGAATCATTAAGATTTCGCAATTCGATATACACAGGAATTAAATCAGTGTTGACTATCGCGTCAAGCAGGAGGTGGCGCATGAAAATTGATTTTCCTGAACCGCCTGTGCCCGTCACCAAAAAACGCGTCCCCAGCGCCAAGAGTGTTCTTACGTCTGCGTCTTCGACAGGGCCTCGCGAGTTTTTTAGATCCTGTAAAACATAGAAATCATATATGTATCTAGGTGAATCCGAATAGAAGAGAGTTTTTATGAAGCAGTACTTCTTTGTAATTCTGTCGAGATACCGGGTGAATGTGCTTGCGAACTCGAGTCGGAGTCTTTCTGAGAATTCTTTGGTTTTGCCTTCAAAAAATGTGGCAGCGGAAGACGCAAACCGTGCGGCTAATTCTGCAGTGACTTTGGAAAGGTCAATTTCAGGGGTTAGGTCGCTCATAGATCACTCCATGTGCTCAACAATCGCCTTGCCAAACTCTGAGCACTTGAGGAGGGTGGCGCCCTCCATGAGTCGCTCGAAGTCGTAGGTGACGGTTTTGGCGCTGATGGCGCCTTCGATGCCCTTGACGATGAGGTCGGCCGCTTCTTGCCAGCCCATGTGTTCGAGCATCAGCACGCCCGACAGGATCACCGAGCCCGGGTTGACCTTGTCCTGGCCGGCGTACTTGGGGGCGGTGCCGTGCGTGGCCTCGAAGATCGCGTGCCCGGTGTCGTAGTTGATGTTGGCGCCGGGGGCGATGCCGATGCCGCCGACGCAGGCGGCGAGGGCGTCGGAGATGTAGTCGCCGTTGAG
>DLBY01000175.1 GCA_002480345.1 Phycisphaerales bacterium UBA7812 | reverse complement strand
CTCGCGGTCGAACTCGCCCGCGACGCCGCCGACCCCGCGTCCGCGCTCAAGGCGACCATCGACCTGGACGCGGGACGCCACACCGCGGACGCGACGATCAGCGCCGCGCCGCGAGCGGGCGGTGCGTTCTCGATCGCTGACCTCTCCGCCGATGCGCGGCTCGCCCTCGACGAGGGGACCGTCCGCGCAGCCCGCGCCGTCGCGGCCCCCGGGATGCCCGCTTCGGTCCGCGTCACGCGCGAGGGGGCCGCGGTGATCCGCGTGCGCAACGATCAGGGCACGCTCCGCGCCGATGCGACGATCGAGGCGACGACGCTCGACGGGCTCACCGCCCCGCCCCGGTCCGGTGCGCCCGCATCCGCGCCCCCGCGACGCCTCGATCCGATCACGCTCGCGGGCACCGCCGGCGTCGTCGTCCCGCTCGCGATGCTCAACGAACCGCAGGGTGCCCACGCGGTCGCCTTCACCGCCGACCTGCGCGGCTCGGGCGCGGGGCCCTCGGACACCCCCGCGCTGACGCTCGTCGCGAACGGCAACGCCTCGATCGAGCGCGGGGCACCCACCAACGACGCGGGGGTGAAGATCCGTCTCGCGAGCCGGGACACCGCGTGGCTCGACGCCCTCGCGGGTCAGAACGGGCTGCTCGCCGAGGCGCTGGGCGATCGCGTCGACATCCGCGCGGACCTCAGCGCCGCGTTCCCCGGGGTGCCCCACGACGGCGCGCCCGCGACCCCGATGCCCACGAAGGCGGAAGCCTCGGTCATCATCGACTCCCCCGCGCTCCGGACGCAGAAGCCCGCGATCGTCACCATCGACGACGGGACGCTCCGCCTGCGCGAACCGCTCCGCGCCGCGTGGACGATCACCCCGGCTCTGGTGACCCGACTCGCGCCCCCCGAGCCCGGGAAGGTGGCGCAGGTCGTTCTCGCCGCGCCGGTCGATCTCTCGATCGAAGCGGACCGCATCGTCCTGCCCCTGGACGGCGGCTCGGCGACGCCCGATTTCAGTATTCGTGCCGGTGCCCCGGCGCTCCCGCTCCGATTCAGCGACGGGTCGTCCTATCGCCTGACGGATCTCGCGATGCGCCTGAGCGCTGCGCCCGAAGCGGGCTCGGGCACGCTCGTGGTCACCGCGTCAACCGAAGATGCCGGCGCCGACGCGACGACCCCGATCGCGATCGACGCGACCGTCAACGGGCTGCCGAAGCCCGGCGCCGATTTCGATCCAGCCTCCGTTTCGCTGGGCGGTGTCGCCACCATCAACGAACTCCCGATGCGGCTCATCGACGCGCTCGCGGGCGCGGACGGCGCGCTCGTCGCGCTGCTGGGCCCCGCGCTCGACGCGGAAGCGACCGCCCGCGATCTCCCCCTGCGCGACGGGACGCTCACGCTGCGCATGACCACCGCGCAGTCCAGCCTCCGCTACGACGCGACGGTCCGCCCCCACCCCGCCTTCCCGGACACGCTCGCGCTCGCCGTGGGGAGCCCCGCGACCGCGGAGATCACGCACTTCAACTACGACTTCGCGGGCAAACGCGTCGCTTTCTTCCCCATCTTCGGGTCGATCGAGAAGATCGAGAAGACCCACCGCCCCGCGAGCGTGCGCGTCACCCAACTCATCACGCCCGTGGACGGGGACATCGCCAAGATCAACATGCGCGCCAGCGTCGATCCGGGCGTCGTCAAGTACAAGTTCGAGCGAGGCCTCGAGACGCTGCTCGAGGTCGCCAAACAGCGCACGGAATCCAACGCGGGCGAACGCCTCGAGCCCTTCGAGGTCACCATGGCGAACGGCATCGCGCGGTTCGACAGGCTCGCGGTCCCCGCGGGCGAGTTCACCATGACCGCGAAGGGCTCGTTCGATCTGGTCCGCCGCTACGAGGACATCACGCTGGGCGTCCCCGCGGGCGCGTTCGCGGGCGAGGTCATCGGCAACCTCCCCGGCGCCACGGGGGGCCTGCTCAACAAGGACATCATCGTCCCGGTCCGCCGCCGCGGATCGATGGACGAGCAGAACCGGTGGGAGCCCGACTTCGACGCGGTCCTCAAGCAACTCTTCAGCCCCGAGAACATCCTCAAGAATGTCATCGACGGAGGGCTCAAGGACCTGATCAAGGACGGCGGGCGTCCCGGCGGCGGGGGCGGGGGCTGACCCGACCACCACGCGCCGCGATCTCGCGTTTCACACATACCGCCCGCTCGCGGATCGGTACCCTGCGTCGAGGTTCTGGATCATGTACCGCAGCGCATCCACCGCGTGGTCCGACCCGTCCTTGACCGGCGTCGTGCTCTCGGGCTGGTCCGCGGGATAGCGGTACCGCTCCAGCGATTCGATCAGCTTCTCGCACGATGTGCTCACGAAGAGCGTGGGCCCGCCCGACGCGGGCGCGAGCCTCGCCCGGATCAGGTCCAGCCCCGGCGCGAGGCCCAGGCGACGATCGCGCACGGCAAGCCCCGACCGCTTCATCACCTCGATCGCGCTCACCCCCGTCTGCTCGCTGCGTTGCCGCCCCGCGGGGTCGACGCCGATCCACGCGGGAACGGGAAACGGCGCCCCCGCCCCCGAGCCCCCGGCGCGGATCGCCCCGACATGGCTCGCGATCACCTCGCCCGAGACGACCCGCTCGCCCAGCACGCGCACCACGCCGCCCCCGTCCACATGCGCCCAGAGCACCACCGTCGGCGCCCGGATCCCGAAGTCCATCCCCCCGATCCATACCCCGTGCTCCGGCGCATCGAAGCGGTCGATCACATGCCGGGCCCGATCGAACTCGGGAAGCACGCAGTCGTCTCGGCGCGGGCGCGTGCACAGCATCTCCGCCTGCCAGGTGCCCTCTCCCACCCGGCTTCGCAGCTGCACGACATCCGGGACCGTCAGATGCCCACCGACACCCGCCGGCTCCCCACGACGCTTCGCGCGCCCGCCGCACGCGCCCTCCAGCGGGCAGGCCGAACAAACCCGCGCCTCCGGACACTTCTCCAGCACATCGATCACCCCCCATTTGAACAGGGTCCGCGTCGGGCCCTCCCCCGCCCTTGGGGGCGGAGAGGTCGCACCACCGAGAGCAGCGTTGCGCGTGCGCTCACTCGCCTCAGGCCCGCCCCCGCTCCGGCCTTCCGTCTCTTCGTCTCTCTTTCTCTGTGCCTCCCCCACGATCCGATACATCAACCCATAGGGCACATGCATCGTGCTGAGGCATTCGATCGTGCCGGGCACCCAGAGCCGCGCGTCGCCCTCGCCGCACCATTTGCCCATCGTCGCGAGCTGCGCCGCCTCCCACACCTCCGGATCGAACAGCTCGACCTCGTCGCAGCGGATCTTCTGGACGCGCGTGCCCCGCACCGCGGTCTGGCTCTGCGCCAGCACCTGCGCCTCCGATCCGTTCCTGAGTTTCAGCCCCTTCTGCGTGATCTTCCCGTCGACCATCGCCATCAGGTCCGAGCCCTCGAACAGCGCGCGCAGGTGCGCGTACAGCCGCTTGGACTGGTCGAGCGAGCCCCCCAGGATCCGCACCGCGATGCCCGGCTTGTGGACCAGGTCGAGCAGCGTCGCGACCGCCGCGAGGAAGGTCTTCCCCCCGCCCCGGTTCGCCCACACCACCGCGTCCGAGCCCGCGACCCCCGTGCGCACGCCCGCGTTCGCCGGTCGCCCCGCGTGCGCCCCATCGAAGAACGCGTGGCACAGGTAATCGAACGGCGCGTCGTGCCCCTCGATGAGCGCACGATCGGGGATCTCCAGCCCGAGATGCGCCCGCAACCACTCGCGCAGCGCCGCCGCGTCGATCGGGCGCGCTCCCACGATCCCCGCCTCACCCCCCGAGTTGTCATCCCCCACGCCCGCGCTCCTCGCGGGGGGTGTCGATGCCCAGCGCCGCGAGAAGCGACGCGGCGCGGTCCGTGCCGTACCGCCTCAGCACCCGCAACACCGACGCCCGCTCGCGGGCGCTCAGCGCGAAGCACAGCACGCGCGGCAGATCCTCGGCGCGCGGCGGCGCCGCGGGCTCGGGCACGCCCTTCCCTCTCGTCGCTCCCATCCTCATCACTCCTCCGGGGGGAGGGTGCCCGGCATCCTCTTTGCCGGTCGATCCGGTTGTATCCGAGACCTATCGCACCGCGACCGCCGCGCGCGGCGGGGCGCACAGACGCGCCGCGGCGAGCGGCGCGTAGGCGAGCGGGTCGGGCGCATCCCGCGCGGGCTTGGGCACGCTCGAGCGCACCGCGCCCGCCCAGACGCGCAGCTCGCGCGCCAGCCAGGCACCGTCGCGCGACGCGCCCAGTCCCGCGACCCGGTCCGCGTCCATCAACTGCCAGGGCTCGAGGCCCATCGCGTCGAGCATGTCCGCGAGGCGATCGTCCGCCGGGCGCGGCGGCAACGCGTACTCGGTCATCCCCGCGGATCGCGTGAACGGGCTGAGCCTGCCCATCGCGCTCACCGCCTCCGTCGCGGGCGTGAGCGGATCCTCCAGATAGGCGCGCACGAGCCGCGTCGCGATCCCCCGCCCCCGGTCGCGCGGGTCGATGATCACCCGGCTGATGCGGCGCAGCTCGCGGTTCACGCGCCGCGCCGCCCGCGCCCGCTCCCCCAGCGGCGCGACATACCGCCCGGGCCAGGCGACCTCGCGCCACGCGCCGTTCAGCGTCGGATACGAGACCACGAGCACACCCGCGAGACGGGGCCCCTCGGCGCC
>DLBY01000063.1 GCA_002480345.1 Phycisphaerales bacterium UBA7812 | reverse complement strand
CGACCAGGCGAGTTGCTGGGCGTTCGTCGGGAGCCCCAGCAGCAGGCTGGTCACATCGTCCGCGGGGTCCTGAGTCAGGGCGTGTGGAGCATGCCGCACTCGGGGCATCGGGGTTCCTCGTCCTCGAGGGGGAGCGGGTAGGCGCAGCGGGTGCAGAGGCCCTTCTTGAAGCGGCGGAGTTTCCGGGTGTGGCGGGCGATCGGTGTGCTCGCGACGAGCGACAGCGCGCCGGCGAGAGCGAGCAGAGTCCACAGCACCTCGCGGCGGAGCCAGACCCGCCCGACGAAGCGGGATCGGCTGTTGACCCGGAAGTTCCATTTCGCGCTCGGGAGGCTGAGGGTGACCATCGGTTCATCGGAGGAACCAAAGTCGCCGAGCCGGTATGCCGGGTTAGTGAATCTCGCGGTCGCTTGCGCGGGGATCGGTGCGGGGTCGTAGTAGCCGAACTTGTTCTGCGCCAGGAACTCGAAGATCTCGACCGCGAAGATCCCACGGTACTCCGGGTACGAGAGACACACGAGGTTTGAGGTCATCGTGGGTTGTTCCACCGTGCCGTCGGCATAGCGGATCGTGGGCGCCGACATCCAGTTGTTCCGCATCCGAAGGTTGCGCGGCTGCAATGCGAGCGAAAGCGACGCCGCGACGAGCCCCACGACTGCGACAATCAGCAGGATCGTCGACCGTCGGCTGACGCGTTGATGTCGGGAGACGCGATACGGCAGATCGTCCGGCTTCATGTTCGGCTCATCCCGTCTCGAAACGAACGCCGTCCCGTGCTCCTGGTGCTGAGCGGTGAGACGACCTCCTGGCAGACGCTCATGGAGAAGATGCGCTGGGCGACCCCGCCGCAATCGCGGGGGCGGTGAGCGGGGCCCGGCTCACGGCGTGGTCGGAGCGTCTTCTTCGCAGGCTTTCCGGAGTTCATCTCTCACGCGCGCGACGAGATCGGGGTTCCAGACGCCTTCGTCGGTGTGGCGGATTCCGCGGAAAGACGCACGGTCCGCGAGCAATGACGCCATCACCGGACGTGCTTCCGCCGCCGCACTTGGTCGGACGTACATCAGAGGCCGTTCATGCGGCGCGGGTGCATACTTGAAAAGGCGCTCGAAGTCGCGAGAAATACCGAAGTTTCCGCCGTGCTCCACGCGTCCGTGGATGTTGACTTCCCAGTGTTCTGCGGCGGTTGGGGCGAGTTCGATCGGTTGGTGCAGAACTGCCCAGTACACGCGGCTGTCGTCCAGTGCGCCCGATTGCTGAAGACGCCGCACTGGACTGTTTGAACTGGTGCGCGAGCATGGGGTCGCGATGATGATGCAGCGGTGCGTTTGCGTCTCGATCTCGATCACGTTGGCATAGTTGAGGGAGATCAGTTCATATCGGTCGTTCCGGATGGGGCGCAGGACGACGCGTTCCAACGCGCCGAGCGGTGCGTTGGTCGCCGATGTGCCGATGTCATGAAGCGATGTCGCGTAGGCGGCCAGTGGCGCGAGCAGGAGCGCGAGCGTGAGCATCGCGGCGGGGAGAATCAGGCCCGGCCGGAGCGCGGCCGTCTGGCCCGCGAGCTTCGAGCCGCACTCGCTGCAGATCCCGGAGCGTGCCGGGCCGGCGTCGTATCCGCAGGAGGTGCACACGCGGAGGCGAGACCGGCCTGATCGCGTCCTTCGCCGGCTCGACCAGAGCCACGCGCCGGTTCTCGTGAGCGCAGACGCCGCGATCACGAGGCTCACCGAAAAGACGGCGGCTTCGACCAGTATCGGATCGGATCCGAGAGACGGGAACCTGAGGATGCGGGCACCGCTGAATGACCGCCAGACGACGAATGTCATGGGCACGAGCGCCGCGACGGCCGCGAGGATGAACCCGGCGCCGATCGAGCGGTCGTGGCGCTCGAGCACCCGTTCGGGTACACCCCGCCAGTTGATTGGGACGATCGACCTGCGCACGGCGCGCGTTGTCGAGGCAAGGCCGACACGAGCTGCGAGACACAGAAATGCCAGCATCAGCAACGGCGTGGCGTATCGGATCTTCGGCGTCTGCGAGGATCGTGATCCCAGATCCGGCGCGAATAGATCAACACCCGACACCGAGAGGACGCGTCGCGAGAGCATCGCGTTCCGTAGGTCATCGAGTGCGTGTTCATCGAGAGAATCCGGGGTCGTCGGACGATCGCTGAGGATCTCCTGCCTCATCTGGGAACTCCCCGTCAGGTCCGAGGAGTCGGAGCCGCGGAACTCCATGCGACGGATACGCTCGACATCGTCGAGCTGTGCGCGAGTCTCGATGTTCGCGTAGAGGAACAGAAACGCCGGGCAGACCGCGAGGGCAAGGACAACGCAGACCGCTGTTGGCGGTGAGTGTCGGAGTCCTCGAATCGGTGCTGCCCGGCGATTGGTTCTCATCACGCGTCAACGGTAGTGATAGGTCGTGCAACTCCCGCGCCCAGGAGGCGTGTGCGAAGGAAGGCTACCGCTCCCGCAAGGACCGCTCTGGGTACACGTCTCCACCTCCCAGATGATCTGTCCATACTGGCTCAGGGTTTGTCGATACGCCGAGCAACGGCAGCCGCCCGATGTGGTTTGGCAGTGGAAGTTCGTCGAACGTCCCGGGCGTGCTGGATACGAGTCAATCGGGAATTGGATCGGCGGATAGTTATTCGGTGGCTGGGCGGGCGGTGTGACGGGAATCGTGTAGTTGGGGTCGCTCCCCGGGACAGGGAACGGGTGCGGCGATCGACCTCGACGCCACCTCGGCCCCGCGACCGCTTCGCACCCAGTCTCCGCCACGATCAACGACGCGGGCGTGCCGGCCTGGTACTCCGGATGGTTGCTCAGGAGCGGGATGGGGTCGTAGGGCTGCCCGTCGGCGTAGGGGCCGAACGCCTCGCCGGTGAGCCCGTCGATCAGGATGAAGCCCTAGTCGAAGGTGACCTCGAGCACCGGAAGGGCGCCGTAGATCCCGAACTCGGCCTTGAGCACACGGATCTCGTCGGGCTCGGCCTGCTCGGTGTCGAACAGGTGGTCCCAGATCGACCAGGCGAGTTGCTGGGCGTTCGTCGGGAGCCCCAGCAGCAGGCTGGTCACATCGTCCGCGGGGTCCTGCGTCAGGGCGTGTGGAGCGTGCCGCACTCGGGGCATCGGGGTTCCTCGTCTTCGAGGGGGAGCGAGTAGGCGCAGCGGGTGCACCGCCACTTCTTGAACCGACGGATGCGGCGAGTCGTTGCGGCGACGCGGGCGACCGACCAGACAGTCGCGGCGCAGGCGAGGGTGAGGAGAACCCAGAGCAATTCACGGCGGAGCCAAACCCCGCCGATCACCCGTGAACGAGGCAACAAGCTCGGCGTCCCGAAATCCTCTAAGACTTTCCTCGGCACCAACGGCGGTTCGACTCCGACAAATTCCACCGTCTCGCGTGGTTCGATTAAGACCGCCGTGGGTGCCCCGGTCAGTTGATCCCGCTCGATGAGGTCGTACGCAGAGATTGCAAACGGACCTCGATAAATTGCAGTTTTGCACAGATTGATACTTGCGTCAGACGGTATGCCGTCAAAGGCAACTTGGTAGTTTGTGCAAACAGGGTTCGGTGAATAGAACTCTGAGCTCTGTGCTCGCAGGCAGTAGATGGCGGCGAGCAGACCTGCAATCGATAGGGCTACCTGGACGCAACTTGCTTTGCGTCTGCCCCGGGCAGCAGTTGACTGGAAGTGGGCTGTTCGCATTGGTTTCGGATACTGAGGCACAACTATATCGACTCGCTTGTAAAAGTTCGATCAAAATGTTACAGACAAGCCATGATCGAATCGCCAGATTCGATCATGGTGTTATATACTAATAGAAATAGCGATCGTAGCAATTGTTCGGATTGGTCGGTGTTCCAGAGTTTGGGTTGGTCGTTTCGTAGTCGATCGGGTCGGGCCAGGCAGGCCAATCTGCGGGCTGAGGAGGTCGCCGATCTCTTGGGGGATTTCGTCCGTCATCATCCGGACCGAATGCACAGATGATGATGCGCGGTATGCAGGGCGAACCGGACGGATGGCAGTGCTCGGTTATGGTCCCGCAGAAATGCACAGGACCCAGAACACTGTCGATCGTGATACAACTCCAGTCTGTGGGATTGCCGTCAAGCCCCGGGTTTGTTCGCCAAGGTGATGCAGGAGGGATACCCGGCATGAGTGGGAACTGATCAAGTGGCACCCGTACATCCTCGTCGGTCTCACGTGGATAAAAAGGTCTTGGCCACTCCAGTGGTGGATTGGGTGGCACGAAGGGAACCGGCGCAGTGGGGCACATCCGATTCGGGTCTTGAGGCGTGGGGCACGGAACCAACACAGGGGCTTTCGGCGTGTAGTTCGGCGGCGGGTTCGGCCTCCATCGCTTCCGCCCTCCGACCGCTTCGCACCCAGTCTCCGCCACGATCAGCGACGCGGGCGTGCCAGCCTGATACTCCGGATGATTGCTCAGGAGCGGGATGGGGTCGTAGGGCTGCCCGTCGGAGTAGGGGCCGAAGGCCTCGCCGGTGAGCCCGTCGATCAGGAAGAACCCCTGATCGAAGGTGACCTCGAGCACCGGGAGGGCGCCGTAGATCCCGAACTCGGCCTTGAGCACACGGATCTCGTCGGGCTCGTCGTGCTGGGTGTCGAACAGGTGGTCCCAGATCGACCAGGCGAGTTGCTGGGCGTT
>DLBY01000072.1:23555-23679 GCA_002480345.1 Phycisphaerales bacterium UBA7812 | reverse complement strand
GGCGATGACGTCCTTGATGGTGATGGTGTTGCCGGTCTTCGGGTTCTTGAGGGTGTGCCAGGGGCCGCCGTCGAGGGGGGTGGCGCCGAAGTGCTCGGCGGCGACCTCGTAGCCCCACTTCATG
>DLBY01000072.1:0-23215 GCA_002480345.1 Phycisphaerales bacterium UBA7812 | reverse complement strand
GTGAACTTCATGATGTTGCCCTTGTGGACGAGGGTGACCGAGGGCTTGTCGTGGTCGATCGCGTACTGGATCGCGGCCTTGACGAGGCGGGTGGTGCCTTCCTGGGAGACGGGCTTGATGCCGATGCCGGCGGTTTCGGGGAAGCGGATCTTCTTGAACATGTCGGGGAAATTGTCGGCGAGGAGTTTCTTGATTTTGACGGCGTCGTCGGAGCCGTGCTCGAACTCGATGCCGGCGTAGATGTCCTCGGAGTTTTCTCGGAAGATGACCATGTCGGTCTTCTCGGGGTGCTTGACGGGGGAGGGGACGCCCGCGAAGTAGCGGACGGGGCGGAGGCAGGTGTAGAGGTCGAGGATTTGGCGGAGGGCGACATTGAGGGAGCGGATGCCGCCGCCTGTGGGGGTGGTAAGGGGGCCCTTGATGCCGACGAGGTACTTGGTGAAGTCGTCGAGGGTGGACTGGGGGAGCCATTCGCCGGTGGCGTTGTGGGATTTGTCGCCCGCCATGACCTCGTGCCAGTGGATCTTGCGCTGGCCGTTGTAGGCCTTCTCGACCGCGGCGTCGAAGACGAGCTGGGAGGCGTGCCAGATGTCGGGGCCTGTGCCGTCGCCCTCGATGAAGGGGATGATGGGATGGTCGGGGACCTGGAGGCCGTCGGCGGTCATGGTGATGGCGGCGGGGGAGGTGGAGGTGGTCATCTTTGGGATCTCTCTGAATCGGGTCGTGCTGAATCGGGTCGTGCGCGGCGTGCGCGGACTGGTTTTTGGGAGCCGGGGCGTGGGGCCTCGGCTTCCGGATTGGATGGTAGCGTTCGGGGCTGTGCGGTGTGTGGGCGGGGTGTCTTCCGCCTGAACGGGGGGAATTGGGCGTGGGGGGGTTGACTTCGGGTGATTTAAAAACTAGTATGAACTATCTTCACGGGCTTTCGATATCGCCCGGTACTTTTTTGAATCTTTCAAACCTTGGAGGTTTTATGTTTTTCCGGAACACTTTTGGTCGGAACAAGCGTTCGTGTCGGCTGCCCCGTGGGCGGGCGCTCGGGCTCGCGATGATCGCGGGCGGCGTGGCGGGTCTGGTCGCCGCGCCCGGCGCGATGGCGCAGAGCGATCACATGGAGTGGGAGCCCGGGGAGGGCACCCACGAAGAGGAGTGGTACGACCCCACGGACTGGTTCGATGATGACTTCGACGGGATCCGCGGTGCTGACACCGACAACGAGTACGAATGGGAGTCGTCGGATTACCGCGAATACGAGTCAGATACGCTCGCGTATTACGGCGACGATGTCTACGACGCAACTTGGTGGTACGACGCCGGGAGCCTGCTTTACTCTGACGGGTATTACGACGGCTATATCGACGCGTCGGACGACGACGAGTACGGGTACGACATCGATGTGATCGGCACCGATCTGGCGTCGAACTACAAGGACGGATACATCGACGGGTACTACGACGCGTTCTATGACCGCGAGCGTGGGTACGAGCTCGACTGGACCTATTACCTTTACACCGTTCCGGTGGACCGGGATCGTGAGATGGCCCAGAAGGAGCGCCGCAGCGACAAGGATCGCTCGCGCGGCGACCGGGCTGAGCAGGCCGGGACCGATTCGATGAGCGATCGACAGGCGTCGCGTGACGCGAAGTTGAAGGAGTCGAGCCGCATCCGCGGCGAGCTCTCGAAGATTGAGCGCGTTCGCTGGGGCAACCGTCCCGAGAAGATGGACGGGCACCTTCTGCTCAAGCTGACGATGGATGACGGTCGGTCGTGCGTCGTGGATCTCGGCACGAAGGTCGAGCGCGGCGTTCTTGATACCGGCGATCGGGTCACGATCCACGGCAAGCGCATGTCTGTTGACGGCAAGAAGATCGTCGATGCGGACAGGCTGAGCGTGAACGGCGAGCAGCTCTGGAACGCTTCGTCGTCGAAGAAGCCGAAGCGGATGTCGAGTCGGAACTGATTCCGGCGTAATGCGTTGATTTCAAGATCTGGCGGACGGGTGTGAGCCCGTCCGCCTTTTTCGTGCGCGCTGTGTGTGGTAGCGTGGGGAGTCTCTGTCATTCGGGTCGGTAGGATGAGATCGGGGGGCTGATGTTTACGAGGCTTGCGTGGGTGCTGGGCTTGGTATTCGCGGTTTCGTGCCGGGCGGGGGTTCCTGTCGGGTACACGATCCCGTGGGTGGATCTCGCGGGTGAGGTATCGCGGCAGGTGGTGGTGGACCGGGAGGCGGGGCAGTATCTCGGGCACCCGACGACGGTGTTGCTGGAGGACGGGCGGACGATGCTGTGCGTGTATCCGAAAGGGCACGGGCGGGGTCCGATTGTGATGAAGCGGAGCGAGGACGGCGGGCGGACCTGGAGCGAGCGTCTCCCGACGCCCGCGAGTTGGGCGACGAGCAAGGAGACGCCCACGATTTATCGCGTGCGGGATCGGCGCGTGCGAGACCCGGAATACCGGGGCGAGCGGCTGCTGCTGTTCAGTGGGCTGTACCCGATCCGGATCGCGAGCTCGGAGGATGGGGGCGAGACCTGGAGCGAGCTGGAGGCGATCGGGGCGTACGGGGGGATCGTCGCGGTCGCGTCGCTGGCGCAGCGTGCCGATGGGTCGATCGTGGCCTGGTTCCACGACGACGGGCGGTTCATCGAAGAGGGTGGGCGCGAGGCGGCGAACGCGGCGGGATGGCCCGCGGGGTTCGTCGTGTACCAGATCGAGAGCGCGGACGGCGGGCGGAGCTGGAGTTCGCCCCGGGCGGTCGTGCACCGGGAGGATGTGGACCTGTGCGAGCCCGGTCTGGTCGTTTCCCCTGACGGGAAGACCTGGGCGTTGCTGCTGCGGGAGAACGCACGGAGGCGGAACTCGTTCGTGGTGTTCAGCGATGACGCGGGGCGGACATGGAGCGAGCCGCGTGAGTTGTCTGGGGCGCTCACGGGCGACCGTCACGCGGCGGTGTATGCGCCGGACGGGCGGCTGTTCATCAGTTTCCGCGACACGGCGCACGAAACGGCGACGCAGGGAGACTGGGTCGGCTGGGTCGGGACATGGGAGGACATCGTGGCGGGTCGGGAGGGGGCGTACCGCGTGCGGCTCGAGGACAACCGCCACCGGTGGGACTGCGCGTATCCGGGCGTGGAGGTGCTCGGGGATGGGACGATCGTCGCGACGACCTACGGGTACTGGGCGGAGGGTGAGGTGCCCTGGATCCTGAGCGTGCGGTTCACGCTGGAGGAACTGGATGCGCGGGTGCGGGCGACCCCGTGAGGGGTGGCTCGTCGCGATGGCCGTGCGGCCTATCCGAGGGATTCTCTCGCGGCGTCGTGGCGATCGGCGTGTTGTCGCGGGGCGAACAGGGATCCCCCCGCGGTCGCGTTCCGGTATGCGAAGGCGGTGATCAGGGCGAGCACGAGGAGCGGGACGACGGCGGCGGAGGACCACCAGGGGCCCAGTGGCATGCCGGTGGCGCTGTAGCCCGTGAGGCTCAGGGTGAGGAGGGCGGCGGCGGTTGCGAGCAGGCCCACGCGGCCGATGAGGAAGAGCACGGCGAGGTTGCCGATGACGGCCATGATCCGATCGACGGGGGTGACCTGCGTCTGTGTGAGTTGCTGGGAGATGATGAGCAGGGTCACGATCGCGATCGCGGGCCAGTGCTGGCGGATTTTGATGATGCTCAGGACGAGCATGGTCAGGAGGATGACCAGCGCGACGGCGGCGGCGTTGATGAGTGCGGAGGCGATCTGTCCTGCGGCGATGGCGACGACTTGTCTCGGGCCTTCGAGGATCTGGATCAGGCCGTTGGTGCTCGGGGGGGAGGCGGGCTTGCCGAGTGCTTCGGCGATGAAGGGCGTGCACGCGGCGATGGCGGCGACGATCGTTCCGACGGTGATGCCGATGAGGAGATCGCGGCCCACCATCGGGTCTCGCAGTTGACCTGAGAAGAGGCGGGTCCAGGAGACGAGGGAGCCTGGCCATCGGGAACGGGCGAGGGGCTCGGCGGCGATGTAGCAGGCGGCTGCCATGAAGGCGAAGCCGACCCCGGATGTGTAGATGGGATAGGGCCCGATGAGGCGTTCGAGGGAGAACGGGGCGACATCGGCGCCGAGCATCGCGTCGATCGCGGTGAGGGCGAAGATGACGACCCCGAGGCGGATCGCACGGCGGGTGTCGGCGCGTCGGAGGCGGATGTTCCGGTAGGCGAGCAGGCCCGCGATGATGGTGATCGTTCCGACGAGGAGCCACTGGGCGGCGGACTGCAACGAGCGTGCGAGGCGCGAGGCTTGGGGCGGCGGCGGTGCCGGGCTCTGCTGGGTCGGTGCGTGGGGCTGCTCGGGGGACGCGACGGGGCCCTTCTCGGTTTGGTCGCGGGAGGCCTGGGCGGGTGGTTGCTCGGTGTCGGGGTTGCTTGGGGCGGGATCCGCGTTGGCGACGCTGAACTCGATGTCGGAGATGCGCCCGTCTCGGGCGCCGGCGTAGACGGTGACCTCGATGGGGCTGTCGGCGATGCCGTCATCGGGTGCGGGGCCCTTCCAGGCGCGGCGGATGGCGGGATCCGTCCCGGGGTGATTGAGCGCCTCGACCGGTTCGAAGTCGTCGATCTCCAGACCTGCGAGCGCGAACGCGACGGACCAATCGGGCTCGGTGGTGTCGGGCTCGTTGTCGAAATCGTCGGGCATGCGTGCGAAGTAGCGCAGGCGGCGGTTCTGATCGAGTTGGATGATCGTCGAGCCCGCGGCGTCGCGTGCCGGGAAGTCGGACCAGACCTTGTTGTCGGGCGTGCGCGGCTCGAAGCCGCCCGGTTCGGAGCGGAGCCAGAAGCGGATGGGGGCGTTGAAGCTCTCGGCGAACGCTGTCCAGTCCGCGTTGCCGGTTCGGACGGCGCTGGAGACGCGGTTGAGGGAATAGGGCGAGAGGCTCCAGCCGTGGCGGACCGGGTGGTCGAGGGTGTCGGTGTAGCCGAGTTGTGCGAGGGCCTCGAGGGCGTCGTCCCGGAGCACGGCGGGGGGCGGTGGTGTGCCGGCTCGGGCGAGCAGGGAAGTGCTCCCGGAGAGGAACAGGGTCATCGCGGTGCAGACGAGGGCGGCGGCGGTGCAGGCGGCGGCGACGGCGGGGCGGAGGGCGCCGCGGCCGCCCGAGGCGGCGATGAGTTCGGGGCTGGGGGTCTCGCCCGCGGCGATCGCGGCGGCGAGGGGGTCTCCGCCCGGGAGCGCGGCGGCGACGGCGAGTGCGGAGGCGGGTCGGTCGTCGGGATCGGTCTCGGTGCAGCGCTCGACGACCGCTGCGAGTGCGGGGTCGATGTTGAACCCGCTGAGCGATGTGAGGGCAACGGGGGAGCCTGTTGTATCCCGGAGCGTTCGGAGTTCGGCGAGCGAGCCCGCTTTCCACGCGGCGCGTCCGGTGAGGAGTTCGAAGATCACGAGGCCGAGCGAATAGATGTCCGATCTTTTGCTGACGCTCTTTCCCGCGAATTGCTCGGGGGACATGTAGGCGGGTGTTCCGCTGGAGGCGTCGCTCTGGTCGAGTTCGTCGTCGATTGCGGCGATGCCGAAATCGGTGAGGCGGACATTGCCCCGGCCGTCGAGCATGATGTTGGCGGGCTTCAGGTCCCGGTGGATCACGCCCTGGTCGTGGGCGGCGGCGAGGGCTGCGCAGAGTTGTCGGGCGACATCGATCGCCTTGTCCTGGGGCAGCTTGCCGATCCGGCGCAGGAGTGTGGCGAGGTCTTCCCCGTCGACATACTCCATCGAGATGAAGAGTTCGCCGCCTTCATCGGTGGGAAGACGGGCGATGTCATGGATCCGGCAGACATTGCGGTGGGTGATGCCGCGGGCCATGCGGACCTCGGTGCGGACGCGTTCGGCGAGCGCGGGGTCGGCGGCGATGCGGGCGGGGAGCATCTTGATCGCGACGGACTGGGCGAGTTCGAGATCGTCGGCGCGGTAGACCTCGCCCATCCCACCCCGGCCCAGGAACGCGACGACGCGGTATCGGTTCCCGATCAGGTCACCCGGGGAGAATCGTGGACCTTCTTTGGTTCTGGCGGGGCGCGTCGGGGCTGAGCCTGAGTCGTCAGGCGGGGTGTGCGACGGCGGGCGGCTCGTCGCGCCGGCGGTGAGGTCCGCGGTCTGGTCTGGATCTGGTGTGGGCGATGACACGGTTCGGCTCGTGGGTCTGTGTCGGGCTTTCGCTATGCTACCGGGAGGGCGGTGCGCGCGTTGCTTCGCCGGTTCTCGGTTTGGCGCGTGCGTCGTGGGAAGTGCTTGATTTCGAGCGGGTCGTTTCTCGGCTGGGGAGCCCCGAATCGCGGATGGGCCGGCGTGGATGAAGTGCCGACGAAACTGGGGGGGTACCTGATCGAGCGCGAGCTCGGGCGCGGCGGCATGGGCGTGGTGTACCTCGCGCGTGACCCGCGGCTGGATCGCCTGGTCGCGATCAAGAGCCTCGGCGAGGAGCTCGGCGAGCACCCCGAGCGGATGGCACGGTTCGAGCGGGAGGCGCGCACACTCGCGTCGATCAACAACCCCAACATCGCGGTGGTCTTCGGGCTTGAGGAGGACCTCGGTCGGAAGCTGCTGGTCATGGAGTTCGTGCCCGGGCACCATCTCGGAGAGCACATCCGGCGCGCCGGTCGGCTCGAGCCCGAGGAGGCGTATGCGATCGGGGTGCAGATTGCCGCTGGGCTCGAGGGGGCGCACGAGTTGGGGATCGTGCATCGGGACCTGAAGCCCGCGAATGTGCGCGTGCGCGAGGACGGGACGGTGAAGGTGCTGGACTTCGGGCTTGCGAAGCCCGAGCAGGAGATGCGCTCGCTGCTGGGCGACAACGACGAGACGCTGTCGATGGCGCCGACGGCGGAGGGTCGCATCATGGGCACGGCGGGGTACATGAGCCCCGAGCAGGCGCGGGGCAAGCCCGTGGACAAGCGGGCGGATATCTGGGCGTTCGGCGCGGTGCTGTTCGAGTGCCTGTCGGGGAAGCGTGCGTTCCGGGGCGAGACCCCGATGGACGCGATCGTCGCGATCCTGGAGCGCGATCCGCCCTGGGATCGGATCCCCGATCGCGTGCCGCAGCGCGTCCGCGATCTGATCGCGCGGTGCCTGGAGAAGGACGCGAAGAAGCGTCTTCGGGACATCGGGGATGCGCGGATCGATCTCGAGGCGTTGCTCGGTGAGCGCAGCCGGCCGGACCCGAGGCGGTTCCTCGCGGGGGCGCCGTTCGAGCGCGGGCACGGGGAGGGGTCACGCTCGCATTCGGGGACCGCGGGGTTGCTGGGGACTTTCGGGTCGACGATCGCGACGCGGCTTCCGGCGAACCTTTCGAGCTTCGTCGGGCGTGAGACAGACCTCGCGGGGATCCGGGGCCTGCTCGGCGCGGCGCGGCTGGTGACGCTGACCGGGCCCGGGGGGTGCGGCAAGAGCCGGCTCGCGATCGAATCGGCGCGGGCGTGCGAGGACGCGTACCGGGACGGCGCGTGGTTCCTCGATGTTGCGCCGGTGGATGACCCGACGCTGCTCGCGGGCGAGGTCGTGGGGGTGTTCGGCATCCCGGAGGCGGCGGGGCGGCCTGCTGAGGAAATTCTCGCGGAGGCGCTGGCGGAGCGTGATCTCCTGCTTGTTTTGGACAACTGCGAGCATCTTGGCGCGGATGTCTCGGGCTTCGTGCAGCGACTGCTGCGGGTTTGCCCCGGCGTGCGGGTCCTGGTGACGACGCGCGAGCCGCTGGGCGTGGTTGGGGAGCATGTCTTCCGTGTCGGGGTGCTCGCGCTCCCGGGTCGTGATGACGAGGACGATATCGGTCGGCTCGGATCGGTCGAGAGTGTCCGTCTGTTCGTGGAACGCGCACGGGCGGTCCGGCCTGGCTTTTCGCTGGAGACGGGGAACGCGTCGGATGTCGTGCGGATCTGCCGGGAGCTCGACGGAGCGCCGCTGGCGATCGAGCTGGCGGCGGCGCGGATGAAGCTGCTTACGCCTGCTCAGATCGCGGATCGTCTGCACGACCGGTTCCGGCTCCTCCGTTCGCGAACGGGGGATCCGCGGAGGCAGACGCTGCTCGCGGCGATCGAGTGGAGCTTCGAGCAGCTCGATCTCGCGGAGCGCACGGTGTTGCAGCGGCTGTGCGTGTTCCGGAGCGGGGCGACGCTCGAGGCGGCCGAGGCGGTGCTGGCGACTGAAGGAGGGGGCGATGGGCCCGCGGTCGAGGCGTGGGAGGTGCTCGATCTCCTCGAGCAACTCGTGGATAAGTCGATGGTCGTGGTCGACGAATCGCCCGGTCGCGGTGTCGCGGGCGAGACCCGGTATCGGTTGCTCGAGTCGATCCGGCAGTATGGGCTCGAATCGCTCGCGCGGGAGCGTGATCCGGAGGGCGTGCAGGACGCGATGCTCGCGTGGTGCGCACGCTTTATGGCGAAGGCGGAGCCGCAGCTGGTGGGACCCGACCAGGCGGACTGGTTCGCGCGGCTGGACCAGGAGCAGGGCAACCTGCGCGGGGCGCTCGAGTTCATGTTTGAGAAACTGACCCCCGAGCGGGTGGAGCGCGGGCGTTTGATCGGCGCGGGCGCCTGGCGATTCTGGCTCGCGTGCGGGCGTGTCGCGGAGGGGCGTCGGCTGCTGGTCCGGCTCGACAAGGCGAGCGAGGGCGGGGAACCCACCGCGGCGTGGGCGCGGGTGCGCGAGGGGATCGGCGCGATCGCGACCGCGACGGGCGACCTGGTGCACGCGGTGGCGTACGGCCGCGCCGGGCTCGACCTTGCGCGGCACAACGGAGACGAGCGGACGATCGCGGGCCTGCTGGCGTGTCTCGGGGCTGCGTGCCTTGGAGACGGCATCCCGTCGCGGGCGCACGACTATTTCGAGGAGAGCCTGCAGATCCGTCGCACGATGGGCGACCGCGCGCTGACCAGCGCCTCGCTGTGTGGGCTGGGGTTGTGCGCGCTCGAGATGGGGGAATTGGAGCGTGCCGATTCGTTGCTCCGCGACGCGGAGCAGACGCTGCGCAGCGCGGGCGGTGGGCTGCAGGTCGCGGAGGTGCACACGGCCTTCGCGCGGCTGGCGATCAGCCGGGGGGATGCGGGTGAGGCGGCGCGCAGGCTCGGGCTCGCCTCGGGGCTTCGGCTCTCGGTGGACGCGATGACCGGGGTGCCCTGGCTGCTCGATCTGTACGCGTGTGTCGCTTCGATCAGGGGCGATCATGAGAAGGCGTTGCGTCTGTTCGCGGCGTCGGGCAAGGGACGGGAGCGGCTGGCGGTTCCCCGGCGCCCCGCGGAGACCGTGGTGTGCGAAAGATTCGAGCGATCGGCGAGTGAGGCGGTGCCGGCGGACCGGCGCGCCGTGCTGGAGAACGAGGGGCGGCAACTTCCGCTGCGTCGGGCGCTGCGGTACGCGAAGGGTGAGGCGTGACGATGAGTTCGAAGGCGGTCTACGCGGGGAGCTTCGACCCGCCCACGAGCGGGCATGTGTGGATGATCGAGCGCGGCGCGAAGCTGTTCGACACGCTCGTGGTCGCGGTTGCGCAGAATCCGGAGAAGGCGTACACCTTCCCGCTCGAGCAGCGGCTGGGCTGGCTCGAGGAAATCTGCGGGCGGTTCGCGAATGTGGAGGTCGCGGACATCCGCAACCGGTTCCTGGCTCGTTATGCGGCGGATGTCGGTGCGGGGCACATCCTGCGAGGGATCCGCGACGAGGAGGACTACCGGTACGAGCGGGGGATGCGGTACATCAACTCGGACCTCAACCCCGAGCTCGAGACGGTGTTCATGATGCCGGCCCGGGGGCTTGGGCAGGTGAGTTCGAGCTTCGTGAAGGGGATGGTGGGGCCGCACGGCTGGCAGGAGATCGTCGCGAGGTATGTGCCGGAGTGTGTGTTCCGGGACCTGGTGGTCTGGGGAGAGGCGTTGGTCGCGGGCGAGGGTGCTCCGTAGGATCGCCGCATGTCTTCCGTGGATGACCTGAGGCTGCCCCTTCCGGATCTGCCCGATCCGTTGCCGATCCCGACTTGCCGCTCGGGGCAGGGGGATGCTCCGCCTGTCGCGACGGTGCGGCCTCCGGGGTCGAAGAGCCTGACGAACAGGCTGCTTTTGCTGGCGTCGCTGGCGGGGGGCGAGAGCACGCTTCGGTATCCGCTGCTCGAGGCGGATGACGCGGAGCGGATGCTGGAGGCGGTCGCGGCGCTCGGGGCCTCGGTGCAGCGCGCGCCGGGGTTGGTGCGGATCCGCGGGGTCGGCGGGCTGTGGAAGACACCGAGCGGTGGGGCGACGATCAACCTGAACAACGCGGGGACGGCGACCCGGTTCCTCGCGGCGTCGGCGTTGTGTTCGCCTGAGCCGCTGACGGTGGACGGGAATGATCGGATGCGGCAGCGGCCGATCGGGGAGCTGGCGGAGTTGCTGGCACGCCTGGGGGCTGGGGTCGAGTTCCTGGGGGAGCCCGGGTGTCCCCCGGTGCGGGTGACGCGGCCCGCTTCGGGGCTGACGACGGAGGTGATCGAAGTCTCGACGACGCGGTCGAGCCAATTCATCTCGGCGTTGCTGCTGGTGGCGCCGTTTCTGCCGCGTGGTTTGACGGTCAGGCTTTCGGGGACAATTACGAGCGCGTCGTACATCCACATGACGGTGGGTTTGCTCGAATCGCTGGGCGCGACGGTGCGCACGAGCGAGGGGCTCCGGGTGATCCGCGTGCTCCCGGGGTGCGAGGCGTTCGATGTGGAAGTGGAGCCCGACGCGTCGGGCGCGACCTACTTCTGGGGCGCGGGCGCGATGTTGCCCGGGGCGTCGGTGAGCGTGAGCGGGTTGAGCGGGGATGCGCTGCAGGGCGATTCGGGGTTCCCGGAGTTGCTCTCGCGCATGGGAGCCTCCGTCGCGGTGCGGGAGGGGTTGGTGACGGTGCGCGGTCCGGAGCGGCTTGCTCCGGTGCTCGCGGATATGAGCGACATGCCCGACGCGGCGATGACCGCGGCGGTGTGCGCCGCGTTCGCGGACGGGACGACGATCCTCCGCGGTGTGCGCACGCTCCGGGACAAGGAGTGCGATCGGATCGCGGCGCTGGAGAGCGAGCTCGGGAAGATCGGAGTGGTGGTCGAGTCGGATGTCCGGGGGGATCCTGATGTGTTGACGATCACGCCGCCCACCGGCGGGGTGGACTGCGCGGCGGGCGTGGCGCCGGTCGAGTTCGAGACCTTTGATGACCACCGGATGGCGATGTCGCTTGCGCTCGTGGGGCTTCGGCGTCCCGGCGTGCTGATCCGTGATCCGGGGTGCGTCGCGAAGACCTATCCGGGGTACTTCGCGGATCTCGCGTCGCTGTATTAGACGGTCGGTCGAGCGGGCGGGGCCCGGTCTTGGGCTCTATCCTGCAGGCGTGGCGAAGAAACGCACGACCAAGAAGCGCGTCCAGACGATCGAGGCGGAGACCGACCCTGCGCAGGAGCTCGTGACGCCCCCGCTCGAGCGTGACCTGGATCGCGTGCTGGGTCAGCCGCGCGCGATCGAGACGCTCGACGCGGCGATCGCTTCGGGGCGGATCCACCACGCGTGGATTTTTCACGGGCCTTCGGGCGTGGGGAAGTTCACGACGGCGCTTGCGTTCGCCTCGGTCATCCTGGATCCGGAAACGGCGCCGGACCTTTCGGGGCGGCACCGTCCGGACCCGGAGTCCGCGGTGCAGCGGCGCGTGCGCGACGGGACGCATCCGGACCTGCATGTGATCCGCAAGGAGCTCGCGGTGTTCAGCGAGAGCTCGAGTGTGCGCGGCAGCAAGCAGATGACGATCGCGAAGGATGTGATCGATCAGCGGCTGCTCCAGCCCGCGTACCGGGCGGCGACGCTCGGGGGCGGGCTGGTCGGGAAGGTCTTCATCGTCGATGAGGCTGAGCTGCTTGATCGCTCGACTTCCAACGCGGTCTCGCAGAACGCGTTGCTCAAGACGCTGGAGGAACCCCCCGAGGGGACCGTCATCATCCTGGTGACGAGCAGCGAGGATCGCCTGCTGCCCACGATCCGGAGCCGGGCGCAGCGGGTCGCGTTCGGGCCGTTGCCTGGTGACGCGATGGAGGCGTGGGTCGCGGAGTGCGGACTGGACCTGGGGCGTGAGCGGGACTGGCTGCTCGGGTATGCGTCGGGGTCTCCGGGGCGTTTGGTCGAGGCTGTCGAGACGGGGCTCGCGTCGTGGGGGGAGGCGCTCGCGCCGGGGCTCGCGGCGGCGGACGCGGGGCGATTCGATCCGATGCTGGCGCCTGCGATGCGTGACCTCGTGGAAGGATGGGCGAAGGCGTGGGTCGCGCAGGACGACAAGCGGAGCAAGGAATCCGCGAATCGGATGGCGCTCGATCGGCTGTTCGGGATGATCGGGGAGCACGCGCGGGCGCGTCTGCGCGAGCCGAAGCTGGCGTCGCGGGCCCTCGGCATGATCGAGGCGATCGGGCGTGCCGAGTCGTTGCTGCGCGCGAATGTGCAGCCTGCGTTGGTGCTCGAGGGGCTGGCCGCCGACCTCCCCGCCGGCGGATGAACCCCGAGCGATGCCGCCTGCGCGGGCGGGTTTTTGTGATCAGGCCTGGATGCTGAGCGAAGAGATGCCGCTGCCTGGCTGGTTGGGCGCGGGGGCGGCGGGCTGGATCGCGGGATGACGCGCCTCCTCGCTCGCGAGCTTTTCCATCAGTTTGGCCCAGGTCTCACGCTCGTATTCGATGAGTTCGATCGTCTTGTCCAGTCGCGGGATGTCCTTGCTGAAGCTGGCCTGGACGAGTTCGCTGTAGATGAAGAGGTAGAGCGAGCGGACCTTCTCGGCGAGATCGGGATCGTGCTCCGGGCGGATGCCGTTGATGAGTTCGAGGATGATGTTGCGGCAGGAGCCGAAGCCGTTGTAGGACTTCTCGTAGTCCTTGGCTTGGAGGCCCTCGCGGGCCTGGTTGGCGAACTTGATCGCACCATCAAGGAGCATGAGGCGGAGCTCTGCCGGGCTCGCGGTCATGACCTTGGTGCGGAGGTAGGCGTTCGACTCGTTCATGAGGTCCGGTATCGGGTGTCGTCTTGTGTTCCTGAACCGGAACAGGGGAATGTGTCCCCGATATCTCCTGGCCGGACCATCCCGACCCCTGTTCAGGCCCTTGCGGTGTGCGGGATTTATCCGATGACGCCGAGGGAGGCGAGGGCGGATTGCTGGCTCTGGAGCTGGGCGAGGGCTTGCTCCATTGCGACGAACTGGGCTTCGAGGCGGGCCCGCTCGCGGCTGAGCCCCTCGGTGAGGCTGTCGATTCGTCGTTGCTGGTTGAGGATCTGGGAGTCGAGGGCGTTGGTGCGGTTGGTCAGGATGCCGTCGATGGAATCGACATAGTTGATCGCGAATTCCTCGAGCTGCCCGATCACGCCGAGCTCGTCGTAGCGATCGCGGGCGTTCGGATCGGTCGCGGTGATGCCGTCGGGGAGGTCCTCGCTGGTGGAGTTGTCGTCTGACAGGACACGGCGGGTGAAGAGATCGGCCACGGCGTCGGGATCGGTCGCGAGGGCCTCGCGGAACTGCTCGCGGTCGAACTCAAGGCGTCCCTCGCTGCCGATCGAGACACCGACCTGGGAGAGACGGTTGTAGGTGCTGGTGAACCCCTCGTTGGGGGACTGGATCGCGCTGAACAGACCGCCCCGGAGCCCGAGGAGCAGCCCGTCGCCCAGGAGGGCGCCGCGGTCGCCCGTGTCGGGGTCGAACCGGGTGGAGCGCTCGATGCTGTTGAGGATCGCGTTGTAGGACTCGATGAAGGAGTTGATGGCGGATTCGACGCCGCCCGTATCGTTGGTCACGGAGACGGTGACGGGGTCGTCGCTGGTTCCGGTGAGATCGATGGTCAGACCGGTGACGACATTGTCGAGGGTGTTGGTGCTGTTGGTGAGCAGGACGCCCGTCGCGGGGTCCGAGGATCCAAAGATCACGCGGGCGTCCTCTCCGCGGTCGAGGGTGCTGAGGCCCAGGTCGAAGCCGTTGGTGTCGAGGATGAAGCGTCCGGCGACTCCGGAATCGCGGCTGGTCAGGCTAAGTCGGAAGGGGCGGGTGCCCGACCCGTCGTTGAGGATCGAGACGGCGACGCCCGCCTCGGCGTTGTTGATCGCGCTGACGATGTCGTCGAGCGTGTCGTTGGGGTCGAACTCGACGGTGGTCTCGAAGGACCCGTCGATGAAGTTGTCGGCGCCGACGCCCGAGGCCTCGCCCGCGATTCGCAGGTTGGAGGCGACGAGGCCCTCGGTGTCCTCGATGGAGATCGCGTTGCCCGAGCCCGAGGTGTCGCGGATGATGATGCCGTCGCCCTGGTCGTTGATCGCGGCCTCGAGGTCGAGGGCGCTCGAGCTGATCGCGCTGCGGATCTGGCTCAGCAGTTCACCGACGGTCTCGAGGTCCTCTCCGATGTTGACCTCGGTGGAGGCGCCCGATGCGTCGACGAGTCGGAAGCGGCCTGTGCCGATGCCCTCGCCGTTGCGGAGCGAGCTGAGGCGGGTGCCCTCGGAGATGTAGCGGCGTTGCAGACTGGTGCCGGTGAACGCGTCGTCCTCGATGCCGGTCGCGCCGGTATCGAGCCCGAGGGCGCCGGCGATGTCGTCGCCTGAGAAGGTCTGGACGACGAGGTTACCCGAGCCCCCGGTGAGGTCCTCGATGCGGAGTCCGTTGCCGGTGCTGTTGAGGGAGACGCGGATGGCGGGGCCGTTGAGGGGGTCGCCCCCGATGGCGTTGTCGACATCGTTGTTGATCGCGTCGATGACCTCTTCGAGGGTTGTCGCGTTGTCGAGATCGACACCGATCTGGATCGCGTCGCCGTTGCGGGCCTGGATGCCCAGGACGCCCGATCCGCTGAGCCCGGCGCCGCCGTTGAGGTTGTTGAGCAGGACGGTGCCCATGCCGGCGAAGATGCGGGACCCCTGGGCGGTGGTGGTGGGGGAGGAGAAGTCGATGGAGTCGAGCCCGAGGTCGCGGGCGGCGTTGGAGTTGTTGACGGCGTTGATCGCGGTGATGTTGCCCGAACTGGAGTTGAAGACGAGCGATCCGCTGGCGGCGTCGATGGACGCGGTCGCGGTGACGCCGGCGTTGGTGAAGGCGTCGTTGATCCGGTCGAGCAGCCCTTGAATGGTGGAGACGGGGGGCTCGACGATGTCGATGGTGTCGTCGCTGGTGTCTCCGGGGGTGCCCCCGTCGTTGCTGGCTCGGATGGCGCCGAGGCCGACATTGACATTGACGCCCCCGACGACGATCTGGAAATCGGTGGCGACACCGTTGGGCTCGGAGGCGAGCGAGCGGTAGGAGACGCCGTTGCCGTCGTTGAGTGCGGTGAGGGCGACGCTGCCGGTGAGCTCGTAGACGCGGGCGCCGGTCCAGACGCCCGAGACATCCGCGGCGCCGGCATCGCTGGTGAGGCCCAGCGAGCCCGCGACATCGGCGGTGCCGGCGTTGGTGACGGTGGTCGCCCCGACGATTTCGAATCGGCCGTCCCGGACACGGGCGGTGACATCGAGCCCGCTCGAGTTGATCGCGTCGAGGACCTCGCCGACGGTGCCGACGCGGCTGAGGTCGACTTCCGCGATCGTGGAACCGTCGTTGATACGGATCTTGCCCCGGGTGACGCCTTCGCCGTCGTTCAGGGCGTTGAGCGAGAGGTCGCGGTCGACGCGGCCCAGGATGCTCTCGAAGGTGAACGATTCGGCGCCGATCGCGGAGGTGTCTCGGTCCTGGAAGCCCCGGCTGAGCATCTGCTGGGAGCTCACGAGCCTGTCGACGATGAACGAATAGCTGCCCGGCTGGGCGCCGATCGACGCGGTCGCCGAAAGGACATCGTCGTTGCTGGAGGTCGCGAGCTTGGATCGGAAGACATTCTGGCTTCGGAATGCCGAGGCTGCGGAGCGGAGGGAGCCCAGTTGGGTATTGAGATCGAGGTAGGCGGCCTGCTGGGACTGGAGCTGGAGCAGGCGGTTCTGCGCGAGCGTTCGCGGGCGCGCCGCGACCTGGATGAGGCTGTTGATCAACGCCTGGGTGTCGATGCCCGAGATCAGTCCGCCGCTGGAGATGCCGCCCATGGCTTGTCCTTCCCGCGTCCGTGCGGTGCCGGTCTGCTGGCCTGAAGATCGAGACGGGGAGGTGCCCGCTCGGGCTCCCGGCAGTGTCCCGCTTAAAAATCGGTTCGCGGACACTTGTTCCTGAAGCCGTTTCCCGTGTCGCGCCTCGCCGGGGCGAAACGCCCAAGGTCTGGCTGGGGAAGGCCCCGCCTGCGGACCGACATACACTGCGGTCCGCGACCACAGAGAACAACGGGCCCGCTGGTTCGTACCAACGCGCAAACCGCGGCTTCTCTGGAGACGCGGCCCGATCAGAGATTGAACTCGTCGGCCTGTTCGTTTCAGGCCGCTCATTCCGAACCGCCAGAGTGCCCATGACCGCGATCGACACCCCGCCCAAGCCGCTCCGAGTGCTGGTTTTGCTGCTATCCGTCGCGGCTGCTGTCGGGGGCGGCGCTGGGCTTTTCGTTGCGCTCTTCAAGGCGTCGGCCGTGCTCTGGGCTTCCGCGGGGTTCCTCGTGGTGCTGCTGATCGCGGCGGGGATCGGGTTGCTGGCGGGGTTTGGGCGCTTCGCGAGCGGCTATGGCATGGCGGCGCTCAGCGTGGGCGGGTCGATCGCGGGCGCGTCGCTGTTCGCGTGGCGCGATCTGGCGTCGAACATCGGTCGGGACCCCCAAATCGGGCCCGTTCTCCTGCCCTGGCTCGGGTTTGAGGCTCTGTGCGGCGTCGGGATCCTGCTCGCGGGTGCGAGCGCGGTGCTCACACGGCGCCCCCGTTCCTGGGGGGGTGTGGGGAAGGGACTCGCGTTCCTGGTCCCGGCGGGGATTCTCGTCCTTGCGGGTTCGGTCGGGCTGGACCGGATCCCGAGTGAGGACTCGGGCCGGGTCATCGCGCTGAGCGTCCTGCTTTTCGGGGGCATCGTGGTCGGGACGCTCGTGTCGATCGGTGGACACCACCTGATCAGGGCGTTCGAGTTGGCCGCGGATGACCCTGCCAAAGACCGTTCAAGTTGAGCGATCGTGACCTTCGGGCTTGAAACGCCGTTGCTGGGAATCGGAACACGATCCCGGGGGGCGTCGTACGCTCCGGAGGGGGATCTGCGAGGTGTCTCATGGGTGAGATCTACGGCGTTCTTTTGCTTGTCTTGATCGGTCTGGTGGTCGGTGCCGGCGCCGTCGGCGTCGGTGTGTTCGTGCTGGGACGGGCGGCGCCCGAGCGGCGCGAGGTGACGGCGATCGCGGAGCGGGTCCGCTCGGTCGGCAAGTTGATCGGGCTCGAGGTGCACGCGAAGGAGATCGCGACGGCGAAGAAGGGCTGGTCGTGGATGCCGCCGATCGTGCTGAGCCAGGCTCGTCTCGCGATGATCTTCCAGTTCGAGAAGCAGTACTTCGTCGATCTCGCGGCGATCCGGCCTCAGGACATCTCTTCGCACGGCGTGGGGCATTTCCGGATCAGGATGCCGCCCATCCAGGGCTCGCTTCGGCTGATGGAGGTGAAGCCTTATGACATCCAGCAAGGGAAGGCGCTCGGGCTTGTGGATGTGATCCCGATGACGGCGGAGCGGCAGGGTGCGCTGATGGACGAGGCGCAGACGCAGGCGGCGGAGTTGTTCGACAAGAGCGACGAGCGGTACCACGCGCAGGCGATTGACTCGATCGAGCGGAACATCCGGAGCCTGCTGGGTCTGACCGGCGCGGTGGTGGAGTTCGTCTGGCCCACGCTTCAATCGCAGGTCGGGCCCTTGAAGACGGATGCGCCCGAGTTGCTCGAGCAGAACGCGGTCCGCGAGCCCAAGCAGGCGTTGCCGGCTTGACCGGCGTGGCGGGCGGGGCTGTCGGATCGCGGGCACCTACACTGGGTCCATGACGACTGCCACCACCGATCTCGCGGGCCTGATTCTCGGCGAACACGACGCGTTGACCGCGATCCGGCGGGACCTGCACGCGCATCCGGAGTTGGGTTACGAGGAGCACCGGACGAGCGGGGTGATTCAGCGCGAGCTCGCGTCGATGGGGATCGCCTTCAAGGCGGGATTGGCACGGGGCACCGGGGTCGTGGCCCATATCCCGGCGAGCACGGACACCGGGCGTCCCTCGGTGGCGTTCCGCGCTGACATCGATGCGCTCCCGATTCACGAGACGAGTGGGGTCGCGCATGAATCCGAAACCGCGGGCGTGATGCACGCTTGCGGGCACGACGGGCACACGGCGATCCTGCTTGGGCTCGCGCGGGTGCTGCTCGCGATCGAGCATCGTCCGAACCCGGTGACGCTGGTGTTTCAGCCCGCCGAAGAGGGGGGCGGCGGCGGCAAGCTGATGTGCGATGACGGTGCGCTGGCTGGTGAGGCGGGCGGGGGCGTCGGGCCCGCGGTCTCGCGGATCTTCGGGCTGCACAACTGGCCGGGCCTGCCGCTGGGCACGATCGCGACGAAGGGCGGGCCTCTGCTCGCGGCGACGGATGAATTCAGCGTCACGATTACCGGCACGCAGGGGCACGCGGCGTTCCCGCACATGACCGCTGATCCGGTCACGGCGGTCTGCCAGACGGTGAGTGCGCTGCAGACGATCTCGAGCCGGAACGCGCCGCCGACCGATCCGATGGTGTTGTCGGTGACGCAGGTGCACAGCGGTTTCACGCACAATGTGATCCCGGGCGAGGCGACGCTCGGGGGGACGCTTCGGACGGTGACCGACGAGACCCGCGCGATGGCTCGGGCGCGGTTCCACGAGATCGTGCGGGCCCAGGCGGGTTCGTTCGGCTGCGAAGCGGAGGTTGATTGGCACGAGGGGTATCCCGTGACGCGGAATGACGAGGCGCTCGCGGACCATGTGCTCGCGATCGCTCGCTCGGTGCCGGGTGTCCGCGAGGTGCAGCGGCTCACGGAGCCCTTCCTCGGTGGCGAGGACTTCGCGTATTACGGCGCCCATGTGCCGGCGTGCTTCTTCGTTCTTGGCTCATGTCCGGAGGGCGAGACGAGCCCGGCGCTGCTTCACCAGTCGCACTTTGACTTCAACGACGCCGCGATCCCGGTCGGGGTGGAGATGTTTGCAAGGCTCGCGCTCGCCGACCCTTCCTGAGTGTGCTCCGGGGCCTGCATCGATGCCTGATCCGATCCGACTTGCCGCTGCCGAGGCGCTCCGCGGGGCTGCCGACCGATCGCCCCGCGTGCTCGTGGGGTTCGACGGGTTCCTCGATTCGATCACGAGCGCGGTGGACACGCGTCGCTCGATGTCGCCCGACGACTACGAACCGATGCGTACGATCGGTGCGTTGGCGTCCCGGATCGGGGCGGCGGGGGGTGGGCGTTCGACGAACATCGAGCTGCGCGAGCGTGAGTTGCGGGCGGGGGGCAACGGCCCTTTGCTCGCGGGAGCACTGAGCGGGCAGGGGGTCCGGGTGACGCTGATCGGGGCGCTCGGGGCGGACGGTGCGGAGCCGATCCACCCGGCATACGAGGCGTTGGTGGAGCGTTGCGAGGAGGCGATTTCCGTTGGGGCGTCTGCGCGCACGGATGCGCTGGAATTCGATGACGGCAAGGTGATGTTCAACTGGTCGGCGAATCTCGATCGGATCGATTGGTCGTATCTCGTTGACCGGTTGGGGCTCGAGCGGATTCGCGGGTTGTGCGCTCGCTGCGATGTCCTCGCGACGATCAACTGGACGAATCTCGGGGGGCTCCCGTCTATTTGGCGCGGGCTTCGCGACGAGGTGCTTTCATCGTTGGATCGGCGGCCCTCGATCTTCGTTGATCTCTCCGATCCGGCGAAGCGGACGGACGACGCGGTGCGGTCGATGTTGGAGGATCTGGCATCGCTGGACGGGGTCGCGCCGCTCACGCTGGGGCTGAACTTCGCGGAGGCGAACCGGCTCTCGGCGCTCCGCCTCGGGGAGTGCCTTCCCCGTGATCGGTCGATGGGGGAGATGGAACACGCCGCGGCTCGGCTGCGTGACGCGCTCGGGTTGTCGTGCGTGCTGATCCATACGCGCGGGGCTGTGGCGGGGGCGGACGCGAGCGAGGCAACGAGCGTGCGCACGCGTGTCGTCGAGCGGCCTGTTCTCTCGACCGGCGCGGGCGATCATTTCAACGGGGGCTACCTCGGCGCGCGCGGGAGGGGGCTGGGGCTCGGTATGTCGCTGGCGTGCGGCTGTGATACCGCGAGCGCCTATGTGGGGACGGGGCGAACGCCCGACCTGGAGACCCTGCTGGGCGTGCTGGTGTCCGGCGATGGGCTTTGAGCGTGGGATTTGCTTTGGTGTGCGACGCCCGGGACGGGTCGCATCGGGTGCGGAGCGGGGCGTATACTGGGTTCTGACACGCGGGCGTAGCTCAATGGTAGAGCGTCAGCCTTCCAAGCTGAATGTTGACGGTTCGAGTCCGTTCGCCCGCTTTCTACTGACCATTCCATGCCAAATCTACGGCGAATCGCTGCGCGATGCATGCTCCGGACTGAACCTGAAAGACAGACGATGATTGTGGTTTGCGCAGTCGGTATGACCCGTGTTGTCAGTGGGTCGGGCCGAGGTGTCTGATCGAATCGCTACGCCCGAGTTGATGTGTATTGCTGACCCTTTCGGGTCGACTGCCAGATGGGGCGGGGGTTTGTATGCATCGATGATGCGAGTCTCATTGTTTCGCGGTGGAGTGGTGTTCAGGACCGCTTTCCTGCCCAGATGAGTCCGCAGCCGGTCAGGCTGACAGCGGCGCTGACGAAGAGGACGGAGAGGCGGTCGCCCCAGGTGTGCGATGGGATCAGTAGGAGCAGTGCGATCCCGCCGCCGACCGCGGCGGTGAAACCGCCGATGACTGCGAGCTGCTTGGTATCGTTCGCTTCGCCCACTTCGGCGGCGAAGTCGACGGGTTTGTGCATGGTTTCAAACAAGTCAGTCGTTCGCTGGCGAGTGGCCTGGGTCACCTTGGGCCAGAAGGGCATGGTGAGTAAGAATGCTGCTGCACCGACACTGAGGTTGATGAAGACCTTGAGGTGGTAGGGCCAGCCGCCATCGAAGAGCGGAGCCAGGAAGCCGGGGAGTGCATCAACGAACGACTCTGAAAAGACTCGGCTTTCCCTCGCAGCTATGTAGGCGATGACAGACGGTATGACACCGGCTGTGACGGAGACGGCAGCGGACCATGTGGGGACACGGCGGATGAAGAGGCCCAGCGCGAGCGGGACGGCCATGGGGAGCGAAAGCATGGCGCCGATATCGAGCATCATCTCGAACACGCCTTTGCCGCCGTTGCCTTTGCTGCTCTTGTGATCGAAGTAGAGGGCGATCCCGATGATGGTGATGCCGAGGATGGTTGAGGTGATCTGTCCGATGATGAAAGAGGCTTTGTCTGAGAACTCGGACTTGCCGGTGATACGATGGAAGAACGGGATGATGTCGCGTGTAAAGACGGCGGCGTTTTTGTTGAGGCCGCTGTCCATGGAGCTCATGGTGGCGCTGAGCATGCTGACGATCATGAGCCCGACCATGCCCGCGGGGAGGACCTTGAGTCCCGCGACGGCGTAGGCGCCCTCTGCGGGTTTGCTGAGTTGCATGGCCATGACGTCATCGGACCAGAGGAGGCGTGCGACGATGGGGGGGATGAACCAGAAGCACATGCCGAAGACCATGAGCCCGCCGGCGAGGAGTGCGGCCTTGCGTGCTTCGCGGCCGTCTTTGACGCCGAAGTATTTCTGTGCGACGTCGATGGTGCTGAAGGTGACGACTTTATAGATGATCGTCGCCCATGCGAAGATCATGGTGTACTTCCAGAAGTCCGGGTGGTCTTCCTGAGGCTGGATCTCGCCGGGTGGTGAGATGAGAGCGAAGTGATGAGTCAGGTCGGCGTCGTCGATGCGTTGGAAGAGTTCGGATACGCCGCCGATTTCTCTGAGGCAGAGGAATGCGACGAGGATGGTGAGCGGGAAAAGGACGATGCTTTGGATGACGTCGGTGGCCATGACGGCCCAGCTGCCGCCACTGACGGAGTACGTGAGCACGACGATGCCGACGACGGCGATGACGAACTGGACCTCGCCCATGCCGAGGCTGCTGGCGAGATCGGTCCAGTCGAAGACCGTGGAGATGAAGACTGCGAGGCTCCAGAGCCAGACGGCGGCTTGGAGCATGCCGAGGACCGCGTAGAGCCATGCGTAGACCTGTTGCGTGCCCGGGCCGAAGCGTTTGCGTATGACCTCTGGCGCGGTGACGGCACGGAGTTGTCTGAACCACGGAGCGAGGAGCAGCGCGTGGACACCGAAGGCGACGACGTTGCCGAGGAAGATGATGAGGATGGACCAGCCAGATTCGAAGGCGGAGCCGGCGGCGCCGGTGAAAGTCCACGCGCTGAAAGCGCCCATGAAGGCGCTGGCGCCGACGAGCCACCAGGTGCCCTTGCAACCCGAGCGGAAATAGTCGCTGACGTTTGAGTTGAATGAACGGAAGACCAGCCCCATGGCGATGAGGAAGGCAAGGTAGCCCGCGATCACGATGTATTCGATCATTGAACGCGGTCCGCCGGCACGAGACGGGGCTCGACGGTCTGGATGGACCGTGTGCCGGAGGCGGCGTGATCGACGCGCCAGAGAAGTTGCTTGACGGCGCGTTTACCGATGAGGTCGGGTCGGATGTCGAAGGTCGCGGGGCGTTTCGGCAGCCCGTCGAGCACTGGGTCGTTGTCGCATGAGACGACGTCGACTTTGTCGGCGAGCTTCGGGCAGGCCAGGCCGAGGCCGCGCATCACGCGTGCGGTGAGGCGGTCGCGGGGGATGAAGAGGCCCTGGGGTTCTGGAGAGAGCTTGCTGAGTTTGGCGACGACCTGTTCGACCTCGGTCTCGTGTGCTTTGATGGTTTCGAGTGTCATGCCGAGTGAAGCGGCGGTGTCGCGGAATGAGGCGGCTCGGTCGTGGAAGCCGACGTGCATGCCGAGGAGTTCGACCATGGCAACGCGCTTGTGTCCGAGACCCGCTAGGTATTCGGCTGCGGCAACCCCGATGGCCTGGTTGTCGGGACCGACGCGGTCGCCCCAATAGCCGGTGCCCTCGCGTTCGGAGAGCAGCCAGACACTTGGGCGGATGCGGAGGCTCTTTGCGAGAGTGGGCGAGGGGAGTTTGCCGTAGAGGAGCAGGCCCGCGGTTGAGGCGTTCTCGATGGAGGGCGGGAGGCGGTTTGAGCCACCGATGCGGCAGACGGTGAGTTCGTAGTCGAGTGCGGTGAGTTCTG
>DLBY01000078.1:7046-20976 GCA_002480345.1 Phycisphaerales bacterium UBA7812 | reverse complement strand
ATGAACCTGCTCCTTCTGCTCCCGTACCGACCGCGCTGCAGCGGACCGCTTCCGCCTCTCTCTTCGCGGCGTATCTCGGTGGAGTTACTCATCGGCACGCAGGTCCGAGATCCTGAAGATCCCGCGTTCGATTCCGAGCAATATTCTCGGTCTTTGATCCAAGCCGTCCCGTTCTCGATCAACCGGAGAGAACCGAATAGAGATCATGCCCCTGCAGCGAACCAGCGCGCACGAAAAACCACCGCCAACGCGGTGGTCATCGGGCCTGGGTGAAAACGGTGTCCGGATCGGGAATCGCTGCCCGGTTCCCGATCAGCCCGCGTGCATGCTCTTCATGAAGAGCTCCTCGGCTACGGGCCTCGGATCCATCCGTCGCTCGCCGAGTTCGTCCGGGGGCGTGTGGGGATCATCCCAGTCCCGCTCGGAGCGACGGTCTCCCGCCCGCAGGTTGACCGAGTTCAGGTACTCGGGGAGGCCCACAGCCTTCACCATCAGCTGGTTCAGCGCCGCGGAGGCCTCCTGCGTGCGACCGGCACTTTCCTGGGTCGCCTGCGCGAACTCGCTGATCAGCTTGGTGATTTCCTCGACCGCCGCGGTCTGCTCCCGGTTCGCCTGCGCGATCGACGCCATCTGAACCGACACGCGACCCACGCTCTGCACCGCCCGCTCGGACTCCTGATGGGCCCTCTGGGCGCGGGCGACGGTGGATTCCACGACCTCGCTGCTGCTGTTGATCTGCTGCAGGGACCGCTCGGTGGAGCTCCGGATGTTATTGATCGCCTGAACGATTTCCGCGGTCGCGCCCGTAGTCCGATCCGAGAGCTTCCGGACCTCGTCCGCGACGACCGCGAATCCCCGGCCGTGCTCTCCGGCACGGGCCGCTTCGATCGCCGCGTTCAGCGCGAGGAGGTTTGTCTGCTCGGCGATGTCGTTGATCACGGAGACCACATCACCGATCCGCTTGCCCGATTCGGCGAGGTCGTTCACAACGCTCGCGACGCCCTGCACGGAACCGGTAATGCTGTTAAGGTCCTCGATCGTCCGATCGAATTCCGAACCCATACCGGAAACGATGCCCTCCGTCTCCGCGGCATCGGTCGAAGCGCTGTCCGCGGCACTCAACATCGATTGCAGATTCGCGAGCGCCTGCTCCGTCGCCGCGGAGATCGATTCGGTCCGCTGCGCGTGGTTCTGCGATTCAGAGGCGACGACATTCATCGAACTGCTGATCGCGGTCGACGCCCCGCCGATCTGTGCGGCGGTGTCGTTCACCGCGAGAACGAGCTCGCGGACCTTGCCCGTGAACGCGTTACACGCCTTAGAGAAACGGGCAAACTCATCATTCCCCCGCGCCGCCAGCCGCTGATCCAGATCCCCCGCGCCGGTCGCGAGATCATTGAAATGCCGCTCCGCGTCGACGAGAGGGCGGATCACACGACGGACCGCTGTGACCGAAATGCCGATGCCGCCCGCGAGCATCGCCGCAGCGAGCACGGCCATCGCGATGATCGGCCACGCCGCAGCCGCGGAACCTCCGGACGACGAGGTGCCGAATGACGCAACCGCGACGCCGATCTGCGCGACCCCCGCGATGGTCACGATACTTGCATATCCATAAATCTGGATCTTCGTGTTCACTGCTGAGTTCCTTACATACATAACCCGCTATCGCGCGTATCGGTTAAATCCCGCGGCTGCTTCAGGCGCCGAGGTGTGCAGGGACACAATCAGCCATCTCCCCCCGATACACGACTCGCCCAAAGGTCCCGGGCCCGGTTATTCAGACACATGTCCCCGCCGGACACCGATTTGCGAGCCTCGGAGGTCGATCGCCGACTGAATCCTCCAGCCTGAAATGCCGACATCACGATCAGATCGCGCCGAGACGCGTCGCGCTTCGCGCGCGACCCGCTTTCGGTCAGGAGCTGTGCCATGAACCTCGAGACGCAAACCATCCGTTGCGAATCCGCGTCGCCCGAGGAGATCGTGAGCGAGATCGCCGCCGCATTCGGCGACACTCCTCTCGCGATGACGCTCTTCTTCGCGAGCCCCCGTGTGCCCTTCACGCGCCTCGCCCAGCTCATGCACGATCAAATCCCGGGGCCCTCGATCGGCTGCACAACCGCCGGAGAGATCTGCGGCGAAACTGGGCACTGCGAGAACAGCGTCGTCGTGATGGGCATCCGATCCGACGCGATCGAGTTCCGCAGCAAACTGATCCAGCAGGCCTCCTCATTGACAACGATTCGCGCAGAGGCGGAGCTTTCGACCCTCGCGATGCCCGCATCCGCGGACGAATCCCGAAAATCGTTCGGACTCGTTCTCATCGACGGCCTGAGCCGCGCGGAGGAACGCGTCGCGGGTGCCCTCGCGCACGCGCTCAAAGACATCCCGTTCGCGGGCGGCTCCGCGGGAGACGACCTCCGGTTCGAGGAGACCTTCGTCGCCTGCGACGGCGTCGTCGCGCAGGACGCGGCCGTGGTCTCCGTTGCGGAGACCGCGCTCCCCTTCCAGATTTTCCACACCCACCACTTCGAGCGGACGCCTGAGACGCTGGTGATCACCGACGCCGTTCCCAGCGAGCGCCGAGTCCGAGAAATCAACGGCCGCCCCGCGGCAGAGGGGTACGCCGAGGCGATCGGCATGCGTGTCGAAGACCTCTCTCCGGATATCTTCGCGGCCCACCCCGTGCTGCTGACGGTCGGCGGCGCCCCCTTCGTGCGGTCGATCCAGAAGATGGACGAGGACGGCAGCCTTGTGTTCTTCTGCGCGATCGAGGAGGGGCTCGTTCTTCGCGTCGCCCGCGCGAAGCAGCTGACCGCCGAGCTCGCGGACGAACTGACCCGGATCTCCGAGACGATGGAACCCGCCGCGATCATCGCCTTTGACTGTGTGCTGCGCCGCCTGGAGATCCTGTCAAAGGGCCTGCGGGACGATGTCAGCTCGATGCTCCGGGGCGTGCCCGTCGTGGGCTTCAGCACCTACGGCGAGCAGTACAACGGGCTTCATGTGAACCAGACGCTGACCGGCGTTGCGATCGGACGCGCTGCATGACCGGCCGCGACACTCCCAACGATACCGAGCGGTTGGAGCAGAGAATCCAGCAGCTCGAACGCATCAACGCGTCCCTGATGAAGCGCGTCGAGCGCACGACGGACGAATCGGGGAGCGCGTACGCGATCTTCGAACAGAACATCGTGATGCAGCAGACGATCCGGGAGCGGACGAAGGCGCTGGCGCAAACGAACGAGACGCTGAAGACGGAGATCGCAGAGCGGCAACGCGCGGTGGACGCGATGCACGAAGCTCTCGTCCGGGCCGAGGCGGCGAGCACCGCGAAGAGCCGCTTCCTCGCGAATGTCAGCCACGAGATCCGGACGCCCATGACCGCGATCCTCGGGTTTCTCGAGCTGCTCGATCCCTCGACCGGAGAATCGCTGAGCGACGAGGACCGCGAGAAAGCCTTCAGGACCGTCCGCCTGAACGCGCAGCACCTGCTCGGCATCATCGACGAGGTTCTCGATGTCTCGAAGATCGAGGCAGACCAGATGACCCTCGAGAAGATCCGCACCAATCCGGTGAACATCGTTCTCGACACGGTCTACCTGATGCGTCCGCAGGCTCAGGACAAGGGGCTCGCATTGTCGGCACGGTTCGAGGGCGAGATGCCCGAGTCGATCGTGAGCGACCCCACGCGCCTCCGCCAGATCCTCTGCAACCTCGTCGGAAACGCACTGAAGTTCACCGAGAAGGGCTCGATCCGCGTCGAGGTGCGGTGCCAACCCGAGCAGGAAACCATGGTCTTCCGCGTCGTCGACACCGGCATCGGGATGTCCCCCGACCAGCTGGAGATTGTGCGACGATTCGAGGCCTTCAGCCAGGCGGACAGCAGCACCACCAGGAGATTCGGCGGCACCGGCTTGGGACTCCGCATCTCCGCGGCTCTCGCAACCCAGATGGGGGGCGGGCTCACCGTAGAGTCCGAGGAGGGCACCGGAAGCGTCTTCACCGCCACGATCTCGACCGGCAATCTCGAGGGCGTCCCGTTCGGGCACCCTCCCACCGAGCCCCACGCAGCCCCGCCCACCACGGAGCCCACCGACACGCCCGGGCCGAACCGCCCCCTCGAGGGACGCACCATCCTGCTCGTCGAAGACGGCGTCGACAACCGACGCCTGATCTCGTTCTTGCTCCGGAAGGCGGGCGCAACCGTTGAGGAAGCAGAGCACGGCCGGGCCGCCCTGGAGCAACTCGACTCAGGCTCGGTCGATCCGGACCTCATCCTCATGGACATGCAGATGCCGGTCCTCGATGGGTACACCGCGACACGGCTGCTCCGCGAGCGCGGCGCCTCGCTTCCGATCGTTGCGCTCACCGCGCACGCGATGTCGGGCGATCGGCAGAAGTGCCTCGACGCCGGGTGCGACAGCTACGCGACGAAGCCCGTTGATCGGAACGCGCTCGTCAACCTCTGCGCGAGGCTGATCTCGGAAGACCGCGAGTCGCGCCGGGCAGCGTGATTCACCCCGCCGCGTCGCGGGGGAGCGTCTCGAGGATGTTCCGGATGACCGAGTCCGGGCGAACGCCCTCCGCCTCCGCCTCGAAGTTCATGATGATCCGGTGGCGCAACGCGGGCGTCGCGACCTTGCGGACATCGTCGATCGAGATCGAGGCCCGCCCGTCCATCAGCGCGAGCACCTTGGCGCCCAGCGTGATCGCCTGCGCGGCGCGCGGGCTCGCGCCCACGCGGACGAACTGGTTCACCTGAGGCGTCGCGAACGCCCCGTCGGAATCGGGGCCCTTGGGATGCGTCGCGAGCACGCACCGCACCGCGTAGTCCACGACCGTCGGCGCCGCCTCCACCCGCCGGACCAGCCGCTGATGCGCGAGCAGCCGCTCCGCGTCCAGCACGGGCTCGATGGTCGACGACTCGCCCCCGGTCGTGCGCTTGAGAATCTCGTGCATGTCCTCTCGCTTCGCGTACCCGACCTGCAGCTTGAAGAAGAAGCGGTCGAGCTGCGCCTCCGGGAGCGGATAGGTCCCCTCCTGCTCGAGCGGGTTCTGGGTCGCCATGACGAAGAAGGGCTCGGGGAGCGGGTGCGTCGTGCCCTGCACCGTCACGCTGCGTTCCTGCATCGCCTCGAGCAGCGCCGACTGGGTTTTGGGCGTCGCGCGGTTGATCTCATCGGCAAGCACGATCTGGGCGAAGACCGGCCCACGCTGGAACCGGAACTCACGCTGCACCCGACCACCCTCCCCTTCCGCCTCCACCACCACCGTCGTGCCGGCGATGTCCGCCGGCATCAGGTCGGGGGTGAACTGGATGCGGCTGAAATCCAGGTGCACCGCCCGGCTCAGCGACCGGATCAGCAGGGTCTTCCCGATCCCCGGCACCCCCTCCAAGAGAGCGTGCCCTCCGGCAAAGAGGCAGATCAGGACCCCATCGACGATCGCCGCCTGCCCCACGACCGCCCTCGCGATCTGATCCCGAATCGCGGCGTAGTCCCGGCGGAAGGCGTCAGCGGCGGCCTGCACCTGTTCGGGGGTGCGGGGATCGGACGGGTCGTTGGGGGCATGAGGCGTGGTCATCGGACCTGAGGGTAGCGGGTGTGCGCCCCGTTCGGGTCATGGCGGCACCAAGCCGCACCTCCCGGGAGCATTCCCGGGGGGCAGGTGGTGAGCGGTTCATCTGTTGCGCATGATCGCGTGTCCGTTCGGGAAGGGCACGGATGCCCGGTAGGGAGGAGCGGGGATGATCGGGATCGCGGTCAACATCGGCATGATCAACGCGTTCGGGCGCTCGCAGGTGATGCTGAACCAGAGCGCACAACGCCTGGCAACGGGTCAGCGGATCAACGCGGGACGCGACGACCCCGCGGGCCTGATCGCGTCCGAGAACCTCGAAGCCCAGCTGGCCGCGCTGGAAGCCGAGAGCCGAGCCATGGAGCGCAACGACGCCGTCGTGCGCACGGCGGAGGCCGCGCTGGCGGAAGTCAACGGGATGCTGGTCCGCGGCGAGGGCCTGGCGGTCGCTGCTGCGAACACCGGCGCGATGTCCGACGCCGAGCGGGACGCGATCCAGATGGAAATGGACTCGATCAACCAGTCGGCGGAACGCGCGTTCCGGACCGCGTCGTTCGCGGGCGAGCCCCTGTTCAACGGGGAGTTCTCTGTTCCGTCGGGAGACGGGGGGACGCCGCTGAACCTCGGCCGCCTCTCGATCGGCTCGCTCGGCGCGACCAACATCGACGGCGACCTGTTCGTCCAGCGCGACACCGGTTCGGGTGAGTCGCTGTCGCTGAACGGCGATCGTGTCGGCGACGCCCAACGCGTGCTGGCGGAGAGCCGCGGACAGATCGCGACCCTGCGGGGTCAGCTGGGCATGTTCCAGCGCAACGACATCGGCGCGCGCCGCGCATCGCTGGGAGCTGAGTTCGTGAATGTCTCGGACGCCAACTCGAACATCCGGGACACGGACTACGCCTCCGAGCTGGTGAACTTCGCCCGCCGGCGCACGCTGCGCGATTCCGCGTCCGCGATCCTCTCGATCGCGAACCAGAGCCCCCAGAATGTGTTCATCGCGCTGGGGTTCAACAGCCGGCGCTTGTAAACGGCTCCGCCTCGACACTCTCGCGGGGCATTGGACCCGGAATCCAATCCCCTTCGCGCGCACCCTCGGCAGCCGCCGGGGGTGTGTTTGTTTGGGGCCAAGAACCGGAGACCCGCCGTGACAGGAAGACCCCGAGACGGAATGCGGTAGGCTGAGGTCCGGAAAGGGGCACACCATGAACAATGCGGATTTCGACGCGCTGGCGATCGGGGCGGCGGATGCACGGAACAAGGCTGGTGAGGACGCGTTCGTGCGCGCGGCGTTGGACCTGAGCCACTGGTACTTCATCGGGGTGAGCCCGCCGGATGCGCCGGATGAGCCCGAGCCCATGGTCGCGGCGGGGACGGACGGGCACCGGGTGCTGGTGTTCACTGATGAGAGCCGGGCGGAAGGGTACCGGGACCATCTCGGAGCGAAGGGCAAGAAGTGCTGCGTGCTGCATATGCCGGTCGGCGATGCGGTGGAGTATCTGAACTTCCTGACCGACCATGGGGTGGGGTCGGCGCACTTTAACGATGGGAAGGGGTCGGCGACGGTGGCGATCCGGCGGGTGGTGCACTTGGCGGGGGCGTGAGGGGCAGGAGCGATAGGAGTCCCCCGGCTCGCGCCGGGGGCTCTTTGGGTTGTGATTTCAAGTGATGTGGCCGCAGGTGTTGAGGACCCACTTGAGTTCGTCGGCGATGCCCTCCGCGAGGGTGTCGCGCTTGAGGTCGTCGGGGAGGACGCCCCAGGCGTAGGTCTCCACCTCGAAGTGCTTGGTGTCGTGGTACTCCCGGGCGGCGGCGATGGCCTCGGCGATCTGGTCGTTGGTGGTGCCGAGCGGGCCGATCGAGTCGAGGTAGATCGGGACATGGAAGTGGACGCGGAGGCGGTCGGGGGTCGAACCCGCCGAGGCATCCTCAGCGAACCGCCACAATGCGTCAGGAAGGTCTTCCACCAATCGGAACTCGCCGTCCTTCATAAACCCCGTCTGATGGAGATATCGCGGCTCGACGAAGTCGAGAAGGTGTTCAAGTGCGGCGTCATAGCCGATCGTGTGCACATCGACATCGAGGGCGGAGGAAATCTGGACCTTGTTCACACGGATGCCCGCCTCGGCGTAGCGGCGGAGGACCTCGCGCTGGTCCTCGAACATCACGGCGGCGTGGCAGATGTCGTGGCAGACGCCGATGTGCTTGCGGTGGATCTCGTCGGGGAGGTGTTCGTCGAAAAAAGCGATGACATCGTCGGCGGTGTCGAGGATGCAGCCTGGCTCGGGTTCGAGGTCGATTGTCGAGTCCACGCCGAAGTCTTCGCTGAATTTCGCCAGGAAACGGACGGCTTCCCTGAGGTGGAACGCCGCGATTTCGCTGCGTTCCGCGTCGGCGTTCCTGCTCTCACGCCAACCGATTGGGAGCGTCGAGACGGAGCATCCGTGTTGATCCGGGTTCAACTGGTCGAGTATCGCGACTCGGGCGGATGTGTGCGCCGCCCGGTAGGTGCTCGTCCAGTCCGGCTCGTAGACAGTGTGTTTAACCACGCTCTGATGGAAGTCGTAAAGGGGGAAGGCATTGCATGTCACCGCGGCGAGCCCGAGATCATCGAAAGCGGCTCGGAGTCGTGCCAGTGATCTGTCGCTTTGCCTGCGGCTCATTCTGAGCAGGCTCACGGCCGTGCCAATGGTCTCGCCGAAGCGTGGTGGTTTCGCGGGGATCCAGAGGCCGATCCCGAGTTGGTCATGGGGGCAGACGCGGCGTCTGACCTCGGCGGCGTCCTGGGTCAACGAGGCGATGATGTCGTTAATCGATGCACAGGCGTGGACATTCGTGCAGTAGGAGAGCGTGGTGCCGGGGCCGAGTTTGTCGCGCATGTCCGGGCTCCGGAGTGTTGCGAGCACCTCGCACAAGCGAGGGAACGGGGGTGGTGTAAAACCCGGAGTCCCCCGGCTCCCGCCGGGGGCTCTTTGGTGGTGACCGGTGGTTGTGATCAGCCCGCGTTGAACTTGCCGCTCTGGCTCAGGAACTTCATCGGGTTGTGGTACGAGATCGTGTCGATGGTCTCTTCGGTATGGCCCCGGCGTTTCATCTCGAGGCGGCACTTGGGGACGGCGAGCGGATCGCTGTGCCCCCAGTCGCCCGCGGAGTTGATCCAGAGGCGTTCGGTGCCGCACATCTCGATGATGTCCGCGGCCCGCTGAGGGGTGCACTTGGTGTCTGGGTACAGCGTCATGCCGGCCCAGAAGCCCTCGCTGAGCACGAGATCGACGGTGTGTTCTTCGACATGGTCGATGAGGACGCGTCCCGGGTCGATCGTCCCGTTCCGTTTGATCGCGTCGATGATGAGTTTCGTGCCCTTGAGCTTGTCTTCGAGGTGGGGCGTGTGGACGAGGACGAGTTGGTTGTGCTTGGCGGCGAGGGCGATCTGTTCTTCGAGGATGGTGAGTTCGTTTTTCGAGTTCTTGTTGAGCCCGATCTCACCGACGCCGAGCACGCCCGGTTTGTCGAGGAACTCGGGGATGAGTTCGATGACTTCGCGGGCGAAGGCGGGGTCCTCGGCTTCTTTGGGGTTGATGCAGAGCCAGCAGTGGTGGTTGATGCCGTAGGCCGCGGCACGCTTGGGCTCGGTCTCGGTGAGCAGACGGTAGTAGTCGTAGAAGCCCTGGGGGCTTGAGCGGTCGTAGCCGGCCCAGAAGGCGGGCTCGGTGATGGCGACGCAGCCGGCGAGTGCCATGTTGTGGTAGTCGTCGGTGGTGCGGCTGACCATGTGGATGTGGGGGTCGATGTATTTCACAACGCACCTCTACCGTTTGAGTCGGAAGTCTCCGCATCCGAGGGCGTGCCCCCACTCTTCGCGGGTGGTTGAGCGCCGACGGCGCCTTTGCCGGGGGCGGTCGGGATGGGCTCGATCGAGTGATCCGAGAAGGCCTCCTGTACCCGCCGGGCCCGTTCGGGAGCGTCTTCGGACAGGATCTTCACCGCCTCGCGGAAGACCTCGATCCGGAAATCTCCCGCCCCCCCGGCCCGGTCGTACCGATCGAGGAACGCGGCGAGATCGAGCAGCTTGGCACGGTGCTCAAGGAAGTAGAGGTCGAGGACCTGCTGTTTGTCGAGGGGAATCGGTGGCATGGGGCAACTCCGGCTTTGCTGAGAGAAGCGTAGTGACCAGCCGGGCCCGGTTCCTGTCACGCCCGGGTCGTGCCACGGAGTCGCTCGATCGCGAGACGGACCACCGCGGGGTCGATCTCGTGCGCGTCGCGGGCGTCGCCGATCGAGTTGAGCAGAGAGATCGTGAGCCCGCCCCCCAGATGCTCTCGAAACTCTTCGAGTCCGTCGAGCAATCGCGGATCATCGAGCAGCGGGTGATCGAGTTCGAACCCGAGGGCTCGGAGCACCGCGAGCACGCGGTCCGCCTCCGGAGCGGTCAGGTCGCCCGCGAGCGATGAGTAGACCGAATCCAGCGCGACTCCGATCGCGACCGCTTCGCCGTGGCGGAGTTCGTAACCGGAGAGCTGCTCGAGTTTGTGCGCGCTCCAGTGTCCGAAATCGAGCGGGCGGGCTTCGGTGAGTTCGAACGGGTCGCCACCCTCGGTGATGTGACGCAGGTGGAGCTCGGCGCTGCGCCGGATGATCAGCTGCGCGGCTTCGGCATCGCGTTCAGCGATCGAAGCAGCCGCGCGTTCGATCTGCTCGAAGAAGCCCGCGTCCTTGACGAGCGCCACCTTGACCGCCTCCGAGAACCCCGACCGCCAATCGCGGGCGGACAAGGTTGCCAGCAAGTCCGCGTCGTTGATCACCGCATGCGGGACCGCGAACGCGCCAAGGAAGTTCTTCTTGCCGAACGCGTTGATCCCGTTCTTGACGCCCACCCCCGAATCGTCCTGGGCAAGCGTGGTTGAGGGGAGGCGCACGAGACGGATGCCCCGGTGCGCGATCGAGGCGGCGTACCCGGCGAGATCGAGCAACGCCCCGCCTCCGACCGCGATCAGGTAGGAACGGCGGCAGAGATGCGATGTTTCGATCATCTGCAGCACAGACTGCAGGATCGTCGGTTCGTTCTTCGCGATCTCGCCCCCCGGGACGACCATCGGCGGATGGGCGAGACGGACCGCCTCGTGCGCCTCTGCATAGGCAACCGCCTCGTCAGGGAGAGACGGGCGTTTGTTCACCAGCCCGGCGTCGAGCACGAACGCGACCCGCGCCTCGGCGGCAGCTCCGCCGACTGCGTCCGCGAGGTCCCGGGTCGGATCCAGGCAGTCCGCGAGCAGACTATTCGCGGGTTCGAACGCACCTCGCGTGAAGAACACGCGGTGCTCGAACGAAACGCTGAAAGGGGCACGGATGGATGCGTCGTCCTGCATAGAGGGGTCAAGAGGGTAGAGACCCCGCGAGCGGGGGAACGACACGCCCACCATCACGGCGCAGAAAAAAGCCCGGCGGGCGAGCCGCCGGGCCGCGGGCTGTCGATCAAGGTCCGCAAACGACGGAATCGGGTGCGGGCTTACTTGTCTTCCTCCGCGATGCCGACGCCGGTCCGGACCGGATCACGCGGCTTGCGGGGCGGCTCATACCCGTTCTTCTCGATCTCGTCGAGCATGTGGTTGATCGCGATATCGAGCTGGGGACGACGCCCCCGGGCGTGCTCGGTCGGGTTGTCCACGACCTCGATGTCGGGGTCGACGCCGTGTCCCTCGATGCCCCAGGTGCCGTCGGTCTCATAGAACCCGAAGTTGGGCACCGCGGTGTACCCGCCGTCGATGAGCGGGGGCACGCCCGAGATCCCGACGAGACCGCCCCATGTGCGGGTGCCGATGAGAGCGCCGAGTTCGTGGTGCTTGAAGAGCCAGGGGAACATATCACCGCCGGAGCCCGCCATGCCGTTGATCAGCATGCACTTGGGCCCCTGGTGGCTATCCATGGGCCAGGCCCAGTCCTTGCCATCCCGGCGCGCCCAGTAGTTAGTCCTCGGTCGGTCGAGCAACTCGATGAACCGGTTCGGGATCTGACCCCCGCCGTTCCACCGCTCGTCGACGATCAACGCGTCCTTGCCCATCTGCCCATAGAACTGACGGAACAGCTCGTTCTGCCCCTGGACGCCCGTGTTGGGCACATGGATGTAGCCCACCTTGCCCGACGAGGCCTCCTCGACATAACGCCGATTGTCCTCGACCCAGTCTCGATAACGAAGATCGAACTCGCTGCCGATCGGCTTGATCGTGTACTCACGCTCGTTGACGGTTTCCTCGTCGCCCGCGAGCGCGGACCTGACGGTGATCGTCGTGTCGCGCCCGGTGAGCCCGATGAACGCGGCCCACGGATCCTTGTCGGTTTCGATCGCGACACCGTTCACATGCGTGATGTAATCGCCCTCGTCGATCTCGATGCCGGGCTGGCTGAGCGGCCCCCGCGCATCCGAATCCCACGGCGCGCCCTCGTAGATCTTCGCGATCCTGTAGGCCTTGTGGATGTTGCCCTGTTCGTCGGTCTCGCTCGCGAGCTCGAAATCAGCACCGAGCAGACCGACGGATTCGCTGGGCTGGCCTTCCACATCGCCGCCCCAGTAGTAGGCGTGCCCCACATTCAACTCGCCGATCATCTCGCCGATGATGTAGGACACATCCTCCCGGCTCGCGGCATCCGCGAGCATCGCGTGGTAGCGGTCGTACACCGCGTCCCAATCGACGCCGTGCATGTTCTCGACATAGAAGAAGTCGCGCTGGCGACGCCACGCGTCTGTGAAGATCTGCTCCCACTCTTCGCGCGGATCGACGATCTTCCGGAGGCCCGTCATGCGGATCGCCTTCCCGAACGACTGCCCGGGCTTCGCATCCACGATCGCGACGCCTCCCGCGCCCATCGCGATGAGCTTCTTGTGGTCGCCCGACATATCGAACCCACCGGCACCACCGAGCACGGTCTTCTCTTCGGGCTCGTCATCCGTGACATCCACCAGCTTGATCGCGGGCGGCGAGCCGGGCATGCCCGAGCGGACATAGAGCAGCTGCCCGCTGTCGTTGGACGCGAGGTTGCGGAACGATCCCGGCGCGACGGGGATCTCCATCCCCCGCGCCTCGAACCCCTCGAGTTCGATCTCGACAGGCTCGTCGTCCCCGCCCTCGTCGCTGTCGCGGAGCTCGGCGAGTTCCTCTTCGTCGAAGTCGCGCGAAACACGCTCCGCGTCCCAGGTTCCGCTCGCACCCATCGCATCGATCGACCAGGTCCCGGTCATGGTGTCGCCGTTGACGGTGCCCCGGCTGACGACCGTGATCGGCCCCTGCGCGCGCTCGCGATAGAACTCCTGCTTGCCCTCGTCCCACCTGACGACATCGCCCAGGCCGCTCTCCTCGCCCTGCGACTCGGAGGTGCCCATGATCGTGCCCTCGTCATCGACGATGATCGACATTGTGAAGGCGACCTCGTCCTCGGGCATGCCCAGCGCCGCGAAGCCCTTGGCGCTGCCCTCCCACTTCCCGAAGAGCGGGTGATCGGTGTTCAGCCCCTCGTACTTCGCATCCTTCTCGGCGGCCGCGTCGCCTTCAGCCTCGCCCTCGGCGTCGCCGTCCGCGTTCTCATCGGAGGACTCCGCGTCGTCGGCCGACTCCCCCGTGTCCTCGTCGGAGGCGTCCTCCCAGGTCTCCTCATCGGGCTCGATGAGCCACGGGTTCTCGACCTCATCGTTGAGCGGAACCGCGATCAGCCTCCCGGTGTTGGCATAGATGAAGGTCGACCCCATGTGGTCGTACATCGGGCTCGCGAAGCGCCGGTCGGACGCGTAGTACAGGAAATCGCCCTTGCGGCTGAACGCCGGGCTCGTGTCGTTGAAGAACCCGCTGGTGACCTGGTGCTTCTCGCCTGTCTCGGTGTCGTAGACCCAGATCGCGCCGTTCAGCGATTCCTCGTTCGCACGCGACCAGGTGATCCAGCGGGAATCCCCCGACCAATCCACGCTCCCGGGATTGCCCCAGGGGTCCTTGTCGATCAGGGTGGACTCGCCGGACTCGATGTCCACGAGCAGGAGATTGCCCGCCTTGTCGGCGAGCACGATCGACTCGGAATCGGGCGCCCAATACGACCCGTAGAAGTAGGTCTTGTTCCCGTCGGTGATCTGGCGTGTCTCGCCTTTGCCGTCGGACTGGGTGATGTAGAGCTCGTACTCGCCGTCCTCGTCGCTGAAGTAGGCGATCCAGCGCCCGTCGGGGCTCCACGACGGCGCCCGCTCCGCGGCGCCCGAAGTGCTGGTGATCTGCCGGACCGGGCCGCTCTCTGCCGGCGCGGTCCAGATATCGCCCCGCGCTTCGCCGACCGCTCGCTTGCCGGTGGACGAGACGCTGCCCGCCATGAAGTT
>DLBY01000078.1:0-6732 GCA_002480345.1 Phycisphaerales bacterium UBA7812 | reverse complement strand
GCCCGCCATGAAGTTTTCGCCCGCGTCGACCGCGTGGGGTCGGATCTCGGGCCTCGCGCCCGGGATACGCACCTCGACGACGCGGGTCTTCTTGCTGCGGAGGTCCAACACCGTCAGCTCGCCGCCGTGCTGGAAGATGATCTCGCCCCGTCCGCGCTCACCCGGGCCGATGGAGGGGTACTTCACATCGTAATCGTCGAACTCGGTGACCTGCACGGTCTTGGCGCTCTTGGTGTCGTACGACCAGATGTTGAGTTTGCCCTCGCGCCCCGCGTCGGAGAGGTAGTAGACGGTGTCTCCGTGCCACATCGGGAAGGTGTCGGTGCCCTCCCAGTCGGTGATCTGCTTGCTCTCGTAGGTGTTGACATTGAACAGCCAGATGTCGGCCGCCATGCCCCCGCGGTACCGCTTCCAGGTGCGCTGGTCGCGGACCCAGGGGGTGTACGCCATCCACTCGCCGTCCTCGTGGAAGGACGCGTTGCCGCCGTAGGGGACGGGGAGCTTCTCGGGGAGCCCCCCGTCGGCGCTCACGGTGTACAGACGCGGGCTGGAAATGCCGTCGCGATCCGCCCCGGTGAAGAACACGACGCCCTGCTCGGGATGCCAGTCGGTCGGCGCCTCGCCGCCCGGGCGGTGGGTCAGGCGGACGGGAACGCCGCCGAAGGTGGACATGCGATAGAGATCTCGCCCGCCGTCGTAGTTGCCCTGGAAGACGATCTCATCTCCCGCGTCGCTGAACTTCGGGAACATCTCGGGCCCGGGCGGGCTCGCGAGCGGGCGGGCCAGACCGCCCTCGCGCGAGACGATCCAGAGGTCGTTGGCGTAGACGAAGACGATCTCCTCAGCGGAGATGTCGGGATATCGCAGCATCCCCGCGTGCGGGGTCGTCTCCTCCGCGCCCTGCGCAGCGGGAACAGCGGCGAGCCCCGAGGCTGCGATCAGCAGCGCGGGGACGGAGCGGGTGGACCATCCGGTTCTCATGGTGTTCTCCAGTTCCGATGAAGGAACCCCGCGCCGAGCGGCAGCGGGCGTTTCCCCGAGGGACACAGCGTGTGCACGGGACGCCCCTCTCGCGGCCCGCGCGACGCCCCCTGCAGGAGGCAAGACTTCACTATAACGGGACGCCGAAACGACACCCCTGCCGGTCATCCCACACTCATCTCCGCGTCGCGACCTCTGATCGGCACGGCCAACGGGTTTCGTGGTAGCATCCTCCCCCGAGACTTGTACGCGCGCGACCGGCGCGCACCGGAGGCCGCATGCGAGTACTGGTTGGGATGTTCGCCACCCTTCTTTCCGTCGGGATGGCGTCGATTTTTCTGAGCGGGTGCGCCGCGACGCGTGACCACGCGTCCGCCCCCTCGGGGTACGCACCGCTGTTCGACGGTCGAACCCTGACGGGCTGGGATTTCCTGGGCGATCCCACCGCATGGGGCGTCGTGGAAGGCGAGATCCGCGTGGTCGAACCCGGCCGGTTCGGCTGGATCCGCACCGAGAAGATGTACCGCGATTTCGAACTCGTCGCGGATTTCTACCTCGAAGAGGACACCAACAGCGGGCTCGGCCTGCGGTGCGCCGGGGACGGGGATCCCGCCTTCACGGGGATGGAATTGCAGATCTACGACAACCATGGCGACGAGCCCATGAAGAACGGGTGCGGTGCGGTCTACAACGCAATCCCGCCCAGGTTGCAGGCCGTGAATCCGCCCGGCGAGTGGAACACCTACAAGGTCCGCCTCGTGGGCGATGAACTCACCGTCTGGCTCAACGGGACCATGATCCACAACCGGGCGAAGCTCGATGATCGCGGGATGGTGCACCGACCCGCGGACCTCGCGCCGCTCAACCAACGCCTCACCACCGGGTATATCGCCTTCCAGGCGCACGGCGAGCCCGGCTTGCGGCTGCGGAACATCGCGATCCGTGACCTCTCTCCCGATCCGGATCCGGGTGACCTGAAACCCGCCTTCGCCGCGAACCCCGCCGGCCCCGCGCTCAACGACGCGATCTCGGGCTGGACACCCCGGGGGGGGGGCGAGTGGATCCTCGAGGGCACCACGCTCACCGGCAAGGACGGCCCGGGGCACCTGTTCAGCGACGCGACGCACACGGACATCGAACTTCGGATGTCCGTCCGAGTCAACGGGCGGGGCAACAGCGGGGTCTACTTCCGCACGGTCCCCCGTCCGGAAGACCCCGACACCTGGCCGCTGGGATACGAGGCCCAAGTGGACAACCACGACCCGAAAAACTTCACGGGCGTGATCTACGACCGGGCGTGGCCCGACGCGTTCAACGCCCCGATCACCCGCGACGGCGCGTGGTTCGACTACCGGATCCTCGCGATGGGGGACCGGATCCGCACCTGGATCAACGGCGTCCCCATGGTGGACACAACGCTCGACCTCTTCGACGAGGGACACATCGCCTTCCAGACACACCACCAGGGAAACAGGATCGAATACCGCGATGTGCGATGGCGCGTCCCGACGGGCTCGGGGCGAGGGGGTGACCGGTGACCGAACCAACGATCGAGAAAAAAGGCGGCGCGGGCACGCTCGTCCTGCTCAGCGTGATGATGTTCCTGCAGTTCTTCCTCTGGGGCGCATGGTTCGTCACGCTCGGCCCGTTCATGGGGTCCCAGGGATTCGGCGCCGCCGACATCGGCAACGCCTACACAACGGCTCCCATCGCGGCGATCCTCGCGCCCCTCTTCCTGGGAATGGTCGCGGACCGCTTCTTTTCCAGTGAACGCGTGATGGCGGCGCTGCACCTGCTCGGGGGCGTCCTGCTCTGCCTCGCACCGGCGGCGGCGGGGACCGGCAACGCCTGGCTGTTCATCGGGGTGCTGCTCGCGCACATGCTGTGCTACATGCCCACACTCGGTCTGAGCAACACCGTCGCGTTCCACGCGATGGACAAGCCCGACAAGCAGTTCCCGCTCGTCCGTGTCTGGGGCACCATCGGGTGGATCGTCGCGGGGTTCGTCGTCGGCGCGATCGCCGCGAAACTCGCCGTCACCGAGGGGCTCGACGATGCCGCCGCGGAATCCGCCCGCGCCGCGATCCCGGCCTTCTTCTATGTCGCAGGCGGATCGGGCATCGCGCTGGGCCTGTTCAGTTTCTTCCTGCCCCACACGCCCGCGCCGGCGCGCGGGAAACCCTTCAACCTCGGCGCCGCGCTGGGCGCCGACGCGATGGGCCTGCTGCGGGACCGTTCGTTCGCGGTGTTCATCGTCTGCTCGACGCTGATCTGCATCCCGCTCGCGGCCTATTACGCCTTCGCGGCGACCTACGCCGGGACCGCGGGAATGCAGGATGTCCCCATCAAGATGACCTTCGGGCAGATGAGCGAAATCTTCTTCATGCTCGTCATGCCGCTCATGTTCGCCCGACTGGGCGTGAAGTGGATGCTCGCGGTGGGCATGCTCGCCTGGGTCGCTCGGTACGGCCTGTTCGCGGGCGCGTGGGGCGGCGCGGGAGGCAACCATGTCATGTGGATGATCCTCGGGGGCATCGTGCTCCACGGCATCTGCTACGACTTCTTCTTCGTCACCGGGCAGATCTACACCGAGCAGACCGCGCCCAAGCATGTCCGCGCCCAGGCCCAGGGCTTCCTCGTGCTCGTGACGCAGGGCATCGGTATGCTGATCGGCAACCAGGTCTTCGCCCGCCTCGTCGCGCGGTACACCGATGAATCGGGTGCCGTCGATTGGCAGACGGTCTGGGCGATCCCCGCGGCGTTCGCCTTCTTGGTTCTGGTGGTGTTCGTGCTGCTGTTCAGGAGCCGCGCCAAGGCCGAACCCGGAGTCGTTGCCGAACACGCACCCGACGCGGGCGAAGGCTCGCCCGTTCCCGCCTGATACGGAACGGTTGCGGCCGATGCGACCCCACCGTAGCCTGATACTGGATCACCACAACGGAGTTCTCCCCCATGACCATCCCAAGCGACTCACGCCGTGATTTTCTCATCAAGGCCGGCATGCTCGCCGGTGCCGCCGCCCTGATGCCCTCGATGACCGCGACCGCCGCCCCGATGCCGGGCAAGCGTGGCAAGCGGGTCAGCCCGCCCAAATCTGGCGAAACGATCCGCATCGGCATCATCGGAACCGGGGGCATGGGCACCGGGCACTGCAACGCGATCGCCTCGCTCGTCAAGCAGGGGCACGAGGATGTCGAGATCGTCGCGGTCGCGGATGTCTGCGACATCCACTCCAACAACGCCGCCGATCAGGTGATGAGCACCCAGGGCACCCGCCCCGATGTCTACCGGGATTACCGCGAACTGCTCGCACGCGACGACATCCACGGCGTGCTGATCGCCAGCCCAGAGCACTGGCACGCGAAGCACGCGATCGACACAATGATGGCGGGCAAGGATGTCTACTGCGAGAAGCCCATGACGCTCGATCTCGACGGGGCACTCGCGATGCGCGCCACCGCGATGGCGAACCCCGATGTCATCTGCCAGGTGGGCACCCAGAAGATCATGCTGCCCAAGTACATCGCTGCCAAGAAACTCATCGAGGACGGCGCGATCGGCGTCCCGACCTTCAGCCAGACCTCGTACTGCCGGAACAACCCCAACGGCGAGTGGAACTACTACAGCCTCAACCCCAACTGGAAGCCGGGCGAGAACCTCGACTGGCGCGCCTGGCTGGGCGACAAGAAGTACCGCGAGTGGGATCCGTTGATCTACGCCCGCTGGCGCCGATACCGCGAGTTCTCGACCGGCATCATCGGCGATCTGCTGGTCCACGAGGTCACGCCCCTCTACATGTGCATCGAGAACGCGGCGGGTTGGCCCACCCGGGTCGTCGCCGCGGGCTCTCATCTTGTCGACAAGGAGATGGAGAACCACGACCAGGTCAACCTGCTCACGACCTTCGAGAGCGGGCACCAGATGGTCGTCGCGGGCTCGACCTGCAACGAGGTGGGGCTCGAGAACCTGATCCGCGGTCACGAGGGCAACATCTACCTCAACAGCAAGGACTGCCAGGTCCGCCCGACCCGCCCCTACGCGGACATTAACGACCCGCAGACCATCACCTTCGAGGACATCGGCAACGACCAGGACAAGCTCCGCCTCAACTGGTTCAAGGTGATGCGCGATCGGAGCGAGCCCGACAGCAATATCGAGCGAGGCGTCCGCGTCATGGTCATGGTCGACCTCGCGACCCGCTCGATCTGGAGCGGGAAGGCCTGGGAGTTCGATCCCGAGTCGATGACCGCCCGTCAGGCGTAATCACTCCGAATACATCCGCTTGCCCCGGCGGGAAACCCCGGGGCAGCATTTCTTCCTACCCGACTCTCAGGCTCCGCCACCCGGTGACCGTGTGACCACTCGACCCGATCCCTCCCCAGAGCCCGGTCACGCGCGCCCAGACCCCCTCGCGACGGTCCGGCTCGCGACCCACGCGATGGGCACCCGTTTCGAGTTCATCCTGTGCGGCGAGAACGAGCGGACCCTGCGCGCCGCGGGCGAGGAGGCCATCGACGCGATCGAGGACGCCCATCGTCGGCTCAGCCGCTTCGAACCGGGCGGACCAATCTTCGAGATCAACCGGTGCGCCTGCGTGCGCGCGGTCCTGGTCGACGACGAGATCCGCACGCTGCTCGAACGGTGCGAAAGCGTCAGAGAAGAATCGGGCGGCGCCTTCAACATCGTGCGCACAGATCCCTCCTCTCGCGGCTCACTGTCGATCGATCAACGTTCGATCCGCCTCGACGGACCGGGCGCCTTCGTGGACCTGGGCGGGATCGCCAAGGGCTTCGCGCTCGACCTCGCGGGCGAGATCGTGCGCTCATCGGGCGTCACCTCCGCTCTCCTGCACGGCGGCTCGAGCACGATGCTCGCGATTGGCTCCCCGCCCGGCGCGGATGCCTGGCGAATCGCGCTTGTCGCAGACGATCGCTCGCTGGGCGTTGTGCGACTCCGTGATCTCGCGATGTCGGTGTCCTCACAAGAGGGGGATCGCCCAGGGCATGTCGTCGATCCCTCGACCGGATTCGCGGCGGGCGCGCGATGGGCGGCGTGCCTGGCGTCATCCGCTGAAGCGACCGATGCCTGGTCCACCGCCTTGCTCGTGCGCGCGCAGCGACCCGACGGCATGCCCCCGGAACTCACAAGCGTGATCCTGGATGAAAATGCGTGGGCGCCGGTCGCCTCGGGGCCCGCGGCATCGTGTATCGTGTCAGTCGGCTAAATCGCACCAATCCCACCCCGAACGGGTGCCGCACTCGAGGTGGCATCGGCGGGGCCCGGCGAGGAGTTTCATGATGACGGAGATCGATCGGCGTTCGTTTCTGACTCAATCCGCCGGGGCGATCGCGGCGGTGTCGCTGCTGCCCACGCTCGGGCTGGCGGGGATGCGTCTCGCGGCTCCGGTGAGCGTGGGCGTGATCGGGCTGGGTCGGCAGGGCCGCGCCATCATCGCGGAGCTGAGCGGGATCGAGGGCGTGACGATCGGGGCGATCTGCGACACGGATGATCGTCGCCTGCGGGCCGGCGAGCGGCGCGCGCGGGGCGCCAAGACCCACCAGGACGCGCGGTTTGTGCTGGAAGACCCCGCGATCGACGCGGTCTGCATCGCGACCCCGACGCACCAGCACCGGGAGCTCGCGGAGGCGGCGCTGGCCGCGGGCAAGCATGTCTACCTCGAAGCCCCGATGGCTCACACCATCGAGGACTGCCAGGCGATCACGCGGGCGGCGCGCGCCAGCGACCGGGTCT
>DLBY01000051.1 GCA_002480345.1 Phycisphaerales bacterium UBA7812 | reverse complement strand
CCCCCGCCAGTGGCGGGGGTTTTTTTCTGCGCTGTTGTCTCTCGGGGATTTTGTCCGAGCCGGGCCGGTGGTCGCGTCTTGATCGATGGCTTGATCGGCGGGACGGTCAGCGCTGCCGGCCTGGGAGGTTCTCCGGGTAGTGCTTGTCGGCGTGGCACGCGGTGCAGTCGGCGGTTGCGCCGATGTGGAGCCTTCCCCGGTGGCACATCACGCACTCGATGTGCTCATGGTCTCCCAGGAGTTCGACGCCGAGGTCGGTGTGATTGAACTGGCCTCCGGACCCGACCCGGTGGCAGGATCGGCAGCGGGATGATGTCGGGGCGCTGAAGCGGTCGTCCGGGTTGTGGCAGCCGGTGCAGCCGATCCGGTCGTGAGCGGGTGTGAGGGGCCATCCCGCGGTGTGGGCATGATCGAACCTGGGCTTGGTGGTGAGGTCGTGGCAGGTCATGCAGTTGTCCCACTGGTGGCAGGCGAAGCAGGTGCCCATCCGGTGGTCCATCGTGTATCGAACGGACCCGGATCCGTGGCAATCGTTGCATGACGCGCCGTGATGGCAATCGACGCAAGAGAGACCGAATTTCTCGGCGTGATCGGCGTGATGGAATGTCGCGACGGGGAGGGGTTCGTGGCGGGTGAAATAGGTGTAGGTGTTCTGTGCTTCCCGGTGCTCCGCGGATCCGTGGTAGCCGAGCGGCATCTGGGCTGCGGCTCCGACTCGATCCACTGGCATGTGGCAGAAGCCGCAGGCGTTCTCGTGCGACCAGTCCTGATGGCAACCGAGGCACTGGCGGTGATAGGCGCCTTTGAGTCCGACCATGACCGGCTTGGTCGCGTCGGGGGTGGGGGTGTGGCAGGTTCGGCAGGCCTGGACGCTTGCCTCGGTGTGGTCAAGCCCGGAGATGTCGTGGTGGCACGCGGCGCATCCGTTGCCGAAGTCCGACATGCGGACATGCAAGCCGTGGTCGAAGGAGACGGGGCTGTAGTGGAGGGAGAGATTGCGGAGGACGATCACGCCCGTCGGGCCGTGGGGTTCGTCGGGGGCGGTCGACGACAGCATCGGTGCGGCGGCTTCGCTGATCGGGTGCGGCGCCGGCGCACCTCCCGCAAAGATCGCGCAGCAGAGAAGGAGTCCCGTGGTGTTCATGATGCCGCTCCCTGCGCGACGGCGCGGTCGATGCGGTTGGTTTCGTGGGACGGACGCACGAGGTCCCCGTTCGGCGAAGCGGTGGGGAGCCGGTCGTTCAAGACTCGTGTGCGGTTGGGTGTTCCAGCGTCGTGTTGCTCCCGGTTTCGATACGGCACGGCGAGTCCCTCGATGACAGGGAAGTTCAGGACGACGAATCGGTAGATAAGGACGGTCATGGCGATGAAGCCGGTGGTGACCGCGATTTCGGTCCACGCGGGCGTGTAGGACGCGGTCAGGTCGAGGGGCGAGTAGGCGATCAGGAAGACATTCAGGCGGTTCATGACGACGCCCAGGATCACCAGCGACGCGCCCGTGAAAAGCCACGGGATGGACCGGCGGAGGCGCGGGACGGAGAAGATGAGCATGGGGGCGAGGACACCGAGCGTGACCTCTGCCAGGAACAGGTTGGACGCGGGGCTGTTCTCGAGCAGGAGGGGGGCAACGCCGCGCCGGACGAGATCGAGGACCTTCACGACCAAGTAGAGCCCGAGGATGATCGGCGTGAGTCGGGCGAGCATCGAGAGCACGCGGGTCTCGATCCTGAGCCTGAGCGAGCGATGGGCGATGATCGACTCGAAGATCACCATCGGGTATCCCACGGCGAATGCGGAGAGCAGGAACATGAGCGGGAGGTAGGGAGACTGCCAGAGCGGGTGGAGTTTGTCGCCCGTGATGACCATGAGGGTGCCGAGGGATGACTGGTGCATGCAGGAGAGCAGCACACCGAGGATGACGAAGACCGTCATGACGCGCGCGAGCGTCGAATCGAGCGCGCGGAGCACGCGATCCACGGGGCGGTTCAGCACCCCCAGCAGGCCCGGGAGGCGGACGCGTCCGATGAAGCGTTCGCACGCGATGGGAAGAAACTCGATGTAGAGGACGGTGAGATAGCACATCACGCAGAGCGCGACCTCGAAGAGCACGGAGTTGGGCTGCCACATCCAGGGGAGCATGACATGCCACATCGCCCAGAAACGGCCCAGGTCAGTCATGACGCCGAGGGCGACGAAGGTGTAGCCGATCGCCGCGGTGAGCAGGGCCGGGCGTACAACAGCGTGATAGGCATCTCGGTGGAGGAGGTGGGCGAGGAAGGCGCTGGTGAAGCCTCCGGCGGCGAGCGCGACGCCGCAGGCGACATCGATGCCGATCCAGATGCCCCAGGGATAGGCGTCGCTGAGGTTGGTCGCGGCGCCGAGACCGAAGGTGAATCGGTAGAGCAGGCAGAGACCTCCCACGGCGGCGACAGCCGTGACGATCCAGACGCCCGGTGTGAAGTACTTGGGCGAGTTCGAGTTGTGGTGGATCGGCATGGTGGTCATGAGTGGCTCCCCCGCTTGGTGAGGAAGTTGAGCCCAGCCATCACGCCGAAGAGCGCGAGCGGCGCCGCGAACCCCTGGAAGATCCCGTGCTGGATCGCCTCGGTCACCTCCGCGCTGCTTCTGGGGCCCAGCGTCGGGAACCCGAGCTCCGAGAACGGTCGGTCGGCGAGGTAGAGCCAGGAGGTTCCACCGCCTTCGGTTTCGCCGTACACATGATCGATGTAGCGGTCGGGGTGCTCGGCGATTCGTTCGTGGGCGTAGCGGATCAGTTGGTCGCGTTCGCCGTAAGTCAGCGCTTCGACGGGGCAGATCTCGACGCATGCGGGGAGCTTCCCGTTCGCGGTTCTGTCGCGGCAGAGTTCGCACTTGCGGATCCGAGGGGCCAGGGCGGCGTCGTACTCGTAGGAGAGGCGTTCGAACGGGCAGGCGACCATGCAGTAGCGGCATCCGATGCACCGGGAGGCGTCGTAGGTCACGGCGCCGTCGGGGTTCTTCTGCATCGCGCCGACCAGGCAGGCGGAGACGCACGGGGCGTGCTCGCAGTGCATGCACTGGATCTTGACATGGACCGGGGTTCCGTCAGAGGCCGCGTTCACGGGACGGTTCACGACGCTCAGCGAACCGGGCGTTGGGCGGCGGGTCTCCGCGAAGACGCTCTGATCGTCGTAGGACTCGATGGGGTCGTGCGGGTTGCCGTTTGCTTCGGCGCACGCGAATTCGCATCGCCGGCATCCGATGCACTCCGTCAGATCGACGAGCACACCCATACGCGCCGTGTTCGGATCAGTGTGGCCGTGCCCGCTGGAGGCGGGGAGGGCGGCGAGGGAGAGCATGGCGGCGCCGGTGAATTTCATAAACCCCCGGCGGTCCGGTCCACGCGAAGATGCCCGGTCTGCGCGGAGTACCGGGAGGCTGACACTTCGGGGTGATGCTGGGTTCTCACGCATCGGTCTTGTCCTCGTGCCCGATCGGGCGATGGCGGGTGACACACATGTGGAGCAGGCCGAGCGTCAGCAGCAGCCCAAGAGCGAGCGCGGCGAAGCCGCGGAAGAAGAAAAGAGCGATTCCGATGACCGGTATCGCGAGGGCCGCGAGGAGGGCGAAGATCGCGGGGAAGAGGAAGTTCTTGCAATCAGCCAGCAGTTGGTGAGCCGTGATGTGCATCTCTGGCTCCTTCGGATCGGCGCGAGTCGCCTTGATTGGTGCGTGCAATCGGGGTGCCATCCATTCGGTGTCTTCTCGGTGGTGGAGAGCGGCGGAGCGGTCCTTCTTTGGTGGCAGGGGGTGTAGAGAATCTCAGCGCCGCTGCTGAGTTCTTCTGCGCGGCTGTTCAGTAGATGAGTTCTTTCAAGAGCGACAGATAGGTCGGCGCACCGAGGGCCTCGCGGAAGCTCATCGACGGGCTGCTCGGTGTGAGCGGTTTGTCTGAAGATGCGAGGAGCTCGTAGGCGACGCGTCTGTAGAAGTGCCTCGTGTCGAGGCGGGCCCGGTGCCATGCGGCGCTCGCGCCCTGCTGATCCGCATGGGCTTCTGCGTCGCGCGGGACCCACTCGACGAGCCATCCGTCGGTGTAGGGGGATCGGGCGATGCGTCCGGGCTCGTCGACGAGCGCGTGGTTCCAGTTGCCCACGCGCCCGGGACCGGGGAGGGCGATCGGGAGTTCCCCTTCCGGAAGGTCGATGACGCAGGCGATGCGCCGGTCGTTCGAAGCGACGAGATCCGGTTCGCTTCGCACGCCGAGCGGGCGACCAATCAGATGGGCGGCGAATGCGTCGAGCCCGAGCCTGCGATGATCGCTGGGCCGAGCGGGCGGAGTCGACCAGCAGTGTCCCGGCCAGTACGAACGATCATCGGGAAATGCCAGGGGTGGGGCGCCGGGTTCGCTGCGTTCGTCATCGGGCTGCGTAGGCGTGCCGGAGAGTCCCCGGAGCGCCGCATCCAGCGGGCAGTGGGAGCAGTCGAATCCTCGGTCACAGAGCTTGTACGCGAGCACGCCTGCGTCCATCCAGACGCAGGTCTCCGCTGGGACGCGTTCGTGCGATACGGAAAGCAGTCGGGACATGGCAACCCCCCGCCGGTTTCGGCGTTTCGGTCGCGCGCATATCGAGTTCGCGAGCCGTGTTCGGCATGCAATTCAGGAACCAGACGAGCGGGCGCAATCAAAAAGCAAACAAATAGATCTGCTGAGTGATAAACTCGGGTCGTGAGGCTGGAATCTCGGGCGACGCGGTGGGGCGCTGATGAAACCTGCAACAGGGTGTTGGATTTCTCTGCGCTCAGTTCTAATATTGATTACTCCGCCGATGTGGTTGAATCGAGGGCCCAGATGGTCCGCCTTGTTCGAGTTCTGCTTCGGTCGCTCGAGATCCGCTTGTTCCTGCCGCTGCTCTTCGTTGTTGCGGTCGTGATCTCGGCTCATGCTGTTCTGGGGTTCAGTGCAACGAGGCAGCGGCTCCGCGCTTTTGCCCGCGACGATGTCGAGCGGAGCGCTCGGCTCATCGGCAGCGCCACCCACGACGGGATGCTCCTGAATCGTCTGGGTGATGTGCAGGCGACGCTCCAGAGGCTGGGTGAATCGCCGGAGTTCACAACGATTCGCGTCTACGACAAGAAGGGGCGTGTCGCGCTCGCGGCGAATCCCCACGAGAGGGGATCGCTGCTCACGCTGGAGAACGAGCGTTGCCGGGCGTGCCATGTCGGCGACGAGGTCCCGGGCGCGGGGGTGCTGTCGGATGCCAGTCACTTCGTGAGGGTCGACTCGCACGATGAAAACCGGTTCTACACCGTGATCCGGAACGAGCCCGACTGCTCGTCGGCGTCGTGCCATGTGCATCCCGAAGAGCAGCAGGTTCTGGGTGTTCTCGAGGTCGGGATGTCATTAGAGCCCTTCGAACGCGCGGTGAACGAGGCGCGCAGCGGGCTCCTGGGGACGACGGTCGCGCGGGTCGCCCTCTGCGGGGCGGTCGCGGGGGTGTTTGTCAGGCGGGTCATCCATGAGCCTGTTGCCCGCTTGCACGAGGGGACAGCGCGGATCGCGAAGGGCGATCTCGAGACCCGGATCGAGGTCCGGGGTCACGACGAGCTGGCGGCGCTCGCGACTGCGTTCAACCGGATGGTTAAGGATCTACGCGATGCGCGATCGGAACTGAGCGAATGGTCGCGGACGCTCGAGGAGAAGGTGGAAGTCAAGTCGCTCGAACTGGAGCAGGCGCGTGAGCAGATGGTCCGGGTCGAGACCATGGCCTCGCTCGGGAAGCTGTCCGCGACGGTTGCCCACGAACTCAATAACCCCATCGGTGGGATCCTCGCGTACGCGAAGCTCGTTCGGCGAGAGGTCGAGGAGCAGCCGCTCGACGAGGAGATCAAGGCGGATTTGGTCGGTTGTCTTTCGCTTATCGAGCAGGAGTGCGTGCGTTGCGGGGACATCGTTCGGAACATGCTCGCGTTCGCCCGGGGGCGGGGCCTGCGGATGCGGGCGAGCAATCTCAACGAGATTGTTCGGCGGAGCCTGATGCTCGTTCGGCACCATCTCGAGATGCGCGGCATCCGACTCAAGGAGCAGGGCACGGGGCACGAGGTGATCGTCACGCTGGATCCGGATCAGATCCAACAGGCGTTGCTTGCGATGATGATGAATGCAGTCGAGGCGATGCCCACCGACGGGGGCGGTGTCCTGAGCGTCCGGGTCCGTGAGGAGGGCCAGGATGTCACGATTGAAGTGTCGGACACAGGGTGTGGGATTCCCGAGAGCATGATCCACAAGGTGTTCGAGCCGTTCTATTCAACGAAGACCGAGAAGAGCGGTGTGGGTCTGGGGCTGGCGGTCGTTTACGGCGTGATCCAGTCTCACAACGGGACCGTTGTCTGCGAGTCGCGTGAGAACGAGGGGACCACCTTCCGCGTCACGCTGCCTCGCAAGCAGCCGGAGGCGGACTCCGGCGCGGAGCCGACCGAGGCCGAGGGGCAGGAGACGGGGGCGATGCATGCGTGACGACCCTGGCGCGATCCTGATCGTCGACGACGAGTTTTCAGTGCGGGACTCCTTGGCGCGGTGGCTCCGCAAGGACGGCTACGAGGTCGTGACCGCGGAGGATGGGCTCGAAGCGTTGCGGCAGGCTGACCGCCGCTCGTTCGATGCGGCGATCCTTGACATCAAGATGCCGGGCATGGACGGTCTTGAGGTTCAGAGCCGGTTACTCGAGCGAGAGCCCGAATTGCCGACGGTGATGATCACGGCGTATGCGTCGGTCGACACCGCGGTCCGAGCGCTCAAGCGGGGCGCCTTCGACTATGTGACCAAACCGGTCGATCCCGAGGAGTTGAGCCATCTTGTCTCCCGCGCGATCGAGCAGCGGAGGCTGCGCCGCGAGAACTCTCAGCTGCGGAAGACGATCGATGATCTCGTGTCGGTTGACCAGATCATCGGCGAGAGCCCCGCGATCAGGAAGGTGATGGAACTGGTCGGGCATGTTGCGGCAACCGACGCGACTGTTCTGATTACCGGTGAGAGCGGGACGGGCAAGGAACTGATCGCCCGCGCAATCCACGCGAACAGCGAGCGGCGATACCGCCCGATCATCCCGGTCAACTGCGGGGCGGTGCCCGATGCCCTGCTCGAGAGCGAGTTGTTCGGTCACGAGAAGGGCGCGTTCACCGGAGCGGACCACCAGCGCAAGGGCAAGATCGAGATGGCGGACGGCGGGACGCTGTTCCTCGACGAGATCGGCGTCATCCCCGCACGGATGCAGATCGAGCTGCTGCGGGTGCTCGAGGATCGGATGTTCACCAGACTGGGCGGCAGCGAGCAGGTTCACAGCGACTTCCGGGTCATCTGCGCGACGAACGAGGATCTTGAGAGTGCCGTGCGGGACGGTCGTTTCCGTGAGGACTTGTTCTATCGCATCAATGTGTTCACGATCGAAGCGCCGCCGCTCCGAGAGCGGCGGTCGGACATCCCGCTGCTCGCGGAGTATTTCCTGAACCGGTTCGGCAGGCAGATGGATCGGGAGATCACATCCATCAGTCCCGAGGCGATGGACCTGCTTCTTCGGCACGACTGGCCGGGGAACATCCGCGAACTCTGCAACGCGATCGAACGGGCGATGGTGGTCGGGACGCCGCCCGAGGTGCGCTGCGAGGATCTGCCGATCGGTGATCGGGTCTCGCGATCGGCGGGCGTCTGCGAGGCGCTATCCGATATCGAGCGGCGGCATATCGAGGCCGTGCTGAATCGGACGGACTGGAACATCACCCGGGCGGCGAAGATCCTCGAGATCGACCGCGTCACGGTGTACAACAAGATTCGGAAGTTCGGGATCGAGCGCGGCGCGACGGGGGCGCCGAGTTGTCAGTAGGCAGAACCGAGAAGAGCGAACTGTCGAGCGGTCTGGGCATCCTGTCAGACCCAGAGGTCGCAACCCGCGCGGTCGGTCCCTATTGCAGGGTTGAGGGTGCGATGGTGTCGTGGGCGAGCTTGATGTGCGGGACCTCTTGTGGTGAGCTGGATTCGAGCCTGAGCAGGTGCGTCGCGAGGGGCGTCGCGGGCTCGATCGCGAGACACCGGCGGAGATGCGACTCGGCGTCCCGGAGCCGCCCGAGCCCGTGATGCCCCAGCCCGATCACGAGGTGGCAGTGTGCCCGGTTCTGGGAATCGAGGTCGGGGTCGAAGACAAGGAAATCAGGCAGCGAAACCGCGAAATAGTCGATCTCTGGCGTGTCGTCGAGATGGGAGGTCCCGAAGTCGACCAGGCTTTGGAATCTCTCCTCGGCTTCCTCCGTTCGCCCGAGCGCGTCCAGCGCGAGACCCCGGTAGTAGACATTCTCGGCGGGCTCATCGTTGTAGAACACCGTTCGCCCGGGTTGTCCGGTGCCCTCGGTGGCGCGCTCGAGCAGTTCTCTGGCGCGGCGATCGGAGCCGAGCATGCGCTCGGCGATTCCCGCGAGGTAGTCGATATGCGTCTCGCGGATCGTGACGAGTTTGCCTTCCCCGAGGGAATCGGGCCAATCCCGTGCCCGCTCGAGAAGGTCCCTGGCCTTGTGGGCATCTCCCGCAGAGATGGCCCTCTGCGCGAGCGCGGTCAGCGCGAAGACATACTGCGCGGGCACGCGGCCCTCGCCGCCCTCCCAGGGGCGGAATCGTCTCGAGAGCAGGGCGTTGAGCGCGTCGGCGTGCTGCCCGAGGAGGTTGAGCAACGCGACGCGTTCGATGCTGAGATCGTCTCGTTCGGCGACAAGATCCGGGTGCCGGTTCAGGCGCGCGAGCCGGTCGGCGGGATTGTGACCCAGTCTCCTGGTCAACTGATCGAGTTCGAAGAGCACGCGTGCGTCGGATGGATCGAGTTCGAATGCTCGCTCGTAGGCGGCGAGCGCCTCCTCCCCCGCACCGCGGACATTGAACAGGGCGAGGCCCAGGTTTCGGTGTGCGGTCGGGAAGGCCGGATCTCGTTGAACCGCCTCACTCCACGCTTCGATCGCGTCGTTGTATCGCTTCCGGCTGTAGAGCAGGTTGCCGAGCGCGAAGGGGGCGAGCGCGTCGCGCCGGTTGAGTGACATCGCCTCTCGCAGCACGGGGATGTCCTCGTTTCGATTCGGGAAGCAGCGGGCGCGAGGCATTTCGGACGCGGCTTGACGCTGCTGCTGTGCTCCGAGCGGGTCTCCGTCGCGTTCGAGAAGGGAGGCGAGGTGGTACCGCAGGAGCGCGGTGCCGTCGGCTTCGCTTTCGGCGGAGCGAGGAAGCCTGCGGATGGTCCGTTCGAGCACCTCGCGGGCCCGGGTGTGCAGGCCTGCATGGACAAGGTCGATCGCGAGTGCGAGAAGGGTGAGTGTGTCGTCGCGGGTGCGCCGATCGAAGAGAGCCCAATCTTCGAATCCGCGCGAGCAGAGTTCCCAGAGCACGCCGAACGCGAAGGGATCGCGTTCGAGTTCGGCGCGAGCGCCCGCGAGGGCCAGTTCCTGCTGATCGAGGTCAAAGAGCGTGGCAACGCGGAGGTGGACCGCCTGATGGTGATCGGCGTTCCGGCGCAGACTCCGGTCGAGGAGGGAGAGCGCCTCAACTCGATCCGCACGCGTGCAGGATGGCTTGCGGAGGGTCAGGCGAGCGAGTTCAAAGAACGCTGAGGCCTGCTGCGCCTCGTTCCAGGTCGCCTTCCACAACACGGGTTCCGCCTCGTCGTCTCGGCCCTGCTCGACGAGGGCGAGGCCCAGGCCGAGGTGTGCTTCGCCTGTCACCGGGTTGGGATTGTGACGCGTGAGGCGATCGACGGCTGCGCGGAAGTGGGGCTCGGCGTCTGCCGGAAGTCCCCGACGCAGGAGGAGCTGGCCGAGCGCGATGTTGCAGCGGCTGTCCCCGGGATCCCGACGCAACGCTTCCCGGAGGTAGGGCTCGGGGGAGCGTGTCGCGTGGCGGTACTGCTCGAGATGACGGGCGGCGAGGAAGAGCGCCTCCGTCGAATCGATCGATTCGGGAGGGCCGATCGGCTTCGCAGGCTCCGGGATGGGCTCGCTGGATTCAGAGACGGGGCGGTAGGCGACCAGCTCTGTGCCGTCGGCGGTGAGCAGGGCGACCTCGAGATCGATCTCTGCGATCGGGCCGACAGGAGCGGTCAGTTCCTCGTGACGCTCCGGGCTTGCGTCGAAGGTCTTGAATGCGATCCGTTGGCCGGGTCGGTTCGTGTCTCGCAGTTCGAGCGTGCAGGCTGCTCGGGCTTGGGTGACATAAGCCCGCACGGTTGCGTCGTTGCCGTTGACCTCGAGCCCGATGCAGGCTTCGGTCGTCGCGTT
>DLBY01000039.1 GCA_002480345.1 Phycisphaerales bacterium UBA7812 | reverse complement strand
CGCCGTCGCTGTGCCGCCCCGGCTCGACCCAGAGTTCCTTCGCGGGCTCGACCGGCACATCCGCCCACCAGTGCCAGGGCGAGACGCCGATCGCGCGGCTGATCGCGTACATCCCGTAGATCGCGCCCCGCTTGTCGCTCCCCGCGACGACGAGCGCCTCGGTGACCCCGAACCAGGGCGACGCGACCCGCTCGATCGCGTGCGCCTCCCACGCGTCGCGGAGTTCCTCACCGTCGAACCGCCCGTCCGCGATGAGCCCGTCGACGAACCCGCCCGATCCGTGGACGCCGACCACGATCACGCGGGGGGAGTTCTCGGGAAGATCGCGCACGCCGCCGACGACCAGCGTCGGCTCGACGCCGGTGACCCGCCCGATGTCGGCGGCGAGATGGCCCGCGACCCGGCGAACCCCGGGGGGCTCGGTCTCGCTCACCAGGATCACCGCCGGGACCCCGCCTGTGCTGATCGCGAAGAGATCCGGGCCTGGCACTGCCGTCACGAACCCGCTCGGGCCTTTCCCGAACCCCGCCTCCGTGACGCACACAAGGGTGATGATCGCGAGGACCCAGGGACGGACAAAACGAGCGGCGGTGTCGAGCAATGTCATCGGTTGTGCAACTTTCATGTACAGATCATCCACGCCTCGGGGTCTCGGAGGGGTCTGCGAGGGCCTCCGCCCCTGCGGATGACGCCCGATAACATCCGCCAACCCGCCTCAACGGAGGTTTCTGGCACCCATTCGTGATTCGATTCGTTGAATCGACACAGTTGGAGTATACTGACACAGAATTGTCATACCGAGTGGCTGTCCGTTACATTCTCTTGCATTTTCCTGTATCGTCGATGGGATCGGCAAGGTCGTTCGAGCGGGCACATGCCTTTCGTCTCGGTGGTGGATCGGAAGGGTTCGCCGAAGGGCCCGATGCCGATCGCGTGTGAACAACGCGTCCCGGCGTGCCGACTCCGGGTCGTGAGCATCCCGATCAGGCGAACCTGATCAGAAAACGAAGGATAGATCATCCATGAATTGCCGCCTTGCCGCCGCGTCTGTTGGCCTTGCCGCTCTCAGTCTTCCCGCCCTCGCGGGCGCTGTGGTCATCGGGGATTTCGAGGGCTCCGACCCCGGGACTTGGGGCTACTGGAACAACGGTGTCCAGACCCCGCTGGGCGATGATCCGGGGCTCGAGTTCAGCAGCGAGGACGCGAGCACCGGGCTCATGAGCGTAAAGGCCTCGAACATGGGGTATGACCAGAACCTCGCGTACGCGGCGGACTTTGCGACGCGGGAGGCGTTCCTGAACAACACGGTGCTCGAGTTCGATGTGATCTTCCCGGAGTACCAGACCAGCGGGTTCTGGGAGGTCTTCGAGCTCGTGATCAACTCCAACGCGGGATTCAACAATGTCACCGGCAACATGACCAATTCCGAGGGCGGGACCAACCAGGTCGGCTGGGGTCCCGACGGAGGCGGGCGTCGCATGGTGACCTTCAGCGTCGATTACTCCGACCAGGTCGCCCTCTGGAACGGCGCCGTGCCCAGCTATCTCGAACTGGTGTTCAGCCTGAACAACGACAGCGTCCACAATGTCGCTTACATCGACAATGTCCGCCTCGTCCCCGCCCCCGGCGCACTGGCGCTGGGTGGGCTTGCGATGGGTGGGCTGGCCGTCCGGCGTCGTCGCTGAGCGAGCGGGCGGATTGTCCAGGTATTCTCGGCTCGGCCGTCTCCTCTGCGGCCGAGTTTTTTTATTCCCGCGTCGATCTCCCCGACGCACCCTTGTCCGTATTACAGGAGCCGCCCGCGTGCGCACACACCGATCCGGCCTGCCCCGCCCGTTCGCCGTTGTCCCAATCGCGTTGATCATCGCGTGCGCGCTGCTGCTCACGCCGCCCGCGATCGCTGGGATCACGCTGCCGTCGATCTTCGGTGATGCCATGGTCCTTCAGCGCGATCGGTTGATCCCGGTCTGGGGGACCACGGACGGCGCGAGCACGATCGAGGTCGCGATCGGGGGCGAATCACGCACCGCAACACCGAACGCGGACGGCTCCTGGCGCGTGGATCTGCCGCCGATGCCCGCGGGCGGGCCGCATGAGTTGAAGGTCTCGACACCCGGCGAAACGCGTGTTTTTCGGGATATCCTGATCGGCGAGGTCTGGATCTGCAGCGGGCAGTCGAACATGGAATGGCCGCTGCGTGACTCGATCGGCGGGGCCGATGCGATCGACGGGCCGCACGACGACCGACTCCGGCTCTTCCGCGTCGAGAACGCGGCGAGCGCCGAGCCCGTCGACGATGTGAACGCGTCGTGGGCGCGGTCTTCGACGGAGTCGGCGGCGCCGTTCTCGGGGGTTGCGTTTTTCATGGGTCGACGGCTGCGTGAAGAGCTGGGCGTGCCGGTCGGGTTGATCCACACCGCGTTCGGCGGCTCGCCCGCCGAGGCGTGGGCCTCGCGGGGCACGCTTGAATCGAGCGAGAGTCTGCGCGGGATTGTCGAGGACGCGGACCGCCGGTGGGACGAGTTTGTGCGCACGACGCTCGCCCCGTGGCGCGAGGAGGCCGACCGCAAGCGCGCGCGCGGCGAGGACCCGGGCCCTGAGCCCCAGGGCCCGTTCGGCTGGATGAACGGGTACCGCCCGACCGGCCTCTACAACGCGATGCTTGAGCCGATGGCGCCGTTCGCCGTTGCCGGCGCGGTGTGGTATCAGGGCGAGTCGAATGTGGGAAGGCACGAGCAGTACCGCGAATTGCTCCCCGCGATGATCGCGGATTGGCGCGACGCGTTCGAGCACCCCGAGATGCCGTTCGGGATCGTGCAGCTCGCGAACTTCGCGGATCCGTACCCGAACGGCGGGAGCTGGCCCGCGCTGCGCGAGGCGCAGATGCTCGTGGCCGACGCCGACCCGCACGCGGGGCTGGTGGTCACGATCGACCGCGGCAACCCGACCGACATCCACCCGCGCGACAAGCACGCGGTGGGGGATCGGCTCGCGCGGTGGGCGCTCGATTCGGTGTACGGCGTCGAGACCCCCCACCGCGGCCCGGTGTGCACGGGGATGGATATCGACGGCAAGACGATCACGCTGACCTTCGATACCGGGGGGCGGGGGCTGGCGACCCGCGACGGCGAGCCTCCCAACGGGTTCGCGATCGGGTCGGCGAGCGGGGGCTGGGTGTGGGCGCGGACATCCCGGCTCGAGGGCGACACCGTCGTGCTCACCGTCAAGTGGATGACCGACGCGGCGAAGGTCCGGTACGCGTGGGACAACAACCCCGACTGGGCGAACCTGTGCGACGAAGACGGCCTCCCGGCGCGGCCCTTCCGGACGGTCGGCCCCGTGCCGATCGGCGGGGAATGACCGCCCTCGATCCACCCCGAAGCCATGCAACATCGTTACAGAATCATGCAACGATTGCGAAACAGGCCGGCTCGGATCGTGTATAGTCCTCGGGTAACTGTGCCAACGCAGGCCGTCGGAGTTGAATCTTCGCGGCCGACAGCGGCCCGTCCCGTTTCAGTCTCAGCCGGACCCACGCCATGACCACCTGCTATATCGGCATCGATCTGGGGACCTCGGGGGTGAAGGTCATCGCCGTCGCGGCGGACGGCGCCGTGATCGCGTCGGCCTCGGAGTCGTTCGATTTCGATCGGCCGCGGGCGGACTGGGCGGAAACGCCGCCGAGCCGGTGGTGGGACGCGACGGTGAAGGCGACGCGGGCGCTCACACAGAAACTCGACAAGAAGGCCGACATCGCGTCGGTCGGGCTGAGCGGGCAGATGCACGGGTCGGTGTTCCTGGACTCGGCGGCGCTGGAACGGGCTGGGTCGGGCCCGATCGAGGCGCTGCGCCCGGCGCTGATGTGGAACGATCAGCGGACGGAAGCGGAGCGGGCGGAGATCGAGGGGCTGCTGGGCGGGCGGCGGGCGAGCGTCGAGGCGTCTGGGTGTCCCGCGCTCTGCGGGCTCACGGCCCCGAAGCTGCTCTGGCTGCGCGCGCACGAGCCGGACGTGCATGACAAAGTCGCCGGTGTCTGTCTGCCGAAGGACTTCATCGCGTTATCGCTGACCGGCGTGTTCGCGACCGATGTGGGCGAGGGCTCGGGGACGATGCTGTTCGATAACGAGCGTCGGGACTGGAACGGGCGCACGCTCACGTCTCTCGGGATCGACCGGGCGGTGCTGCCGGCGGCGCACGAGTCGGGCGCGATCATTGGCGCGGTCACCGCGTGGGCGGCGACCGAGA
>DLBY01000168.1:66730-75223 GCA_002480345.1 Phycisphaerales bacterium UBA7812 | reverse complement strand
CGGCCACATCCACAGCGTTCACGGGATCGACGGTGATGTCCTGCGTCACCGTGGTCGAGTTTCCGCACGCGTCGGTCGCGGTCCAGGTCACGGTTGTCGTGCCCTGGGGGTAGATATCCGATGCGTCATCCGTGCCGTTGTAGTCGTTGACGATCGACGCGAGTGCACAGTTATCGCTCGCGATGAGGGGGGGAACGGAGACGATCGCGTCGCAGCCCCCCGCATCGGCGTTGACCGTGATGGGCGACGGCGGCGTCACGCTCGGGGGCGTCGCGTCCGCGGTGACGGGCCCCAAGTCGATCAGGGCCGCGCCCAGATCCGTGCCCAGCGCGTCCGTGATCCGCGAGGGCGGGAGCGCGCCCGAGCGGAAAGTCACCAAGTCCGGAGCGGCGCAGAACTCGCCCAGCACATCGAAGGTCAGGCGTGCCATCGTTGTCGGCACAGCGGTTCCCGTTCCGCCATCGGGAACGCCGACCGCGTAGTCGATCACCCCGTTCACCTCATCGACCGATTCGTAGATTTCGCGGGTGAACGGGCCGTCCCCCGGGTCTGCGCTCACGAAATCGAGCAGAGTCTCGTCGTACTCGAGGAAGAACTGCCCGCCGACCGCGAGGGTTTGCAGCCCGGACGCGTCGATCTCAACGACGAGCTGCGATTGGCCCGCATCGAGGCAATCGTCCGCGGGGGACAGCGTGATCTCGGTCGGCGCGACCGCGGATTGCACGAGGTACTGCACGACGATCTCGTCGATCGAACTCCCCGCAGCGTTGGAGACGGTGATGAAGTAGCCGATGTCGGTCTGGTTGACGAAGGGCAGGCCGGAGAACGAGCCCGAGCCGACCACGATGCCGTTATCGAGCAGGAAGATGTCCGCGCCGATCACGGTGAACGCACCCGAGGGCGGGAACGCGCCCGAGAGATCGGGAACATACGGATCGGGCGAGGCATCACGATCCGCGTCGGCCCCGAAGAGCCAGCCGACCGCGGTCACGGGCGTCCCGCCCGTAAAGGTGACGCCCAGCGGGAGGAACCCGTCGCTCAGCGGCGCGATCCGCGTCGCCATCACGATGGTCTGCGTGCCGTCACCATTGTCGATCTCGCCCGCGCCCGCCTCGATGGGCGCCCCGCTGACAACGCTGCTGCCCGCGGGCTGGAACAACCCATCCGCGAGCAAACTCTGACCCCCCGGGAGCGACTGGAGATACGCGAACAGCGAGAGCGGCACCGTGTCCATCACGATGACCTCGCTGTCGAAGGTATCGGGCACCCCTCGCGCTGTCCCCGCGAGAGCGGGCAGCGCCACCGGCATCCGGTTCGATTCGAACACGCCGACCGACGCGTGCCCGGTCGGTCGCGGCGCACGGCTGATCAGGAGCGCATCGTCGACGGGCGCGAGCGGCACCGCCGCGGAACACGCCAGCGCACCGAGAATCAACGGGACCCCCGCACAGACCAGATCGAATCGCATGGTTGCTCCTTTCCCCGCGTCATTCCCCCTGGCGCATCGCCCGGGTCGATTCCGAAATCGGCGCGGGGTCCTCTCGGACCCCGCGCCGGGGATTCGTTGCGCCCCAGCGGGCGCGGTGTGCGGAGGTCAGCCGCCGAAGGTCAGTCCGATGCGCTCCACCACGAACATGAGGTCGGAGAGATCGAGACGCCCGTCCCGGTTCACATCACCCAGCGCGCCACCGTTGTGGAAAGCGTCCACGACCGCCAGCAGGTCGACGAGATCCACCCGGCCGTCGCGGTTCAGGTCCGCGAGCGTGTCGGGCAGCGCACCGTTCATGAACGCGCCGATGTCGTCGGCATCCAGCATGCCGTCGTGGTTCAGGTCCGCCGCGACGAGGTGGCCCATGCCCAGCGCACGGAGTTCATCAACCCCGATCGACGACACCGGGCCGTCGGCGAAGCGGATGTCGATGCCCCAGGGGTCCTGGCCCGCCATGAGCAGGTTGCCGCCGCAGTCGAGCTCGCTCTGCGCGAGGAACTGCGTCGAGATGAAGGTGAAGTCCTCAGACCCGACCACGCCGTTCCCGCTCGCATCCGCGTGTGGCCCGCTGACGGGGCAGGGGGTGTCGGCGCCGACGCTGGTCAGATACTGCCCGATGAAGACACCGAAGTCGAGGATGTCGATGAACGGGTCATCGTTGAAGTTGCCGCCCCGCAGCGCGTCGTTGTCGCCCGAGCTGGTGAAATCGGCGACATAGGCGGTGCCGGCGACCGCGAAGTCATCGCCGTCCGTGGCGCGGAGGGTGTGCAGCGTATCTCGCGCGGTGATGCACTCGTAGTCCCCGCACGGCACCTCGATGGTCTGCGACGCAACGCCGCCCACGAACGAGAGCGTCTCTTCGACGACGACCGGGGCGCCGCCGCCCACGGGGGTCAATTCGAAGGTGATGCAGCGGTCGACATCCTCGAACACACCCGCGAGCTCGACATCGACCTGCAAGTCGTTGACGGCATCGACCGTGACGACCTGCACATCGGTCGTCTGGTTGCCGCAGTCATCGGTCGCGGTCCATGTGATGGAGGTCGAGCCCGTGGGGAACGGGTCGTCGAGGCCCAGCAGCGGGTCATCGCTGCGCTCAAAGGTGACGACCGCGGTGGAGCAGTCGTCCGACGCGACCGCCCCTTCGGGCGGCAGGACGAGATTGTCCCAGTACACATCGTAAGTCTCGCCGAAGTTGTACGCCTGGATGATCAGGTCGCTCGTGCGGACCGAACCGAAGGTGACCGGATCGGTCACCTCGAGCGCGACGGCCCCCGTGTCATCGATGACGCGGTGGATATACCCGTGGGCCGTCAACTCGGTCTCGAGTGTCCACCAGCGGTCATAGGTGAAGCCCGCCGGAAGGCCGAGCTCGACCCAGCCCGGGGTCAGCCCGTTGCTCGGATCGAGGTCATCGTCCTGCGAGAAGACGCGGAACCGCGAGACCGGGGAGCCGGGCGTGATGCTGCAGGTGTCGTTCGGATCATTGTTGATGAAACCGAGGATCGGGAAGCCCGAGATGTCCCCGTTCGCGTCGCGCGTCGTCGCCCACAGATCAGCGCGTCGTGCGGAGGTCGCCCAGTCCGACGGGATGTACAGATCGAGCGAGTACTTCTGCCCGAGCGGGATGTTGATGTCGTACTTCCGTCCCTGCGTCGCGTAGAAGTCGCCGCAGCCCTGGAAGTCCGCCGCGTCGATCCCGTGGCGCAGGCGGTTGTCACCATCGAAGAAGACCGATTCGAAGGCCGCGGGGGCGAAGCGGTCCACATAGAACACGCCCGGCGCCGGGGTCTGGGACGCGGAGATGGGGGGCGACACATCGAAGGGCCAGGTGTTGATCAGCGACGCGGTGCAGAAGCCCGCGTCCGCGTTGACGGTGATGTCATCCGGGACGCTCAGCGTCGGCGCGACACTGTCCTTGGTGGTGGTCCCCAGGTCCATGGTGTAGGGCAGGATCTCGTTGCCACCGAACTCCGTCACCCGCGTCGGCGGCGTGTTCGTGCGGAACGACACCAGCGCGTCCTCGGCGCAGTAGTCACCCAGGATGTCGAAGGTGATCGTCGCGAGCGTCGTGCTCGTGGTCGTGCCGTTCTGCCCGTTCATGAAGTCCGCGCTGACCGCGTAGTCGATCGTGCCGTTGACCTCATCAGCCACATCGAGGATCTCGACGAAGCGTGAGTCGCTCACATCCGCGGAGACATAGTCCAGCTTCGAGGTGTCGTAGGACAGGAACGCCTGCGCACCGCTCGCGAGCACCTGCGGGTTGGACAGGTTGATCGCGACGACGAGCTGGCCCTCAGACGCATCGAGGCACGCGTCCGTCGCGTCCAGTGTGAGCGCCGTCGTCGCGGGCGGGATCAGGCGCGCGGTCGCGCTCAGCGAGCCGACCTCGTTGCCGTCGTCGTTGATCGCGCGCCAGCTGATGTCGTAATCACCGGGGGGCAGCTCGCCGCCCGCCAGGAAACCGAACCCCACGCGCCAGGACTGGCTGAAGACATAGTCGGTGTCGTCGTCCGACCAGGCGCCGCCGCCCGGATTGGTGAAGTACCCGTCGGTCTCCGACCACGCGTTGCCCGCGATCGCGTCGCTGTCGAACAGCGGCGCCGCGGCCGAGTAGCTCGTCCCGTCGAGCTCGACATCCAGCAGCAGGCTGTAGTTCCGACCGCCCGCGGTGTCATCGAGGCGAGGGCTGAACTGGAAGTCCCAGTTCCAGAGAGGCGTGCCGCCCACGCTGTCGGTGACATTGATAAAGGTTGTCCCCGTGGTCAGCAGCGCCTGACCCGAGATCGGCGCGCCGGGGCGCCCGCGGACCTTCAGGAAGACCGCGGATCCCAGGATCCCGTCGGACAGGAAGTTGTCCCCGGGGATGCCCGTGCCCGCGATGTAGTCGCCGTTCGCCTTCGAGGGGTCGACATTGACCAACTGCGCACTGGCCGTGTTCACGCCCACAGCGGCGCCCGCCGCGGCGACGATCGCCGCGAATCGTCCGACGGAAGTCTTCTCTGATCGCATGCTGCTATCTCCCTTTTTTCCAAGGAGCCCGTCGCCCGAAGCGGACGCGCGCTCGAAGCTCATCCCGTGCGCACCCGCGCGGATACGACACGGCTCTCGCAGACGCCTCGGACAGCGCGGCGCGCGAGCGGGATCGGAAAACAGGAGGTGCAGAGACGGGCGGTGGTGATCCAGGGCCTGCAGACCGTTTCGAGCGGCGCAAAGACGAGCGACGCGCACCGTCGATACGGCGCACGAGCCGATGGTCAGCCGATCGTTGGTTGAGATCCCCCTCGCGTCCCCACGCGCTGTTTCCTTTCCCGAAAAGACCATACCGGATGGAAAAGATCAAATCAAGCGACGCCGATCGCGGCAGGAGATATTCAAATCAACAGAGTCTGGAATTGTCGCAGGCGAATCGCACGCTCCCGCCGCCCGATTGTGCACAACTGCAGATACCGCCCGCCAGCACCGAGCGAAACCGCGTTATCCGCAGGGAAACCGAGGATGCAGGCACCTCGTGCCCGGTGCTCTTTCGCCGCTCAGCCGGATCGCTAGGCATGCTGCGTTGCACGCCTCTCAGTCGGCGAACACCTCGGCGTTCGAAATCGGATCCGAATGCGTGCGCCAGACAGGCTTTTCCATAAATCTGGCTAAGGCATCTGAAAACAAACACTTATGCATAAAAATCACCCTCAAGGGTGATTCGCGTCTCGGCCTCGGACAAAAGTGCAGATCGAGTGACACGACGCTGTCATGCAGCGATCGAGTCCGACGGAGCATGGGCAGGGAAATCCGGCGAGACGGTGACTCGCAAAAAATCCCAGACACCGTGATCTCTCCTGCCAGCGGATGTCGTGAACTCTTGAGGGAGTGCCTCCGGCAAGGGGGTGCGGGTTTGTACTGATTCGACGGAAGGCAGATCTATGGATCGGCGGATCGCGGCATCTCTGTGTCTTGTGCTGGCAGGTGTTGCAAACGCACAACCGGATCGGCTCGGTTCCTACACAATCGACGGCGGGGGCGGAAGCCTCACGGGCCCCACCTACACGCTCTCCGGCACCGTCGGCCAACCCGACGCGGGCGTGCTGACCGGCGCGACCTACACCCTGATCGGTGGGTTCTGGGGCGCCATGGACCCGGGACCCCCCCGATGCAACCCGGCGGATCTGAACGAACCGTTCGGCGTGCTCGATCTCAGCGACATCAACGCGTTTGTCTCCGGCTTCCTCGCTCAGGATCCGGTGAGTGACCTGTCTCCGCCGATCGGCGTGTTCGATCTCGCGGACATCAACACCTTCGTCGGGGCGTTCCTCGCGGGGTGCCCCTGACCCGGTCCGCCCGCGGAGAGCACCCGGGTCTGATCCAGATCCAGTCGAAGCAATCAAGGGCCCGGCGAATCGCGGGGCTCGCAGGAGAGGTCGATCATGCGTCCCCGTCAGTTCATTCGTCGTCTTGTCGTCCTCGTGTGCACCGTGGGCACCGCTGTCCCGGCGCTCGCGCAGACCGAGTTCACCTACCAGGGCTCGCTGAGCCAGAACGGGTCGCCTGTCACCGGGATGCGCGACATGCGCTTCCGCCTCTACGACACCGAGACCGGCGGCTCGCCCTTCGCCACCGTGCAGGCCTTCAATGTCGATATCACGAGCGGCCTGTTCAGCGTCGAGGTCGACTTCGGTGCCGCGCCGTGGGCCGCGAACAACCAACTCTGGCTCGAAATCGAGGCCGGACCCGCCGACCAGTCCCAGTCCTACGAGATCATCGGGCGCCAGAAACTCACCGCAACGCCCTACGCCCTCAACACGCGGGGCATCAGCGTGAACTCCGCAGGGAATGTCGGGATCGGGACCAACGCGACGGGTCGCCCGCTGACCGTCCGCGGCGAATCGAGCTGGATGCTCGGGCTCGAGGGGCCACAAAACCCGGGCCTGCGGATCGCGTCGGACGGTAGTGACTCACTGAGGACCTCGTGGGCAATCTATCAAGACAGCGGCAGCGGCAACCTCATTTTCCGCGACTCTTTCGATGCCCTCAACCGCCTGGCGATCGACGGTGTCGATGGTCACATCGGCATCGGCACCGCGTCGCCTGCACGCCTGCTCCACCTCGACGACGGCTTCGTCATCGGGTCGGACACCATCCAGCCCAACACCGATCTGCTCATCTCCTCGCAGGACGCCGGTCTCACGATGGTCAGCGATCAGTCGGGCACCGTCGGCTCCTTCATCGACCTGATGGAGCAGGACGGTGCGGGCACTCTCATCGACAACTGGAGCATGATCCGCCGGACGCCCGCCGAGAGCAGCCGACTCGAGTTCCGCTACGGCCCCAACCGGGGCGCGAGCGCAAACGACCTGGTGATGTCGATGCTGCCCAACGGCAATGTCGGCGTCGGCACCGACAACCCGTTCTATAAATTGACCGTCGACGGCACGATCGCCGCGACGGAGATCAAGAGCATCAACAGCGGGTTCTTCCCGATCAACTCACCCGGTCTCAAGATCAACTCCCGCGCCGTGATCGGGCCCGACTCGCTCTTCGGTAACTACCTGCTCGATATCCGGGCGACCGACGCGCTTCCCTTCGTCCCCTCCGGCATCAATGTCAGCACCGATCAGGTATTCGGCGACGCCATTACGGCGACCAACAGCGCGTTCACGACCAGCGGAGCCGCGATCCGAGCGGACAGCAACAGCCGCTTCGGGATCTACTCATCCGCGAGCGGCTTTGGCGGAAACTCACCCAACCCAACCTACAATTTCAATGGTAACTACTACCCCGGTTGCTTCATGCTTGCTGATTCGAACGGCACAGCCGTCTACGGCGAGGCCACGAAGAGTTCCGGACAGGCGCACGGCGTGAGGGGTGTGACCAAAAGCAACGGCGGCGTCGGCGTATTCGGGGAGAATCTCGTCGATATCGGTACATGGGACGGAGTTCAGCGCCCCGTCGCCGTTCGCGGTGAGAGCAATATTGTCGCGTTCAGCTACGACTTCTTCGCGAGCGGAGCCGGTCTCGATTACGGCACCAACTCTTCGAGACGCTGGAAGAGCGACATCACCCCGATCGAGGACCCGCTCGAGAAACTCGGGCAGATTCGAGGCGTGACCTATACCTGGGACGCCGAGCACGGCGGGCACCACGATGTCGGCTTCATCGCCGAGGAGGTGGGCGCGGTACTCCCCGAAGTCGTGGTCTACGAGGCGAACGGCGTGGACGCGCACGGCATGGACTACACCAAGGTCACCCCGCTGGTCGTCGAAGCCGTCAACGCGCTGCGTCACGAGAAGGACGCGGAGATCGCGGCCCTGCAGGGCGAACTCGAATCGCTGCGCGAGGAACTGCGCACCGTCGCCGAACAACCGGGGGGCGTGTTCGGCGCATCGGTCGTCTGGCCCTTGGCGCTCGTCGGCGGGGTGGGCGGGCTGACACTCGCGACCCGTCGGAACCAGCAGGGGCCCGAGCGCCGCGATTGATCACGCCGGAAACACCGGACGATCCGCCGCCACTCCGACCGGCGGATCGACCCGGGTTGCTCCGGCCGGTCCGCTGTTCACCGCACGGGCCACGCACCCCCGCGTCTTGGGAAGGACGCGGGGGTGTTTCTATTCGATCACGCCGCCGCCCGCGAGCCGCTCGATCCCGACGACCCGCTCAGCCGTCGGACTAGACCCCCGCCCCTCGCGCGCCGCCCGCAGGTCCGCCTCCCACGCGGCCCGCTTTCGATCGTGGATGAACGGGCGCTCCGATTCGAGCACCCGGATCGTCTCCCCACCCGAGCAGACCAGCCGCGAGCCGTCCGGTGTCCACGCGAGCGCATAGATGTAGTCGCGATCGCTGCCCGCGGGCGCCGGCTCGCGTCCATCGAACTGGACCGGCCGGATCTCCGCGATCCGCTTGTGATAGCGCGTCTCGTAGATCAGCACCGTCCCGTCACCCGTCCCGATCGCGAGCCGCTCGCCGTCGGGGCTGTACGCGACGCCGTACACCCTGTTCGTCCCGGCGTCGTCGAG
>DLBY01000168.1:3015-66415 GCA_002480345.1 Phycisphaerales bacterium UBA7812 | reverse complement strand
GGCGTCGTCGAGCCTCTCGACGATCTCGAGCGTCCGCGCATCGCGCACGATGAGGTGTTGCGTGTCCCCCGAGACGAACCGCGTCCCGTCCGGGTGCACCGCGACCCCGCCCGGGATCTCCGCGGCACTCGCGCTGAGTTCGATCTCCGCGCCGGGCGCCGAGTTCCGGCGGGCCTCGCGGACAACGACACGCTGCGCACGATACCGCGAACTCGTCGCTTCCAGAATCCGCCGACCAGGCAGCACCGCCGCGTGGTGATAGAGCGAGCCGGCCCGCCAGCCGATCCGATCCGCCAGGCGCTCGTGCAACGCCGCCCGATCCTCTGCAGCGGTCCACGCGCGCTCGCCCGTGCGCAGATCGAGCGTCGAGAACCCCATGCTGTTCGAGGACGCCCGGAACTCACCGAAAATCAGCGCGTCCCGCGCCTCGTCGAACAGCAGCGGCGCGTCCATCTGGAAGGCGAGCGCCCCCATCCCCTCGGGAGCCGCCCGCCGGACCCGCGCCAGCAGCCGCCCCCCGTGCAGATCCCACAGCAGCACATCGCCCCGCGGCGCGGCGCTCGCGAGCAGCGAACCGTCCCCCGAAACCGCGACCTGATAGACCCACGAAGCATGCCCCGAAAGCGGCGTCACACCCCGCAGGCGAGGATCGATCGGATGCGCCGTGTCGATGATCCAGGGGAGCCAGTCGTTCGGTGTGCAGGCGAGCAGCAGTCGGCCGTCCGGCGAAACCCGCGGCCTGTTCGGGAAACTCTGCGCCCCGATCGCTTCGGGCCACACCGTGAGATCGCCGCTGCGATCGAGCAAGTGCACGCGGTCGGTCTCGTGCGCAACGAAGACGACGCCCCCGCTCGGCATGGCCGCGAGCGTCAGCGCGCTCCCCACGCCCTCCACGGCGCCCTCGCGTTCCAGCGAGGGCACCGCGAGGATGTCAAGTCCCGTCGCGCTGCGTGTGTAGACCCGAGTGCCGTCTTGGTCCATCGCGACCGCCGGGATCCCGTAGGACGCGGGAACAGACCGCACGACAGCGTTCGTGCGCCGGTCGATGCAGACGATCTCCGCGCCACGATCTCCCAACGCCCACCGCGCCACAACGAGGTAGGGCGAACCGACCGCAGGCGTCGCGATCTCCCACCAAGGGCCCGCGTGCGGGACATCGGGCGTGTCGGCGCCCAACCTCAACACCGGTTGGCCCGGCGTCCGCAACTCAACGATCTCCTTCTCGCGCACCAACAACGAATCGGGCGCCGACATCACCACGCCGCCGAACGCCCCCGCGGGGCGCGGCTCGAGAGGTTCAGATCCCCAAGGACCGGCAGGGGTGAACTCACCCGTCGCGATATCCAGCAACCCCGCCCGCCCCGCGCGATCGAAGAGCCGAACCCCCCCCGTGCCCGCGGGCTGGGGTTCTAACGCGAGCAGAAATCGCGCCTCGGTCCCGATCCTCTCCCACGATCCAGCGGGTACATCCAGCAGGAGCGCTTCGCCCCCCGGATCGGTCAGGAAGACCGCCCGCTCGTTGTCCGCGAACGAGACGGGGCGGGGTCGACCCGTCGAGACGAGCCCCGAACCCGGACCGGGGGGCTCGATCACCCAGGGCAACCCGAGCGCCGTGTGCCGCCACGCCCAGCCCCGCGTCGTCGCCGACACGGCGTGCAACTGCCGCACCGCTTCCCAGATTTCCCCGCGGTCCGCGAGCGTGGAGGCCCCCGCGAGCACGCCGCGCACCGCGTCGAGTTCCTTCTGCCGCGCGACCTCTCGCTCGCGTTCAGCATCCAGCCTCGCCCGCTGCTGCCCCGACGCGAAGTACGCCGTCGCGACGAGCCCGATCGCCAGCGAGGCGACCGTTGCGCCCACGCCGCCCACGAGCAGGCGATTCCGCCGGACGAACTTCGCCGCGAGGTAACGCCGCGTCGCGGGACGCGCCACGATGGGCTGCTCCGCGAGAAAACGACGCAGATCCGCCGCGAGCGCGGACGCGTCCGCGTACCGCCTCTCCGGCTCGGGATCAAGGCAGCGATGCACGATCGTCTCAAGGTCGCGCGAGACGCCGGTGCAGACCGCCCGGAGCGGAACCGGCACGCCGCTCTCGATCGCGCGCACCGCAGCGGAGAGCGAAAGCCCCGCGACCTCGAAGGGCGGGCGTTGCGCCAGCAGCTCGTACGCGATCACCCCGAGGGCGTAAACATCCGCCCGCGGGCCGGCGTCTCCCGCGTCCCCCGTGAACTGCTCGGGCGCCATGTACCCGATCGTCCCCACGAACTGCCCCTGCTGGGTGATCGTCATCAGGCCGATCGTCGCGTCCCCCGCGAGGCGGGCGATCCCGAAGTCGAGCACCTTGGGCTGTCCCGAAGGGAGCACAAGGATGTTGTCAGGCTTGAGGTCGCGGTGCACAACGCCCCGCGCGTGCGCGTACCCAACCGCACCCGCGACCGCCGCGAGCAGCTCAACCGTCCCCCGCCGGTCCAGGCCCTGCGCGTGCATCGTCAGCGACGCGCCCTCGATGTACTCCATCGCGAAGAAAGGCCGGATCGACTCGCCGACCTGCGCGGCGCCCGCCTCGTAGATCTGGGCGATCCCCGGGTGCTGCAGTCTTCCCTGGATCTCCGCTTCCTGCCGCAGCCGCTTCTCGAGCCCGCGACCGGCGCGGACGCTGTCGACGACCTTGACCGCGACGCGCCGCCGGGGGCTCGCCTGCTCCGCCTCAAAAACGACGCCCATCCCGCCCTCGCCGATCCGGCGGATGACGCGGTAGCCCCCGATCCGTTCGGGAAGCGTCGCCTCGGTGGGCGTGCTGTCGGCCGTCTCGAACAAGCGGTCGAGTTCCCGCCGCCGCGATTCGACACCCGCCTCAGAAAACGCGCAGGTTCCCGATTCCAGCGCCAGCAGCTCGAGCACATCCGCGCAGAGAGAAGGATCGCCGCACCGCGCCCGGACCCAGTCCTCGCGCGACGACTCCGTCTGCTCGAGCGCCTCGGCGACCAGCTCCGCGATCCGGGCATACCGCGCCGGATCCATCACGACGCCCGCAGCTCACGCGCGAGCCACAGCCGCGCTACCTGCCAGTCCCGCTTCACCGTGGGCTCGCTCACGCCCAGCAACTCCGCGATCTCCGGGACGCGGAGCGAGCCGAGCAGCCGCAGCTCCGCCACCCGCGCGTGACGCTCGTTGAGCTCCGAGAGCCGATCCAACGCGTCGTGAAACTCGATCGCGTCGAACTCCCGATCCGTCCCGGCTTCGGCTTCGACGCTGATCGTGAACCGCTGCCGCCCGCCGCCGCGCTTCTCTCTCAGTTTCGATCGCGCGTAATCCGCGAGCACCTGGCGCATCGCGAGAGCCGCAAGCGCGAGAAAGTGCTGGCGGTCCTGCACGCCCCCGAGCCGACCTTCGAGCTTGAGCCAGGTCTCGTTGACAAGCGCCGTTGCCTGCAGTGTGCGCGCCCCCGCGCCCCTTCTGTGGATGCTCGCCGCGAGGTCACGGAGCTCATCGTGCACAATCTCGAACAGCCCGTCCGCGAAACCCGGGGAGTCCCCGTCAACGCGGGAGCCCGGGAGGGGATGTCCGTTCGCCTCGCTCACACGCATCCTCGGGAGGGCCCGGCATCGGGCACCTCAGACCACACCAACCGCGCCGACCGCGCAGCGGAACCTGCCCCCGGACCGTTCCCGAAGATACCGGGCATCCCCGTGACCTGTCGAGCATTCCGGTGCCCCGCACGCGTCCAGAGGTGCGATAACTTGAGAAAGCGTCACCCGGACGCCGCCAGGCCCGCGCCCCGCTGCTGCACAGGCTCAGGGCGCCGTCCCCTCGCGCGCCAGAATCGCTTCGAGGCGAGCCCGCATCCGCGCCGCGATCGCGGGATGGTCCGCCGCGACATCGTCCGCCTCAGCGGGGTCCCCGGTGAGATCGAACAGGGACGCCCCCGCACCGATCGCCGGGCTGCCCAGCGGGTTGCCGCTCCCCTCGTGCTTCTGCACCGACCAGTGCCCCCGCCCGAACGACGCCCGCGCCGGGTTGGGCGCGATGTATTTCCAGGTGTCGTCCTGGATCGCCAGTCCCCCGACGCCCTGCGTCACGAGTTCCCGCCGCCCCGCGCCGCGCTGGCCCACCAACGCGTCGGCAAGATCGAGGCTGTCGGTCGAACGCCTCGCTCCGGCGCTCAGCGGCGCGCCCCCGACACGCCCCAGTGTCGCGAGCAGGTCCACCTGGCAGATCAGCGCATCGGAAGTCCCCGATCCAACCGTCCCCGGCCAGTTCACGATGAACGGCACACGCGTCCCGCCCTCCCAAAGGGTGTACTTGCCCCCTCGGTATCGCCCGGACGGATCGTGCGTCCCGCGATCCCGGAGCGCGCCGTCGTTGTAACCGTCGTTCATCACGGGCCCGTTGTCGCTCGTGAAGATCACCAGCGTGTCCTCCCGCGCGCCCAGGCGGTCCAACGCCGCGGTCAGCTGCCCCACGCACCAGTCCGCTTCGACGATCGCATCCCCGCGCAGCCCGAACCCGCTCGTCCCGAGGAACCGCTGGTTGGGAAGCCTGGGCACATGCGGCTGATGAAGACTGAAGAACAGGAACCAGGGCTCGTCCGCCGCCTCACGCTGCTCGATGAACTCGATCGCACGCCCCGTGAAGCGGTCCGCCATCGCCTCGTCGACCCACAACGCCGACGCGCCGCCATCCTGCCACCCGATCCGGCTGATCCCGTTCACGATCGTCCCCGAGTGCTGACGATCCGCCGGGTAGCGGCACGCGTCCGGGTTCTCCGTGCCCGTTGCCCAGTCCCCGATCTTCTCCTCGTACGACACGCGGAGCGGATCCGCCGGGTCGAGGTTCTCGACATGGTGCCCGTCGAGATACACGCAAGGCACCCGGTCGTTCGTCGCCGGGATCAGGTACGACATCCCGAAGCCGATCTCCAGCGGGCCGGGCTTCACCTCATGATTCCAGTCGATCGCCCCCTCACCCAGGCCCAGGTGCCATTTCCCGACGACCGCTGTTTCATATCCGTTCGACGCGAGGTGCGAGGGAAGGGTCAGCGAGCCGGGCTCGATCAGCAGCGGCGCATCCCCGGGGAGGATCTCCGCCCGATCGTTGCGAAAGGGATACCGCCCGGTGAGCAGCGAGTATCGGCTCGGGGTGCAGGTCGCCGAACTCGCGTGCGCGCGCGTGAACAGCCGCCCGTCCGCCGCGAGCGCATCGATGTTGGGCGTCCGGATCTCCCCGCCGTACGCGCTCACATCCGCGTACCCCACATCGTCCCCGTAGATGATCAGGATGTTGGGCCGCGCGTCCGATCGATCCATCCCCGCGTCGCCGCTCGCGCAGGACGGGAGCAACGACGCGATCGACGCAAGCACGAACGCCGCGAACCGGACGCGGGGACTCTGGATCATGAGCACAGTCCTTTCGATCAATCAGCGGAGCCCTGTCACGATGGGCGTCACTCGCCCGCCCCCAGCACCTCGATATTCGCGAAGCACGCGAAGGGCGTCCCCCCGTGCCCCGAACGCGACACGAGCGTGAGATACCGCCCCCGCACCGCGCGGGGCAGCAGCACCTCCTGCTCATCCTTCGAAAACGCGAGCACCACCTCGGCCGCGGGGGGCTCCCTCCCAGTGTCCGGCTCATCCGTCACGAACACCGCGAGGTCCTTGACCGCTCCGTTCTCACTCGCGTCCTGCCGCGCCATGACACGCACCCCGTGCACGAGCGTGGGCCCGCCCAGGTCGATCGTGATCGAGTGGGGATGCGTCGGCTGCGCGTCGCGCCACGCGGTGTGCCAGCGCGTCCGGAGGCTCCCGTCGATCGCCTTGTCGCCCGTCGCCCCGTTGTGCGTCGATTCGCTGCTGACCGAGACGACCCGGAACGCCGACCGGTCGAGCACGAGCCCGTCCCGCTCGTTGTGCAGACGCTCGCCCGCGTGCGGGCGTGCGCCGGCCCCGTGTTCGCGACCGAAACGGAACAGGTCCGACGGTTCGTGCGCATCGCGCATCACGCGTGCGATCGCGTCGACGACCTCGGGGTGGTCCGCGCTGACATCGTGCGCCTCCGCGAGATCCGTCCGCAGGTCGTACAGCGCGATCGGCCCGTCCGGACGCGCGCCGACATCCAGGCGGATGCCCTTCCAGTCCCCCATCCGCACCGCCTGCTTCCCGCCCTGCTCGTGGAACTCCCAGTACAGAGAGCCGTGCAGTTCTTGCTCACCCGGTTCCCCCCGCAGCGTCGGCGCGATCGACAGCCCGTCCATCGAATCCGGGACCGTTCCCCCCGCGAGGTCCAGCGCCGTTGCCGGGAAATCCCAGAACGCCGTGACGAGGTCACTCGTCGTCCCCGCCGGAACCGTGCCCGGCCACCACACGATCTGCGGCGTCTTCAGCCCGCCTTCCGTCATGTCCCGCTTGCCGCCCCGGTAAGGCCCGTTCGAATCGAACACCTCCGGATTGGTCCCGCCCTCAAAGTGCGGCCCGTTGTCCGACGCGAAAAACACGACGGTGTTCCTCTCCACACCCAACCGCTCCAACCGGTCGAGCACCCGCCCGACCGACTCGTCGATGAACGAGACCATCCCCGCGTACGCCGCCCTCGGCTCCGCCTGGTGGTAATACCCCCCCGTCGTGTGCGGCGTCTCCGCCCACTTCCCCCGGAACGGATCCATGTACCGGTCCGGCACCGTCAGATCCGCGTGCGGAGGGGTCAGCGAGAGATGCAGAAAGAACGGTTCATCATGGTTCGATTCGAGCCACGCGAGCGCATCCTCCACCCACAGCGCGTTGGCATAGGTCTCGCCCGTCTTCCCCTCATTCCCGGGAAGATCGATCCAGTCCCCGTCCCGCACGATCCGACGCGGATAGTTCCGGTGCGCCTCGACATGGCTCAGCACCCCATAGAAATGATCGAAGCCCTTGTCGTTCGGCAACGCCGCATCGTCGGTGTTGCATCCCACGCCCGACTTGCCGATCATCGCGGTGGTGTACCCCAGCGCCTTCAGCCGCGTCGCGATCGTGATGTCCAGCGGGTCGCGACGGAACTGCACCCTCCCGTTCCCACGCTGATAGACCCGCCCGGTGTGGTTTCCCGTCAGCAGCGTCGCCCGGCTCGGGGCGCACACCGTGTTCCCCGCATAGGCGTTGGTGAACCGCATCCCCTCCCGCGCCATCTCGTCGAGCCGAGGGGTTTCCCAGTTCGTCTGCCCATAGCACGAAAGATCGCCCCACCCGAGATCATCGACGAGAATGAACACGAAGTTCGGGGGCGCCGCCCACCCCGGTGCGCACGCGACCGTCAACAACAGGACCCAAAGAAACAGCGTGGCGCGATCGATCAGCGGTCGGTGCGACATGTCGGACTCGTCTCGGATCCTCCCGTCGGTCGCGGCACGAGCCGGAACAGCGGGAGCGATGCACAGTGTGTCAAGCGCTTGACACGCCGTCAAGCCTCATGTTCGTTGCCGGTCGCCCCAAGCAGCGGGCCCGCCGTCCCGACCCGGAGCACTAATCCCGGATCGGACGCGTCGAGCCGACGATCGTCGTCCCGTCGGGCTTCTCGATCTCGATCCACCACATCGCGTCCGCCGGAAGAGGGTCCGGCGCCACCGCGTGAATGTCGTAGTCATCGTGCGACGGCGCATACGCGCCCCGTCCGACATACGAAAGCGTCCGGTCCTCCGTGCCGAGCCAGGCCCGCACGATCGTCTGCCCGCCGTCGCTGTAGGGCAGTTTCACGACGAGCTGACTCTCCTTCCCCGCCCCGATCCCGCCGTGCCCCTGCGCCACTTCGATCGACATCCCACCCGCGGAGACGGGCTCGAGCGACACTTCGTCGTGCTCGTGCGAGTCCGCCCCCGCCCCATGAGCATCGCCGCGCTCGCCCTCATCATGCGACGCATCGCCCGCCGTGTGCGTGTGCCCGTGCTCCGCGCCGGAGCCGGGCTCACCGCACCCGCCCAGCAAGACGCCCAGCCCCGCGAGAAGCGCGAGTCTCATGCACACCGTTCCGGTTCGTTTCATTTCTGGTCTCCTTCGGGATCATGAAAACAGCCCGGGGCGCCGCGAAATTCACGCGGACTGTTCACGAGCGTCTCGCTCCGCCCCGAACAACGCCGCATACCCAGCGGGCACGACAATCAGGTTCAGGAAGGTCGAACTCAGCAACCCGCCCAGGATGACCACGCTCAGCGGCGCGAGGATCTCATTGCCCGCCTCGTCCCCGTTCAGCACGATCGGGACGAGAGCGAGCGCCGCCGTCAGCGCCGTCATCAGGATCGGCACCAGCCGCTCCGAGGACCCGCGAACAATCGCCTCGCGCAGCCCCGCCCCCTCCTCGCGGATCAGGTGGTCGTAGTGGTTCACCAGCAGGATCCCGTTGCGGACCGCGATCCCGAACAGCGTGATGAACCCCACGAGCCCCGCGATCGACAGCACCGGTGCCCGGTACGCCCCGGCGCCCAACAGCGCCGCGAGATTCCCCGCAGCGTCCCCCGACTGGCTCAGAAACACCGCCAGCACCCCGCCGATCAACGCGAGCGGGAGGTTTACCAGCACCAGCAGCGAGACCCGCAGCGAGCCGATCGCCAGGTTCAGCAGCATCACCATGATCACCAGCACCACACCGCTGAACACCGCGATCGTTCGGCTCGCCGAACGCTGCGCCTCGAACTGCCCCCCGTACCGCACCGTGTACCCGCGGGATTGCACGATCGGGTCCACGCGTTCGCGCACCCGCTCGACCAGGTGCCCCAGGTTCGAGCCCTCCGCGACATTCAGCGAGACGACCGCCTTCCGCTGAGCGTTCTCACGCGTGATCAGGTTCGAGGTCATCTCGGGGCCGATCACCGCGACCTCGTCGAGACGCACCAACGCCCCGCCCGCGCCCCGCAGCACGAGGTCCTTCAGATCCCGCACGCTGTCCCGCTGCGCGTCCGCGAGCCGCACGACCAGCCGGTACCGGCGCACGCCCTCGTTCACCTCCGCGACCTCGGCGCCGAAGATCGCGTGCCGCACCTGCGTCGCCGCCGCCGCGGGCGTCAGCCCGTACGCCGCCAACTCCGCGGGCTGATACTCCACCGGGAGCGACTCGATCATCACCTCCCGATTCGCCGCGACATCCCGCGCCCCGGGGAGCGTCTCGATCGCCGCCTCGATCTCCTTCGCAACCGCGCGGAGCTCCGAGAGATCGTCCCCGAACACGCTGATCGCGATCGCCGCGGGTGTCCCCGACAGGATGTGGCTCAGCCGGTGCTCGATGGGCTGCCCGATGCTCGTCGTCACACCGGGCACCCGCTCCGCGATCGCCTCGATCGCCCCGCGCACCGCGAGATCGTCGTGCCCCCGCGCGACCGTCACCTCGATCTCCGAGTTGCTCACCGGTTCCGCGTGCTCGTCGCGCTCGGCGCGTCCCGTCCGGCGCGTCACGCTCCGGACGCCCTCCACCTCCAGCAGCCGCCGCTCGATCGCCGAGGCCAGCCGGTCACTCGCCGCGAGCGAGGTCCCGGGCGGCGCCGAGACGAACACCGTGAAGGTCCCCTCCCGGAACTCGGGAAGAAACGCCGTCCCGAAGGTGGACGCGAGCCACAGCGCCGCGACCGTCGCGACCACCGCGCACCCCAGCACCGCGAGGCGCACGCGAATCGCGAGACCGACGCAAGGCTCATAAACCCGCTTGAGCCAGCGCCCCGTCGCCACCCGCCCCGCCCCGCCCCGTCCGGGCCAGCAGGTAGCGGCACAGCGCGGGCGTCACCGTCAGCGCCACCACCAGCGAGGCGCCGATCGACACCACGAACGCGATCCCGAGGGGGCGGAAGAACCGCCCCTCGATCCCCTCCAGGAACATCAGCGGGAGAAACACCAGCGCGATGATCGCCGTCGCGAACACCATCGCGGGACGGATCTCGTTGCTCGCCTCGAAGATCACCTCCCGCACCGGGCGCCGCGATCCCTCGGGTCTCGCCGCGTTCTGTTTCAGCCGCCTGAAGACATTCTCCACATCGATGATCGCGTCATCCACGAGGCTCCCCACCGCGATCGCCAGCCCGCCCAGCGTCATGACATTGATCGTCTCGCCCATCCAGCCCAGCACAAGCAGCGCGACCGCGAGGGACAGCGGAAGCGCCGTCAGCGTGATCAGCGTCGTCCGGATGTTCAGCAGGAACAGCACCAGGATGATCGACACGATGATCGCCGCGTCCCGCAACGCCTCCACGACATTCCGCACCGAAAGCCCGATGAAGTCCGACTGGCGGAAGATCCGCCGGTTCACCACCACACCCTCAGGCAGCGAGGGCGCCAGCCCATCCAGCGTCTCGTCGATCCGGTCCGTGATGACCAGCGTGTTCGTCCCGGGCGATTTCTGGATCGTCAACACCACCGCCGCCCGACCGCCGTCCGCGCCCGTCCCACGCTTCAACGCGGGGCCCAGCCGCACCTCCGCGACCTGCCCAATCGTCACCGGCGCCCCCGCGTGGAACCGGATCACCGTTCCCGCGATGTCCGCGGCGTTCCGAACCCGTCCGCTCTGCCGGATCGGGAGCTCCAGCCCGTCCACATCGGGCAGATACCCCGCGCTCTGCGTGCTGTGCGCCGCACCCGCCGCCGCGATCACATCCTCGATCGTCAGGTCATACAGCCGGAGCTTCTCCTGCTCCACCAGCACCTGGTATTCGGGAAGCTCCCCGCCGATCACCGACACCTGCCCGACCCCGGGCACCGCGAGCAGGCTGTTCCGCAAGTCGAACTCCGCGAACGCCCGCAACTCGAGCGGCGAGACCTCCCCCCCGGGGCTCGACACCGCGAGCAGCATGATCTCCCCCGTGATGCTCGTGATCGGTGTCATCCCCGCGTGCGTCCCGGGGGGCAACTCCTCCCGCACCGTGTCGAGACGCTCGGACACCAGCTGACGCGCCCGGTAGATGTCCATCCCCCAGCCGAACTCGACATACACGATCGAGAGCCCGATCGCGCTGCTCGAACGCACCCGGCGAACACCCGGGATCCCGTTGAACGACGCCTCCACCGGGAAGGTGACATACTGCTCCACCTCGTCCGCCGCCAGCCCCGGCGCTTCCGCCATCACCACCACCGTCGGCGCGTTCAACTCGGGGAACACATCGACCGGCGCGCGCGGCAACCGCCACACCGCCAGCGCGAGCACCACCCCCGCCAGCACCAGCACCAGCGACGCGTGATCGAGCGAGAACCGGATCAGTTGCTTCAGCATGCCACCCCGCTCAGTGATCGTCCTCGTGGAAGGTCCCGTCCGCGTGGAAGTGACCGCCCTTCTGCACCGCGCCGCTCTGCTGCGTCGCGAGCTTCAACTCGTACGCCCCGTCGAGCACGACCTCGTCCCCAGGCCCGAGCCCGCTCTTGATCGCGACCCAACGCCCGTCGTCCGCGCCCAAGTCCGCTTCGACCCGGATCGCCGCGTTCGGATCCGCCGGGTCGCGCCGGAAGAACACATGCGTGATCCCGTCACGAACCACCGCCGCCCGGGGGATCGCCAGCGCGGGCCCCCCCGTCGATTCGACCGCGACTTCCAGGAACGCCGACACACCGGGACGGATCCACGCCCGCGATGCCTCGGGCGCCGCGAGCAGCGTCACCGTCCGCTGGTCGGGGTGCGCCTCCAGCCCGATCGAGACCGACGCCGCAACCCCCGCCCCCGCCGGGATGCCGGGCTCCCTGGGCGGCACGATCCGCCCCGCACGCGCCTCCCCGATCCGCGAAAGGTCCGACTGCAGCGCCATCGCCCGGAACCGGACCATCCCCGGGTCCACCGTCGAGAGCACCAGCGTCGTCGCCTCCGCGAACCCGCCGTCCGTCACCGAGAGCGCCTCGACGACGCCCGCCTCCGTCGCCCGCACCTCGATCCAGTCGATCGCCCGGTACGCGGGGACCATCTCGCCGTTCTCCTCCACCATCGCCGCGAGCCGCGCCTCCGCGAGCCCCGTCGCCGACGCGGCGCGGTGCAGCGCGTGCGCCCGCGTCCGCCGCGCGTTCTCCAGCGTTGTTTCCGCCTGGCGCAGCTCCGCGCGGAGCCTGGGCAGCATCGCCTCGAGTTCCCGCGCATCCGCCTCGAGCGGCGCACTGCGGATCGACGCCTCATCCAGCGACGCGAGCCGCGCCCGCAACACCGCCAGACGCGCCGTCGTCTCCTCGATCCGCGCCCGAGCCACCCCGATCGACGCTTCCGCCGCCCCGATCGACTGCTCCCCCTCGACGATCTCGTGCTGCAACTCAGGCCAGCGAGGCGAGCGGAACCGGAACAACAAGTCCCCCGCCCCGATCCGTTCGTACTGATCGACCGCGAGCCGAACCGTTCCCGGGAGCGTCAGGCGATACTCGCGCCGCGCCAGAGGGCGAAGCTCGGACGCGCCGGGGATCCGGATCGTCCGCTCCACCCGCCGCCGCTCGACACCCGCGAAGGTGATCCCCAGGTTCCGCCGCACCACCGGGGAGATCTCCACCCGTCCGGGCGTCGCCCCCGCCTCGTCCCCCATTTCTGGCGCGCGAACCGGAGGCGCCTCGCGAGCGCACGATCCGAGCATCCCCAACGCGACAATCACCAGTATGCGCAGAGTCATCGAGCCGCCTCCGAATATGCAGTCTCGCCGCCCGGCAGCGGCGGCCCGACCACCGCCGCAACCTCGACCCGAGCGAGCGATTCATTCAGCCGCGCGTCGATCAGCCGGATCCGCGCGTCCCACGCCCGCGAGAGGCTCTCGAGCAGCACGAGCCCGCCCCCCTCGCCCAGCCCGAGCAGGCGACGCGCCTGCTCCACTTGCCGGTCAACCAGCGGAACCAGGTCGGTCTCCAGCACCGCCCGCTGCGCGCGTGCGCCCTCCAGCTCCGCCCGCGCCGCCGCGAGCGAACCGATCGACCGCTCGTACGCCGTCTCGAACGCCGCCCGCGCCACCTCGCGCGACGCGTGCGCCCGCGCGATGCCCTGCCGGTTCGCGTTCAGGATCGGGATCGGAAGCGAGATCGACACCCCCAGCAACGCGTCCCCACGGTCCAACTCCGCCGCCGGACCGATCGTCAGATCCGGGTACTGCTCCCGCACCTCACGCCGCAGCGTTTCCTCTGCGGCCCGGTACTCCGCGCGCAGCCGAGCCAGCCGAGGGCTCCGCGCCGCGACCGCCCCCTCCCCCTCATCCGCCGCGTCGCGAGGCACCCCGAGACCGGGTTCGAGCGTCACCGCCGCACCGGGGGAAAGCCCCAGCAGCGAGCGCACACGCTGTTCCTGCGCCGCCGCCTCGGCGCGGTACCCGATCAACGCCTGCCGCCGACTCGTGCGCTCGATCGCGAACAGCGCCGCCTGGGTGGGGGGCATCTCCCCCGCGTCCGCCAGCCGCGCCGTCGAGGCGACCAGCGCGTCGATCGGCGCGAGGAGCAACGCCGTCTGCTCCGCTTTGAGACGCGCCGCCGACCAACGCAGCCACGCCCGCCGAACCGCCATCCGCGTGCGCCACTCCGCTTCGACAACACCCGCGAGCTCCGCCCCCAGCGCCGCGTCGGCGCGCGCGCTCCGCTTCCAGCCTCCCCGAGACCGGGACCGTCAGCCCGACCGACGGCGCGACCAGCAGCGGGTTGGGCGCGTTCTTCGTCAGCGTCAGGAAATCGACCCCGAGCACCGGATCCGCCCAGAGCCCCGCGTGGGTCGCGACCGCCTCCGCGACGCCCGCCCGCAGCCGCGCGATCCGGAGATCGGGGTTGTACACCAGCGCGACAACCTCGCCCTCCGCCAGGCTGAGCCCGTCGTCGGGGTCGAACCCGTTCGGAGGCGGCGAAGACCCCTCGAGCGTCGCCGCAAACGCGCGCACCGAGCCGTCCCCCGCGTCCCGCGAGGACCAGAGTTCCGCGTGCGACGCCAGATCCAGGGGCGAGGGCTGGTAACTCGCGCACCCCCACAGGCCCCAGCCCGCCGCCAACCAGGCGATCAACCCCGTGGCAGGGGCCGTGCGCCGGTGCACCGCAGCCCGCGCGCGCCACCGGCGCGATGTTCTTCCGCTTTGATCACGCAACCCGGTTCTCCGTTCGGCAGACTCAAACTGACCCGTCGCGGCGCGCGATCGCGGCGCAGCGAAGACGCTGGAAGGCCCAGCGCCGTCAGGTCAGGAGCACCACCGATCGGAGACATCGCAGATAGCCCGGCGGCCACCCCGTCGCGCACAACGGCTTCACGGAAAACCCGCCGCCGCCCGTACGCGGCGATCGCGGTTCATGCCGAGGCGGGGCCGCCGCGGGACTCGGAACCGGATCGCTCGAGCGTCCGCGCACCGTCGGATCGTCCGGCAGATGCGTGCCGTCACAGCCGTGATCGCCGCACCCGTGCCCCGCGCCCGGCGTCCCGTGGGCGCCCTCGTGCGCACATTCCCCGGCGTCCGCGCCGCACGGGTCGACCGGCGCGTGCGTGTGCAGGTGGGTGTGCAGCGAACCGCCGTGCAGGTGGAGATGGGCGTGCGCGTGCCCGCCCGCGACCGATGCGGCCATCACCCCACGCGACAGGCCCAGCGACGCGACCAGCGCGCTGAAAAGGACAACCGCGAGCGTGACGCCGGAACTCCGCACGGCCCGAGTCTAGCCGAATCCCGTCGGGCGTCCAGCCGTTTCCGTGTTCGCCTCGCTCAGTCGCGGGGCTGTTCGAGCAGCGTGTAGAGCACGAAGTTCGTGAACAGCCGGTCGCGGGTCAGGCCCAGGTGGTCCGATTCGAGGAACAGCACACTCCGGAAACCGATCGGCGTGCGCACCCTGGGGACATACCCGGTCCCCGTTCGCTCGTCCATCAGCGCGCTGGATCGCGTGACGGTGTCGTCCCCCGGTGCCCGCCCGCGGACCCGGAGCGACCCGGCCTGCTCGACCTCGAGCACATCGGGGGTCGAGTGCGCATCGCCCGCGACGAGATACAGACTGAGCCCAGCGGGAGGGCTCGCGGGGCGATCCAGCGCGCGGTGCGCCTGCGCCGCCCGCCTAAGGCACTTGCGCAGGTGATCCATCGCGATCGCCTCGCGCTCCTCGCGCGTGCCCGCGTCGGGGAGCAGCGCGCGCAGGTCCCGGTCCGCGTCCGGGTCGGCAAGCCCCCACCCGAAGCGGACCCAGTTCTCCGCGTCGAACAGATCGATCCCCTCCCCGGTCCGGGCGTCGACGACCCGCGCGTGCCGCGTGCGCGGGAGCAACTGGTAGATCGCGGGCATCGTCCCCAGCACCGCGGCGCGGTAGGTCGGCGTGATAAACGACGCGAAGTTCACGCCCTCGACGAGTTGCTCGAGCGCAAGCACCGACCCCGCGGAGGGCGTCCCCACGAGGATCGCGTTCTCGACATACGCTGCGCCCTCCCAGTCCAGTTCCGGGAGCGACCCGTCCTCCGGGAGCGGTGTGGGCCCGTACCGCAGGTAGTAGCGCAGCACGAGACCGCCCATCGAATGGGCGACGATGTCCGCCTTGCGCTGCCCGCCGCCGGGCTGGGACGCGAGCGCCGTGAGCACGACCTCGTGCAGCGCCGCCGCCTGCTCGCTGATGTCGCGGCGCCAGTCGTAGGGGAACTGGAAGCAGGTGTAGTGCAGCCCGCCGTAGTCGATCGCGCCCGATGCGCCCAGCGTCTCGTCGCGGTATTCGCCCGCCGCGAGGGTCCGCAGGATATCGATGTAGGCGCCGAGCTCGAGGCCGCGCAGCAGGCCCACATCGATCGACAGCGTGTCGAGCACCGTCGTCGGGACGACCTCGTCGCGGATCTTCGAGAGCGGCACGCCCGCCCGCATGGGGAGCGCCACCAGCCGCGCCCCTTCGGGCGTGTCGGGGTCCGCGGAGCCGAAGGTGAAACTCCCCCACACGGGCGTCATCGCGTCGGGCGATTCGAGCTTCGTGCCCAGGATCCCCGGGATGACAACCACCGGGTTCCGCTCGGCACCGATGTTCTGCGCCGCCTCGTCGTAGATCACGCCCAGGTCCGCGCGCCGGTTCGAGGGGTGGCAGGCGACGAGCATCGCGAGCGCGAACACCGGAACCAGCCCTCCGAGAGACCTGCCCATCCCGATGCCTCCTCGCCCCCGTTGAGCGCCGCCCCAATCACGGCTCCTCCGCAGCGTATCCGACCCATCGGCGCGCGTACGATCGACTCGCCGGGGCGGTAACTCAATTGGTAGAGTGCCAGCTTTGCAAGCTGGAAGTTGGGAGTTCGAGTCTCCTCCGCTCCATTCCGAGCCGTCGGCATGCCCGGCGGCGCGACCCGACCCGATCCACGCGAGGGAAGACGATGAAGGGCATCATCCTGGCCGGCGGGCACGGCACGCGTCTCCGCCCGCTCACCGGCGCGATCAGCAAGCAGCTGCTCCCGGTCTACAACAAGCCGATGATCTACTACCCCCTCTCGGTGCTCATGCTCGCGGGCATCCGGGAGGTCCTGCTGATCTCCACCCCCGAACACCTCCCGCTCTACAAGCAGCTGCTGGGCGACGGATCGCAGTGGGGCATGTCGATCCGCTATGTCGTGCAGGACCAGCCGCGCGGGCTCGCGGAGGCCTTCCTGCTCGACAAGGCCTTCATCGGGGATGACCCCGTCTGCCTGATCCTGGGCGACAACATCTTCCACGGGCGCGGGCTGAGTACCTCCCTCCGCGAGGCCGCCTCGATGACCTCCGGCGCCTCCGTGTTCGCCTACCCGGTCCACGATCCGGAGCGGTACGGCGTCGTCGAGTTCGACGAAGACCGCCGCGCCGTCTCGATCGAGGAAAAACCCAGCAAGCCCAAGAGCCGCTTCGCCGTCCCGGGGCTCTATTTCTACGACAACCGCGTGGTGCGCTACGCCGAGGAACTCGAGCCCAGCGCGCGCGGCGAACTCGAGATCACCGACATCAACCGGCGATACATGCAGGACGGCGAGCTGAGCGTGCAGGTCTGGGGGCGCGGCCTCGCCTGGCTCGACGCCGGGACGCACGAATCGCTTCTCCAGGCCCAGGTCTTCGTCCAGGCGATCGAGGACCGGCAGGGCAGGATGATCTGCTGCCCAGAGGAGATCGCCTGGCGCATGGGCTTCATCGACGACGACGCCTTCCGGGCCCTCGCCCAGGGCTATTTCAAGAACGAGTACGGCGACTACCTCCGCAGCATCGCCGCCGAGGGCCGCGACGAGTACTGGGACCACTGACGGCGCACCCCGCGCCGGGCATGAGCCCCGCGGATCGCGCCGCGATATAGTCGGGGCTCCCCCCGCCGGGGTGCACGACCCGGACATGCGCGGAGCCCGATCGCATGATCTTCAGCAGCGCCTTCTTCCTCTTCGCGTTCCTGCCGATCGTCGCGATCGCGTACGCGTGCCTGCCCTGGAAAAACACGGTCCTGCTGATCGCGAGCCTGTTCTTCTACGCGTGGGGCGAGCCCTTCTACATCGCGCTGCTGGTGCTCGTCTGCCTGCTCAACTGGTACCTGGGCCTGCACATCCTGCCCACCCGCTCCGCGAGGCGGCGCAAGGCGGCGCTGACGACCGCCGTCGCGCTCAATGTCGTCGTCCTCCTCTATTTCAAGTACGCAGGCTTCGTGATGGAGAACCTCAACGAGGTACTCGCGGAGCTCGGGCTCCGGCGCATCGCGTTCACGCCCCCCAAGCTCCCGCTGGGCATCTCGTTCTTCATTTTCCAGGCGATCACCTATGTCGTCGATGTCTACCGCCGCGATACGGCACCGGCGCGCAACCCCGCCCGCGTCACGCTCTACATCGCGATGTTCCCCCAGCTCGTCGCGGGTCCCATCGTCCGCTACCGCGAGGTCGCGATGGCGATCCGCAAACGCTCGACCAGCTTCCGACGCGTCGCGTCGGGCGCGGAGCTCTTCGTCATCGGGCTGGGCAAGAAGGTCCTCGTCGCCGACACCCTCGCGGGGCCCGTCGATTCGATCTTCTCCATGCCCGAGGGCACGCTCACGCCCCCGCTCGCGCTGTTCGGCGCCGTCTGCTTCGCGGTCCAGATCCTCTTCGATTTCTCGGGATACACCGACATGGCGATCGGCATCGCCCGCGCCGTCGGGTTCGATTTCCCGGAGAACTTCAACGAGCCCTACCGCGCCAGCAGCATCCAGGACTTCTGGCGCCGCTGGCACATGACCCTCAGCCGCTGGTTCCGCGATTACTGCTACATCCCCCTGGGCGGAAACCGCAAGGGGCCCGTCCGCACCTATGTCAACCTCATCACCGTCTTCTTCCTCACCGGTCTCTGGCACGGCGCGAGCTGGAACTTCATCATCTGGGGCCTCTATCACGGCTGCTTCCTGATCATCGAACGCCTGGGCCTCAAGAGCCTGCTCGACCGCGCCCCGCGCCCCGTCCAACTGCTCTATGTCTGGGTCGTCGTCCTCATCGGGTGGGTCTGGTTCCGCGCCGAATCGCTCATGCAGGGGTGGGACATGTCCGCGCTCCTTCTGTTCCGACCCGCGGAATGGACGCGGGGATGGTCCGAGGTGCTCCGCTACGCCGCGGGGGATGACCTCGCCGCGCTCGGCGCCGGGCTGTTCATCTCCGTCGGGGGGTGGCACGCCCTCCGCTCCGCGCTGGGGCGGCGCGAAGGGCACACGATCGTTCCCGAGCCCGCGTTCGGCTGGGCGCGCTCCGCGGCGCTCGCGACCCTGAGCCTCGTGTGCATCGCCGCGGTCACGAGCCAGACCCAGCAGGCGTTCATCTATTTCCGATTCTGACCCCGTTCCGCGAGGGCCGCGTCCGTTATGTCCAGCAGGCTGATCTGGCAACCCGATTCGCACCGAGCGGCGCCCCGCGCGTTCTTCCTGCTCTGGTGCCTCGCGCTGATCGCGGCGCCGTGGGTCGCCGCCGCGGGGCTCGTCCCGGCCCGCACCCAGTGGTACGAGAACCGTGCGCCCGAGCCCTGGCCCGCCGCCCCCGACGACACACGCGAGGTCAACACCTACCCCGCCCGATTCGAGAGCGCCTTCACGGATCGCCTGGGCGTCCGCGGCTACCTGATCGGCCTCCACGCCTGGCTCAAATACAAGGTCTTCGCGACCAGCCCCTCCGACGCCGTCCTCGTCGGCAAAGAAGGCTGGCTCTTCCACAACCTCGGCGCCAACATCGCGGACCACCAGGGCCGGCTCGTGCTCTCCGATGCCGACAAGCGCAAGCTCCGCCTCGTCTTCGAGGAGCGTCGTGACTGGCTCGCCGAGCGGGGCATCCCCTATCTCGTCGCGATCGTGCCCGAGAAGCAGACCGTCTACGACGCCCAGGTTCCCGCGTGGGTGGGCGATCGGCAGGGCCCCAGCGCACGGGAGCAACTCCTCGCCTATCTCGACGAGGTCGGCTCGACCCTCGATGTCCTCGATCTGACCCCCGTCCTTCGGGATGCCGCCCAGCACGCCGCGCCGGGCCCCGACCAGCTCTATTACACCACCGACACGCACTGGAACCAGCAGGGCGCACTGATCGGGTACCGCGCGATCCTGGCGCGCCTGCGCGAGCGTGAGCCGACCATCCCGCCCGCGCTCGAGTCCGACGACTTCGCGCGCACACTCGTGGACCTGCACACCAACCTCAACAAGATGCTGGGCATCACCGACACCGAACCGTCTCCAGAGTTTGCGCCGGTCGGGGGATGGCGCTTCAGCGACATGCCCCTCGACCGACCCGCGATGCAGCGCATCAGCAAGAAGGGCGTCGCGGTTGTGCGCGAGATCCCGGACGCCGAGGGTGCGCTCCCCACGATGCACTTCCTCGCCGACTCCTTCGCGGGGTGGAACAGCCGCCTGCTCGCGAACCACTTTGCGCGCTCGACGCTGACCAACACCTGGGGCTCGGGGTGGACCCACCGCGACCACTTCCCCGCGGGCCTGCTCGCCGAAGAGCACCCCGATGTGGTGCTCTCCCAGCTCGCCGAGGGACGCCTACGCGTCGGGCCCTCCCCCGCCTACGCCGCACACCCATCGGGAGACGGCAACCCGACCGCGGTCCGCCAGGCCCGCCTGCGCAGGCTGCTCCGCGAATCCGAGAGCGCCGGAACCGAGCCCCGCCCCGCGGCCCTCCAGCCTCTCCCGGGAGAGCCCGGCCGGTACCGCCTCGAACTTGCCAGCGATCTCCGCGCGTCCCCTCTCGCGGTCGTCCGCCTCGACATCACCGCGAAGGCGAACGCGTGGATCTCACTGGAGAAGCCCGCGTTCCAGCGGGTCGCCTACCGGTTCGGCGAGCCCGCGCGCGCGGGGGTGACCCCCATGGGCGATCACGCCTGGCTCGTCGCGCCCACCGAGGACGACGCGTTGATCCTCGAGATCGACCCCCCCGATGCCGCGACGATCCGCGCCGCCGCCGCGATCCCGCACCCCGAGCAGAAGTGACGAATCACCGGCGCGCGCGCCGCCAGGCACGCTGCAGCACCGGGACGGCGCTGAGCCGCTGCGCGACCGCCGACACCCCCGGCGCGCGCACCAGCGCCCGCGCGGCGTCGATCACCGGTCGCCTGGGCGGCCATTCGACCCCGTCGAGCTTTGTCCACATTTCGAGGTCCGGGACGAGGGCGTCCCGCCAGCGTCGGACGAACGCGCGCCGGTTCTCCGCCTGGCGCCCGAAGCGCCCGGGGGTGCTGCTCCCGTAATGCCCGACGACGCTCTCGCCGCAGTACCACACGCCCGCGCCGTGCGTCTCCGCGCGCAGGCAGAGGTCCGCGTCCTCGAAGCCGTTGCGGAAGACCGGGTCGAACCCGCCCAACTCATTGAACAGGGCGCGCCCGACGACCCAGCACGCGCCGGTGACGAACCGCATCGCGCGGGTCCGCGTCGCGGGCGCGAGGTCCGCGTCGAGCCCGTCGTAGAGATTGACGGGCGTGAGGTCGCTCGCGAACGCGCCCCCGCCGTGGTTGAGCACGCGCCCGAGCGCACGCTCGGGCGCGGGGTAGACCTGCCGGTTGCCCACGATCGAGGGCCCGTGCCGATCGAGGGTGCGGAGCATGGGCCCCAGCCATCCGGGCTCGAAGAGCATGTCGTTGTTGAGCAGCACGAGCGTGTCGCCCGCGGCGCGCGCCGCCAGCGCGTTCATGTTGGTCCCGAAGCACCCCTGCTCGGCTCCCCGGACGACGATCAGCTCTGCGCCGAGATCACCCGCGCAGCGTTCGCGGCATTCCCCCAGCAGTTCGGGGGTGCCGTCGGTGCTGAGATCGTCGTAGACGAGGATCTCGACGCCGCCCCGCGTCGGGCGCGGTTCGCCCGCGATCGAGGGAACGAGCGTGCCGAAGAACGCGCGCGTCAGGTCCGCCCGGTTGCGCACGCAGACGAGGATGGACAGCCCGCCGCTCACCGCGCCTGGTCCTCCTCGCCGCGGGGGGCGGGATCGCTCAGAGGTGCTCTTTCTTGAGCGCCTCGAACCGTTCCTTCGCCTTGCAATAGAGCTCCCAGTCCGGCGCGATGTTCTCGCGGATCTTGGCGCGGACCGAGGGGGTGACGAACCCGTGCTTGAACTGCGCGAGCAGCCGCCCGTACCCGACATTGGTCTTGGGCACGAACCCCATGCGCCCGAGCATGGTCGGGTGATAGGCCGCGAGACCGAGGATCTTGCGGATCAGCTTGACCGTCGCGGGCATGTCCTCGGTCATCCCGACGACCGCGAAGCGGTCGAGGTCGGCGCCGTTGAGATAGATGCTCTGCGCCTTGCGCATGTTGCCGAGCTTGCTGAACCCGACGATGTCGAGCCCGTCCTCGACGATGCGCCGGTAGGCGAACTTGCTCATGTCCTTGCTGCGCATCAGGTGGAAGTAGTTGGAGATCGTCCGCTCCACCGGGTCGCGCAGCACCGTCACATACCGCGCCTCGGGGAAGATCTCCGCGTACTTGGAGTAGTGGAAGTGCCCGTGGATCACCTTGAACCGCTCGATCAGCCACGCGATGTCGCGGATCTGCTCGGGGTCCTTGGGGATGATCTGGTCGTCGTAGTCGTACAGGATCTGCCGGCTGACGGCGTAATCGAGGATTGACGCCAGCGTCGTGCCCGCGGTCTTCGGGATGTGGATCGAGATGATCAGATTCTCGCCGCGAGTGCTCTGGCGGGGACGCTCACGCTCGGGGTTTCCTTCGGGGACCGGAACGGCAACCGGCTGATCAACGCGTGATCGAAGCTCTGATTCCATGAGCACACCTTCTCGAAATGGGCGCCCGCGATCCGGGCATCGATATCGTCCGCCCGCGCCGCGGCTTCTTCCATCGAACCGACGATCGACGCGATCGTGGGCTCGGCCGCGAACAGGTTGGGCGTGATCGAACGCATCGCCTCCACCGGGCGATTCGCGAAACTCGTCGTCACCGTGGGGAGGCCCGCCGACGCGAACTCGAACGGGGGCACGCTCGGGTGCGGCGCGTACATCAGGCACAGCCCGACATCGTGCCCCGAGACGAACCGCTGGTACTCGTCCAGCGGCATCCGCTTGGCCATCTCCAGCTTCCGTCCGTGCTTGAGCGCGAGGTGACCCGACAGCGACATGCTCCCGATCCCCGTGAAGGTCCACCGCTCATCGAAGACGCCCGCCTCGATCGCGGCGTTGAGGGCCATCACCCCGATCTCGAACAGGTTGCGCCCCGCGTGCGATTCGGGCCTCGCGTAGAACAGCACCTTCCGCGTCGTCCGGTTGACCAGGTCCTCCCGCGAGGGCGGGCTGAATTCCGTGATCGCGTGCGAGAAGTACGCGTGCGAGCCCTCGGGGTCGGGGTTGTCGTCCCGGAAGACCCCGAGCTTCTGTCCCTTGAAGAAATCACGCAGCAGCCGCGAGTTGAACAGCGCGAAGTGGGGCAGCGTGTAGGTCTCCGCCGCGAGGAAGTGCACGCTGTCGAGCGGATGGAAGATGGGCTCGAACTCCTGGATCAGGAAGACGACCTTCTTCCCGTTGACCTGCTGGGCGACCGAGTGCGCGTGGCGCGTGGTCTCCCACGAATAGCTCAGGAACTCGTCCTCGGGCCCGAACGGGATCGCCTTGGTCCGGTCGTTCCGCAGGTGCACCTCGCAGCGGGGGAGCACCTCGCGCAGCAGGCGGTTCTTCTCCATCGCCGACTCGAGCGCCGACATGCTCGTCAGCGTGGGCTCGCAGCTGATCAGCCGCACCCGGTGCCCCTCGTCCAGCAGCGTCTTGACGAGGTTCAGCGCCGCGATATAACCCCCGAAGATCACCAGCGGGTCGATCGTGGGCAGGAAGAAGTTCAGCGTGTAGGGCCTCGAGGGGTCCACCCGCACCGGGATCTTCGCGAGCTTGAACTGCAGCAGTTCCAGGCGGTAGATGTTCGTGGGCTGGTCGATGTCGCTCGTGCTCTCCGAGCGCAGGTCCTCCCACCCGCTCATGCGGTTGAACAGCCTGCCCAGCACCGGGACATGACGACCGATGTACCGACCCGCGAGCCGTGTGATGTACCGCGTCGCCGAGATCTTGCCGCGCACCCCGCGACCACGCTTCAGAAGCGTCCACGCGAGCCGAGTCTTATCCGGGAGGTCCCTCATCAGTCCCACATCCGCCGACGAGCCGGCTCATCCAGGCCCGTGCGCTCCCGGGGCCCGCCCCGGGGGTCTGCACCGATCAACCCGCGACCGTCCCCCGGCCGCACGCAACGCTCGCACTCTCCGATCGGTCCCCACGCCGCACGGAATCGTGCCAAACCCGATTCACCCGCCGCCCGTCTGCTCGACATTCGCGGCGTCCGAAGCGGTCTCCGCGGCATCCCCCGCCGCGGTTTCCTCGACCCGGCGGAGCCGATCCTCGATCGACGCGAGACGCTCCGAAAGGCCCGGAAACTCCGCACAGATCAAGTGTAGCAACTCACTCAACTCCGATCGATGGCCCCGGCGAAGGTCCTCGACCGCCCACTCCAGCTCGCGGTACCGCCCCTTGAGCCGTTCCAGCTCACCCGCGCGGAACCGCTCTTTCGCGTGCGCGATCACCAGGTCGCCCAGCGACTTGAGCACCAGCAGCAGCGGGCGCCGCGCCGCCTCGTCCATCCGCGCCACGCGGGCGATGCCGTCCGGCGCCGCGTCCGGGTCCAGCACCACCACCCCGAGCCCGTTGGAATGGGGCAGGTTGAAGCACGCGTACTCCCGCTCGATCTCGTCCCAGAGCCGGTACACCCCGAACCCTCGCTCCCGCGGCGTCGTGTCGTGCAGGATCACCACGCCCCGGGGGCTCATCTTCGGGAGCCAGCTCCGAAAATCGTGGCTCGCCGCCTCGTAGGTGTGCAGCCCGTCGATGTGCAACAGGTCGACCGAGCCGTCCTCGAAGGTCTCGCGCGCGTCGTCGAACCGCATCCGCATCAGGCGGCTGAAATGCCCGTACCGCGGGTCGTGATAGTCCCGCAGACGAGCCAGGACCTCGGGGCCGTACGCGCCCGTGTGCTCGTCGCCCTCCCACAGGTCCACCGCGAAGGCCTCGCACGAGACGCCCTGCTCCCGCATCGCCTGGCAGAACGCGCAGTACGAATCACCCGCGTAGGTGCCCAGCTCCACGAACCGGCGCGGCTTCAGCAGCGCCGTCAGCCACGCCGCCGCGGGCGTCAGCGCCTGCCAGTCGATCTGCTCGGACTGGTGGTCGGGCCTGAACGACAGCACGCTCTCGGGCATCAGCCCCCCGCCGAACAGGCCTCCCAGCGAGCCCCCGTCGTGTTGCACGGTTCCGTCCGAGGTCATCCCGATTTCCTCCAGAACGCCCCCGTCCAGTCGATCCGCTCGATGGGATCCGTGATCCCGCGCTCGCGCCGGAAGTCCTCCGTCGCGCGGGCGCAGCACTCGAGCGCGCCGTAGTCGTCGATGATCACGAACCCCCCGGGCGAGACCTTGTCGTACAGCGACACCAGGACATCCATCGTCGATTCGTACAGGTCCCCGTCGGCCCGCAACACGCTGAGCTGCTCGACCGGCGCCGTCGGGAGGGTGTCCGCGAACAGCCCCTCGAGAAACTCGACCCGATCGTCGAGCACACCGAACCGCTCGAAATGGGCGCGCACGAACTCGACCGGCACCGCGAGGCACGGGTCCCGGTACAGGTCCACGCCCGCGTCCTGCTCGAGAGTGGGGGGCGGCACCCCCCGGAACGAGTCCGCGACCCAGAACCGGCGCCCCGTATCGCCCAGCGCGTCCGCGACCGCCTTCATCAGGATCACCGCGCCGCCGCGCCACACGCCCGCTTCGAGCATGTCGCCCGGAACGCCCTCCTCGATCACCGTCTCCACGCACCGCTGGAGGTGGTCGAGGCGGGCCCGCCCGATCATCGTGAACGGGAACCCGAAGATCCGCTCCCGGTAGTTGCCCTGCCCGTTGGGGTCCGCCGCGAGCGCATCGAGCTTCCCTTGTTCGTGGGATGTCGCGTTGATGACACGGTCCAGGTCGTACGGCGTGCTCGTGTCCATGCATTCCAGCAGGTACGAGATCCGCAGCCCGTTCTCGGGGTTGAGCTCGTTCATCAACGAGCGCTTCAGCAACTCGGTGTAGGCGGTGTAGACGCTGCTCGCCGTCGCGGTGGTCATGGGCGTTCTCTCCCGGCGGGGCCCCGGGGCGAGGCGTCTGGGCTGCGACGCATCAGAATCCCGGCAAACCGGCATAGTAGGGTTCGAGCGCGCGCCGAACCCCCTCGGAGACATGCGACTTTGCCCCACCGGACCGTGCGCTGCGCGCCACAATCTCCGCGAACCGGGGTCCCCCGATGCCCAGCCAGTCCGGTACCGGCGTGCGCCCGGGATCTTCGAGCCGAACCAGCGCGAGCCGTTCCGCTCCAAAGAGGCGGGCAGACGCTTCCGCGAGCGGGCGCGGGTCCGCGTCCCGGAGGGCCCAATCGGGCGCACGGCCGTGGTAATGGTCCACGCGGGTCCGGGCGCGCACCCAGCGCTCGAGCTCGGGGCCGCGCCCGGCCCGCCCGAGTTCGAGCGCATGCACGCGGGCGATCGTCTCGACGGGGTCGTCCATCAGCACGGCGACGCGCGCGCCGGGAAGAAGCCTGCGCAGGCGCCGCGCGATCACGAGCGGGTCGGTCCGCGACGAGGCCGCGAACCCCGGGTGCCAGAGCACGGGCGGGGAGGTCGCGTGCCACGCGTCGCGGAGCGTCCGCGCGCGCTCGAACGAGAACCCGATGCCGTCCCGGTTCGCGACTTCGTCGCCCAGCGCGCGCGCCGCGTCGGTCATCTCTCCCGCGAGCTCGCACGCGACCGCCTCCGCCCGAGATCCGGGCGGCGCGAGCAGGATCGTGACCGGTTCGCGGTCGCTCATACTGCGTACCCCATCCCGCCCAGGGGCAGGCCCGTGCGTTCCGCCGCGAGTCGGTTGTCGTCCCGGTAGTACGCCGCGAGGGCCGCGTCGGTCTCGCGGGACGCGGGGCGCGGGGGCCGATCGACGACGCGGAGCGCGCGCATCGCGACGCCGTGCACGCCGTGGTTCAGTTCCGCGAGCGCGAGCGGGTCGGTCCAGTCGGGATCGCGTGTGAGCAGCCGGGCCCGCAGCGCGCGCCCCCTCCGGGCGGCACGCTGGTAGGCGGTCCCGAGCCGACCGGGCGAGGCGTTGCGCGGCGACCGGGATTCGAGGCGTTCGAGCACCGCCTGTTGGTCACACGGCAGGACCGACGCGATCGTGCTCGCCGCGGAAGCGGGATCGGTCCGCAGTTGTTCGGTCGCGACGACCGACACGCGATCGTCCCCGAAGGTGCGCGCGTACGCCTCGATCAGCGCGCCGAACCGGTAGTGCCGCACGGCGAAGTCATCGGGGCATCCGCTCCGCCCTGCGCTCGCGAGGCATCGGGCGATCCACGCGTCGTGGGGCTCGTTGATGAGCCGACGCGCATGCATCCAGCGGTGGCAACTCCGCAGCGCGGCCCGCTGCTCGCGGATCGTGATCAGCACCCGGCAGCGGCCGAAAAGGCGGCGCAACCGGCGAGCGATCTCCAGGCGGTCTGCCGCGCCCGCCCAGGTCAGCGCTTCCTCGCTCAGGACAACCGTGGACCGCGGGTCGTCGATCCCCGGGCGGTCGCGGAGCCCCCGTTCGAGCAGTTCCGCGGCGTGCGCACGATCGAACTCGAGTTCGGTCCGCGTCCAGAGCGCCCCGACCAGTTCCGCGATCGCGGCGTTGGACTCGTAGGGCACCCCGGGGCGGTCGTAGGGCTTGCCCAGATAGACCACGCGCTCTAGGTCCGCGAAGAGGTTGAACTGCAGTGTCGTCGTCGCGCTCTTGGGCACCCCGACATGCAGCACCACGCGGTCCGGGTCGAGCGGCGGCACAGCCATCAGGTGCTCCACCCGATCGGGGACGCGTCGGTGTAGGCGGGCTGTGTCGGCGTGCGCATGCGGGTTCCGTCAGGGTCAGATGGGGCACCGTGCCGCGGAAACCGGGATGGTACCCCGCATCGGCGCGGGCGCGCGCATCGCGAGGGATCCGCCGCCGCGAGCGGCTTAGCATTGCGGTCCGGACTGACCCGAATCCAGCCCGAATCAAGAAAGAGACTTATGAGCGAGATCACCGTCCCCCTGCTCGACCTCAAGGCCCAGTACGCGCCGATCCGCGAGGAGATCCGCGCCGCGATCGACGAGGTCTGCGACGCCCAGTGGTTCGTGCTGGGGCCCAATGTCACGGCGCTGGAGGAGGAACTCGCGGCCTACACCGGCGCGAAACACGCGATCGGGTGCGGGTCCGGTTCCGACGCGATCCTGCTCGCGCTCATGGCGCTCGATATCGGGTGCAACGGGGGGCACAACGGGCGCGTCCTCTGCCCCTCCTACACCTTCTTCGCGACGGGCGGCTCGACGGCGCGGCTCGGCGCGTTCCCGGTCTATGTCGACATCGACCCCGTCACCTACAACATGGACCCCGAGAAGACCCGCGAGGCGGCGCGGAACACCGAGAACCTCGCCGCGATCATGCCGGTCCACCTGTTCGGGCAGTGCGTGGATATGACGGTCTATCGCGAGATCGCCGACGAGTTCGGCGTCCCGCTGATCGAGGACGCGGCGCAGGCGATCGGCTCGAAAGACGAGACCGGCGCGATGGCGGGCACCCGGGGCGACGCGGGCTGCTTCAGCTTCTTCCCCTCCAAGAACCTGGGCGGGTTCGGCGAGGGCGGGCTCGTCACCACCAACGACGACGAGACGGCGCACCGCCTCAAGCTCCTCCGCGTCCACGGGATGGAGCCCAAGTACTACCACGCGATGCTGGGGCTCAACTCGAGGCTCGACGCGATCCAGGCGGCGGTGCTGCGCGTCAAGCTCCGCTCGCTCGAGGCGTGGCACGAGGGGCGGCGCGCCAACGCGGCGTTCTACGACAAGGCGTTCGCCGACGCGGGCGCCCGGACAACCGCGACCCCGCTGGGCGCCGGGGGGGACCTCCCGCTGCGCACACCGGCGCCCGCGGTGGACGGCGCGCGGCACATCTACAACCAGTATGTGATCCGCGTTCCGGCGGACCTGCGCGACGACCTGCGCGCACACCTTGGTTCGAAGAACATCGGGACGGAGGTGTACTACCCCGTCCCGCTGCACATGCAGGCGTGCTTCGCGTGGCTCAACCAGCCCGAGGGCACGCTCCCGGAGTCCGAGGCCGCGGCGCGCGAGACGATCGCCCTGCCGGTGTATCCCGAGCTGACCGACGAGCAGAAGCAGCATGTCGTCGATTCGGTGGTGGGGTACCTCCGCGATCACGCGGGGTCCACCTCCGTGCGAGGCGGGGTCGCGGGGTCCGCGGCGGGGTGATCCTCGCGGGCCCGACGGCGACATGATGGCACGAAAAAAGCCCCGGCACAGGCCGGGGCTTTTGTGTGCGATGCGCTGGGTCGGGTCAGGCGGCGCGACGGTTCGCGCTCGAGCGGTTCGACGAGCCGATGCGGCCCACGACCGACTTGGTCGAGCGGGTCGTGCGCTTCGCAGTGGTGCGCTTCACGCCCGTCTTGCGGGTGCTGCTCTTCTTTACGGTGTTCTTCTTGGGCGCGGACTTGCGCGCCGTGGTGGTGCGGGCGACGCTCTTCTTCGCGGCGGGCTTGCGGCCCGTGGTCTTGCGAGCGGTCGTCTTGCGGCCCGTGGTCTTGTTGGCGACCTTGCGGGCGGTGGTCTTGCGGGCCGTGCTCTTGGTCGCGGTCTTGCGGGCGGGGCTCTTGCGAGCGGTGTTCTTCTTCGCCGCGGTCTTGGTGTTCTTGGCGGTCTTGGTGTTCTTCTTGGGGGTGGTGGTGCTCTTGCGAGCGGTGACCTTGCGGCCGCTGACCTTGCGGGTGGTGGTCTTGCGGGCGTTGGTGGTCTTACGCCCGGTGGTCTTGCTGGCAGTCTTGCTGGCAGTCTTGCGGGCCGGGCTCTTGCGGGCGGTCGTCGCCTTCGCGGTGGTCTTGCGGGCGGGCGACTTGCGGGCGGTGGTCTTGCGGCTCGTGGTCTTGCCGGCGACCTTCCGCGCGGGGCTCTTGCGAGCGGTGGTCTTCTTGGCCGTCGAGCTCTTCGCGACGCTCTTCTTCGCGGCGGGCTTGCGGGCCGTGGTCTTGCGGGCCGTGCTCTTGGTCGCGGTCTTGCGGGCGGGGGTCTTCTTGGTGGCCTTCTTGGCGGTGGTGGTCTTGGTCTTCTTGGGTGAGGTCTTGGAGGTGGTGCGTTTCGAGGCGGGTTTCGCGCTCGATTTGGTCGTGGTTCGGCGGGTGGTCTTGGTGGTGCGGCCGCCCGAGTGGCGGCGGGTGCTGGTCTTGCTGGGCATGATTCGTTCTCCTGGAGAAGTTGGTCTTGGTCCAAAAACCTGTGGGGTCGGCTATCGGCCTGACGCGCACAGAACATGACTCCCAGCCCCAAAGAAGTGAGGAAACGGCTGATCGGGTGATGATCGAAGATTGATGGGCCGATTTTTCAAGCCCGGGGGCGATCCGCGCGCGCGTGAGCCGAACAATCCCGCTCGGGCGGGTGCCCCGAAGTGGTGTGTGCACAGGCGGCGAGACCTTACTTATGCGTTCCGAATCGGCCGAGCAGCAGAGCGAGTGGTCTCCCGAGTCCTGGCGGTCCCGCCTCGAGGCGCAGCAGGTGCGCTACGAGGACCGCGACGCGGTCGAGCGCGCACGGGAGAAGCTCGCGAGCCTGCCGCCCCTGGTGACCAGCTACGAGATCGAGCGGCTCAAGGACGAGATCGCTCAGGCGCAGCAGGGCAAGCGGTTCATCCTCCAGGGCGGGGATTGCGCCGAGACGCTGGCGGACTGCCGCCCCGAGGTCATCACCGCGAAGCTCAAGATCCTGCTGCAGATGAGCCTCGTGCTCATCCACGGGCTCCGGCGACCGGTGACCCGCGTCGGGCGGTTCGCGGGGCAGTATGCCAAGCCCCGGTCCAGCCCCACCGAGAAGGGCGTGCTGGGAGGGCACGAGATCGAGCTGCCCAGCTACTTCGGCGACCTCGTCAACGCTGCGGACTTCGACCCCGACGCGCGCCGTCCCGACCCCCACCTCATGGTGCGCGGCTATCAGCATGCGGCGATGACGCTCAATTTCATCCGCTCGCTGCTTGACGGCGGGTTCGCGGATATCCACCACCCCGACCACTGGGATCTGCGGTTCATGGAGCACGCGGGGCTCACCCCGGAGCGCCGGGCGCAGTACGAGCGGATGCGCGACACCGTGGCGGACGGGCTGCGGTTCATGGAGGCGCTGGGCGAGCAGAAGGTCGAGGAGCTGAGCCGGGTGGAGTTCTTCACGAGCCACGAGGGGCTGAACCTCCTGTACGAATCGGCGCAGACGCGCCGGGTGCCGCGCCGGGAGGGGTGGTACTGCCTGACGACGCACCTGCCCTGGATCGGGGAGCGGACGCGGCAGATCGACGGGGCGCATGTCGAGTTCTTCCGGGGGATCGAGAACCCGGTGGGGGTCAAGATCGGGCCGACCGCGGACCCCGAGGGCGTGGTCGAACTCGTGCGCACGCTCAACCCGGGGAAGCAGCCCGGGAAGGTGATGCTCATCGTGCGCATGGGGGCGGCGCATGTCGGGGAGCGGCTGGCACCGATCCTCGAGGGCGTCGCGGCGTCCGGGGAGCCCGTCCTCTGGGCGAGCGATCCGATGCACGGCAACGGGATCAAGACGCAGGCGGGGATCAAGACGCGGGACTTCGACGACATCCTCGCGGAGCTCGAGCAGTCGCTCGATATCCACGACCGGGTGGGGACCCACCTCGGTGGGGTGCACTTCGAGCTCACGGGCGAGGATGTCACCGAATGCGTGGGGGGGTCGTCGGGGCCGGGCGAGGACGACCTGCACGAAAACTACGCGTCGCCCTGCGATCCGCGGCTGAACTATCAGCAGAGCCTGGAACTCGCGTTCCGGCTCGCGGGGCGGATCCGCGGGATCTGATCGGGAATCGGTCAACCCCGAACGGGGTGGCATCCCGCAGGGCCCGACGGAAGTCGGGCGGCTTTGTTCGTGCGCGCGTGAGCGGCCTTCCGTTCTGTGTCGATGGGACTGATGTCACGATGGCCCGGGCTCGGAGGCCCGCGCCGGCGTTGGTTCTGGGAGGGGCCGACGCGAGTCCATGGAAGGACCATCATGCAGATGCCCAGGGAACCGGGCCCCTCGCTGGGGCTGGTCGGAGATGGTGCCTCGATCCGTCTGGAGCGTCGGCGCGTGCCCCGGTACGCGGCGTCGGGGGGCGCGATGGCCGATGTGGTGGGGTGCAACGGCGCGCACGCGATCGCGTCGGTGCGGCTCGCTGATTCGAGCGCGTGCGGGCTGGGTGTCCTGACGGACAACCCGATCGAGCCCGGCGCGTTCGTGCGTGTGTTCATCGGGCTTCCCGAGGTCCCGGCGCGTGCGGGCGTGGTGGCGCGCTGCGTCGAGGTCCGCGATGCGCAGGGCGAGCGGGTCGGGTACCGCGTGGGGCTGGACACCGGGATGGCGCAGGCCGCCTGAGGCCGCCCGCGAGACCGCCCACAAATTCGATTGGTCGACGGGTCAGTCCATAGCGCCGATCGCGCGCCGATACCGCGATGCCATCGCTTCGAGCGATGAGGGGATGACGCGGACCTGCCCCACGGTGGTGATGAAATTCACATCCCCGCCCCAGCGCGGGACGAGGTGGACATGGAGGTGTCCCGGGACGCCTGCGCCCGCGGCGCGGCCCTGGTTGATGCCGATGTTGATGCCCTGCGGCTCAAGGGCCCGCTCGACGAGGTCCGCGGCGCGGTCCACGAGCGACCAGAGATGGGCGCGCTGCTCCTCGGTGTAATCCAGCAGGCGGGGTCGGCCCTCGCCCAGCGCGACGAGCAGGTGTCCGTTCGCGTAGGGGAACGCGTTGAGCATGATCATGCCGTGCTGGGTGCGCACGAGGACATGGTTCCGCTCGTCGGACGCGGGGTCGTTCCAGTAGTCAGACAGGAAACAGGACTGGGGCTTGGGGGGTTCCGCGTCGGCCTTGGGCTTCGGCTTGGGCGCGGGGTCCTCGTCGAGCGTCTCGAGGTACTGCAGGCGCCAGGGCGCCCAGATCGTCTCGGGGTGGGCGGGGGCATCGTTGTGCGGGGAGCCGTGCGGGTCGGCGGGCGTGCTCATGCGGGACGATACGCGCCGGGTCGGCGTCGGCGTGCGGCGAGGAGGGCTGTCGCGGGGAGCACGAGCGCGGCGCCGGGCGCCGGGACGACGCGGAAGAGGATGAAGTCGATGTCGAACGGTGTGCGGAAATAGCCGGGCTCGTTGATGCCGTTCCAGCTCCTGAAGTTCCCGTTCTGCTGCGCGAAGTCGTCGATCGCGAAGTCATCGGGGTGCGGGGGCGCGGTGCTGCTGAGCGCGGTGCGGGTCGGATCGACGAGGTTCACTTCGAAGCGTCGGCGGTCGATCGGATCGCCCACGAGCTCGCTCGCGAAGCTGAATTCGATCCGGTCGATGCCGTTGTAGCCGTCCCAGACGCTGAGGTTCACAAGATCGGCGCGGGTGGTGGACCAATCGCTGATCTGGAAGAACGCCTCGACGACGGGGTAGGTGTCCGCGTCGTCGAAGAACTGGCTGAAGAAATCGGGCTCGGCCTGCGTGTCGTAGACGAAGCGGAAGAGGACATTCGGTTGCTGGCTGTTGCCGACGGTCGCGGACCCGGCGACCTCGATGAGGTCGGCGCCCGCGGTGCTGGCGAGGGCGGTTACAGGAATCGCGGCGGCGAGCGCGGGGGTTCGTCGTGTCATCCTGCGGGACTCCAGCCGGGGGCGGTGGGCGTGTGTTGTGCTCGGGCAGTCGGGTCGCGGGTGTCCCCGGAAAAGTACCACGGATAGGGGGTTGTGCATCCGAAACGGGAAGAAAGTTCGTCTTTCGTTCCTCGACTGTGGCGGGTTCGTGGGGGTTCGATGGGCTCGGTGCGCGTTCCGGCCGATGAATTCTTCGGTGTGTCCCGGGTTCGGCGGTGCCTTCGGGCGACGGTCTGACCCGCGGCGACCGAGGAGGCCTTGCGATGCTTGTGCGCGACGCGATGACGAGTCATGTGATCACGATTTCGATGGACGCGACGCTCGGCGATGTGCAGCAGGTGTTCGAGGCGGCGGCGTTCCACCACCTGGTGGTGACGGAGAACGGGGAGGCGGTTGGCGTGCTCTCCGACCGCGACCTGCTGCAGAATCTCAGCCCGTTCATCGGGAAGATGAGCGAGCAGACGCGCGACATCGCACGGCTGCAGCGGAAGGTGCACCAGGTGATGAGCCGGCACCTGCGGACGGTGACGCCCGACACCACGCTCGCTGAGGCGGGCGACCTGATGATCCGTGAACGGATCGGGTGCCTGCCGGTCATCGGTGACGGGGGGCGGGTCGAGGGCATCCTGACGATCCGTGATCTGGCGCGGGTGACGGTGGACATCCTCAAGGACTCGGGTCTGGGCGAGGCGGCCTGAGCGAACCCGGCGCGCCGGGCGGTCCGGGCGCGATCGGTGCGCGCTCGCGGCGGCGCGGATATGGTGCTCTTCCTGTCAGCAGGAAGGAGACCCCATGTTCGAGTCGGTCCGTGTCGGTGCGCGCGGGAACGCGCAGGTCCTTGTCGTTGGTCAGTTCCAGGGCGAATCGCTCGATCGCGCGACGGCGCGGCTGGACCCGGACGGGTCGATGAAGGAAGCCGCGGCGCTCGCGGAGGCGACGGGCGAGCTGGGCTCGATCGCGGAGGGTCGCTGCTGGGACGCGGACCACGAGCGGGTGATCATCGTGGGGCTGGGCGACAAGGAGGGGTTCGACCGTTCGAGCGGGCCCGAGCGTCTGCGCACCGCGATGGGCGCCGTGGGGCGTCGCCTGGCGCGGATCAAGGCAAAGTCGGCGCAGATCGAGCTGGGCGGGGTGCTCAACACCGGGCGCTCGAAGGCGGACAAGGTCGAGGCGGCGGTCGCGGGGCGCGCCGTGGGCGAGGCGTTCGGCCTGCTGAGCTGGGCCTACGACGACCTGCGGGGCAGCGCGACGACGCGGAGCGCGCGCGAGAAGCTGAGCCTGCGGTCGGACGACACGGCATTCAGCCGAGGCATGAAGAAGGGGCTGGGGCTGGCGGAGGGCAGCAACACCGCCCGGCGGTTGAGTCAGACACCGCCCAATATCGCGACGCCCGACTGGATGGCGAAGGAGGCTCGCGCGATGGCGCGCAAGGCGGGCCTGAAATGCACCGTGATCAGCGGGAAGAAGCTCGAGGACGAGCGGATGACGGGGCTGATCAATGTGGGCAAGGCGAGCGAGAACAAGCCCTGCCTGATCCGGCTGGAGTACACCCCGGCGCGCACGAAACGGGGCGCGAAGCCGATCGTGCTGGTCGGCAAGACGATGACTTACGACTCGGGGGGGCTGTCGATCAAGGTCGGCGGCGGGATGAAGGGGATGAAGCGCGACAAGGACGGCGGGTGCGGCGTCTTCGGCGCGATGGAGATCATCGGGAAGGTGATCAAGCCGAATGTGCCGGTCGTGGCGCTGCTGGCGTGCGCGGAGAACTCGATCAGCGACGAGGCGTACCGCCCCGACGATGTGATCACTTTCCGGAACGGTGTCACCGTCGAGGTGACGAACACCGACGCGGAGGGGCGGCTCGTGCTCGCGGACGCGTTGTGCTGGGCGTGCGAGAAGGAGAAGCCGGCGGCGATCCTGGACTTCGCGACGCTGACGGGGGGCGTCGTGGTGGCGCTGGGCTCGGTGTACGCGGGCCTGTGGTGCGACGACGAGGCGCTTCGGGGGACGGTGGAGTGCAGCGGCGCCGCGACGGGCGAGCGGGTGTGGCGTCTGCCGCACCACGCGGAGTACAACGCGATGATGAAGAGCCCGATCGCGGACATTGTGAACAGCGCGCCGGTGCGGGAGGCGCACCCGATCCAGGGCGCCGCGTTCCTGAGCTACTTCGTCGACAAGGACATCCCCTGGGCGCACATCGACATCGCGGGCGTGCACGCGACGGACCGCGACAAGGGCCCGTTCATCGCGGGGCCCACGGGCTTCGGGGCGCGGCTCGCGGCGGAGGTGGTCGAGATGATGGGTGCCTGACCCCGACGGTGATCGCTGGAATCTGAACGAAAGCAGGCCCCGGCGGTTTCGCGCCGGGGCCTGTTTGATTGTGGGTCATCGCTGTCGGTGCGGATCGATCAGCGGCGGCGACGCATCGCGACGAGGCCGCCCATGCCCAGCAGGGCCGCGCCCGCGGGTGCGGGGATGACGCTGACGGAGACATCGTCGAGGAAGAGGACGGAGACGCTGCCGGGCGCCCCGCCTGTGACGGCGGCGAACTGGAGGGTGACGCCTCCGGAGACATCGGCGCCGGCGATGACGGTGTAGGTGAAGGTCTGCCACTCGCTGGTGAGGGCGAGGGGGGCGCCTCCGAGGATCTCGGCCGACGAGGTGCCGCCGCCGTCGATCTCGCTGAAGAACTCGGCGAAGGCGACGCCGCCGACGGCGCCCTCACCCTTGGCGGCGAAGGACACGGTGATCTCATCGCCCGCGTTGACGACGCCGATGCCGAGGTTGGCCTGCTTGACGACCGCGCCGGAGGCGAGGTCGTTGTTGAAGACCTCGGCGGCGAAGCTGCCCGAGTTGGCGTCGTTGGTGACCAGGAAGGTCGAGTTGGCGGTGGGGAAGGACTCCCAGCCGGAGGTGTCCCCGGCCTCGAACCCGCCGTTGTTGGTGAGTTCGATGCCCGCGATGGCGGGGGTGGCGATCGCGGCGATCATGAGTGCGGTCTTCATCATTTCAGACTCCCTTTTTGAACTTCGCCTGTGCGGCGCGGCGGTGGTCTTCTCTCTCCCGGGGCTCCTCGCTCCCGCGGAGGTGTCCCGCCGCCGACGGGACGCCTGGATCGTAACAGTTTCAAGTACTTTTGCCGGAACTGTTTCGAAGGGAATCTCAAAATAAGTGTGTTTCAGCCGGTTTTGTCAGATTTCGTTAGAATTATGATCCCCTCTGGTTTGTACCAGATCGCGTTGGAAACCCCTGTTTGGGTGGTGCTGGTCTCGTCCGGTGATGTTCCGGAACGCGTTTCGAAGTGGGCGATTGAGTGCTTGAAACATGTTCCGATCGAGCTCGTGTGTTGGGGCGGCGGCGGGGTGCGCGGATCGTGCAGCACGCGTCACTTGAGGCGGGCGAAGCGCTCGGCTTTGAACGCGGTGTTGGGAGAGGGCGGAAGTCGTTCAGTCCACGCGGCCGGGCTGGCGGAGGCGCTCGCCCTCGGCGTTGGTCGAGGAGTCGCCCAGTTCGGCGCGGGCATTGTCGGCGAGCGCGTTCAGGCGTGCGACGATCTCGGGGTGCTCGCTGGCGAGGTTCTTTGACTGGCTGATGTCGTCGCGGAGATTGAACAGGGCGAGTTCGGTGGTCGCCTGTTCATACGGGACGGGTGTGCCGTCGTCGCCGCCGGCGCGCCCGTTGAGCGTGCGATAGGCGTGGGGGAAGTGGAGGGACCAGTCCCCGCTGCGGACCGCCTGGAGGTGTCGGTTCCAGTAGAAGTAGAGCGCGTCGTGAGGGGAGTCGGCGGCCTCGGTGATGACGGGCCAGATGTCCCTGCCGTCGATCGGGTGTGTGGCGGGATCGGGAAGTTCGGCGCCGATCAGATTCGCGATCGTGGGGAACAGGTCGATCGTCATCGCGGGCTCGGTGATCGTGGTGCCCGCGTCGATCGTGCCGGGCCAGCGCATGAGGCAGGGCACGCGCACGCCCCCGTCCCAGGTGGTGCCCTTCGCTTCGCGGAGGGGTTCGGCGGAGCCGGCGTGGGTGCCGTAGGAGACCCAGGGCCCGTTGTCGGTGGTGAAGATGACGAGGGTGTCGTCATCGAGGCTGTGCTGTTCGAGGGTGCCGAGGATGAGGCCGACGGTCCAGTCGATCTCCTCGATGACATCGCCGAACAGGCCGCGATCGGTCGTGCCCTTGAACTTCTCGCCCGCGAAGAGGGGGACATGGGGCATGGGATGGGGGATGTAGACGAAGAAGGGCTGGTCCTTGTGGCGGGTGATGAAGTCGGCGGCGAGGGTGCCAAAGCGGGTGGTGAACTGCGCCTGGTCTTCTCCGGTGACCTCGGGGTCGATGATGCGGGTGCCTTCCTCGGCGGTGCCGGCGTAGACGGCGAGTTCGGGGTAGCCCTGCTTGCGTCGCTGCGCGTCGGTGGGGAGGTGGGCGTAGGCGGGGTGGAGGGGCCACATGTCGTTGGAGTAGGGGATGCCGAGCCATTCGTCGAAGCCGTGGTTGGTGGGCTGGAAGGGCTTGCGGTGCCCGAGGTGCCACTTGCCGAAGATCGCGGTCGCGTAGCCGCGTGACTTGCAGAGCTCGGCGAGGGTGGTCTCGTCGGGGTTGAGCCCGTGCTTCGCGTTGGGCCCCAGGGCGCCGAGGATGCCGATGCGGTTGGGATAGCACCCGGTGAGGATCGCGGCACGGGAGGCGGAGCAGACGGGCTGGGCGGCGTAGAAGTCGGTGAAGCGGACGCCCTCGCGCGCGAGACGGTCGATGTTGGGGGTCTCGTAGCCCATCGAGGACGGGTCGGGGTTGTAGCAGGCGGGGTCGGCGTAGCCCATGTCGTCGATGAAGAACAGGACGATGTTGGGCGTGCGGGTCTCCTCCTCGGCCAGGGCGCCGGCGGACGCGGCGCAGGCGAAGAGCGTGCAGAACGCGGCGAGGGTGCGCGTGGTCATGGCGGGCCTCCGATCGGGAGGCCGCACCGTATCAGGATCGGTGCCGCAGCGGGTCGCGGGCCCAGCGGTCAGGCGACGCGCGACTCTTCCGCCTCGACATTGATCGACTCGGTCGCGGTGCGCTCGGCGTCGGGGGCGAGGGGGTGGCTCGCGAGGAGGACTTCCGCGTACTGGCGGGCGCAGGCGCGGAGGGTGAAGGCGCGTTCGAAGAGGCGGCGGGCGCGGTTGCCGGTCTGCTCGGCCTCCTCGGCGTCGTTCATGAGGGTGCGGATGTTGGAGGCGAGGGCGTCGGGGTCTCCGAGTCCGGACCAGCCGCCCACGCGGTGCTCCTCGATGAGGTCCTTGAGCTCGCTGTCGGGCTCGGAGAGCGCGAGGATGGGCCTCCCCACCGCGAGGGAGGTGTAGAGCTTGCTGGGGAAGCTGATGCCCTCGATGCCCCGGGCGATCGTGACGAAGCTCGCGTCGCAGGCGGCGAGCGAGTCGCCCAGCTTCTCGTAGGGCTGATAGGGGAGCAGCAGCGTGTTGGTGAGCTCGCGCTTGATGATTTCGTCGGCGAGCCAGTTGCGCTTGCCCCCGCTCCCGATGAACACGAGGCGGAAGGGCTCGTCGCGGAGGCGTTCGGCGGCGTCGAGGAGGGTCGCGAACTCGTAGTAGAGGCCCAGGTTACCCGAGTACATCGCGACGAAATGCCCGTTGAGGTTGTGGTCTTTCGCGAACTGGCTCTCGGGCTTGGGCTTGATGTTCAGGGCCTTGCTGTCCGCCCAGTTGGGGACCACATGGACATTCTCGCGCGGGACGGCGTAGGTGTCGCAGACGAGCGCCTTGGCCTTCTGGCACAGGACGATGGACTGCTTGGCGCGCCCGTAGGACATCTTGTTGATGAAGTGCCAGACTTTCTCGGCGATCCCGTTCTTGCGGATCGTGCCGACCCAGACCGCCATCTGCGGGTAGGCGTCGTGGAGCAGCATGACATAGCTGTGCCGGCGGAAGAGGCTGACGATGGCGCCCACGAACCCCAGGAAGGGCGGGTTGGTGGTGTAGAGATAGCCCGTGTCCTTGCGGCTCGTGAAGAGCACGCGGAGGAAGAGCTGGCCCATGAAGGTGACATAGTTGATCGCCCGCCCGAGCAGGTTGTCCTTGCTGAAGCGGGTGGTCCAGAGGCGCTTGATGTGGACCCCGTCGACGGTCTCCCGCATGGGGCAGTCGACCCAGGTGTCGGGGGGGCCGTACGAGGGGCGCGAGGTGAGGACCTCGACATGGAAGCCCATCTCGGCGAGCTGGGTCGCGAGTTCGTGGAGGAGGTGGCCCGTGGAGGCGACATCGGGCATGTAGTACTGGTTGAGGATGACGACGCGCAGGGGCGAACCATCGGGCGCGGTGGAGGTGAGTGCGGGGCGTTCTGGCGCGGTGTCGGTCATCGGTGTGGTGCCGGTCTGCTGTTTCGGTCTTCGGGCGCGGTGCGGTCGGGATCAGCCCGCCGCGTCGGCGGTCGCGTCGTTGGCCGCGGGTCGGGCGGCGCCCGGCCACTGGGCGCCGAGGGTGAGGGCGAGCCAATCGATCAACGCGGTCTTCTGCTGGCGGAGCCAGACCATGTCGACGCGGTTGGGCTCCTGCTTGATGGTGTCGAGCCCGAGGCGCTTGAGGAGATAGGCGCGGGGGCTGCGGGTGAAGAGCATCGCGGGGTTGCCGTACGAGACGGTCGCGACGCAGGCGTGGACGCGGTTGGAGATGGTGAGCCTGGAGTTGGCGTAGAGGTTGAGATAGGAGTGGGGGATGTCGCCCGCGTAGGTCATCGGGAGCTTGTAGGACTTCCTGAGCATGAAGGGGTTGTAGCGGTGATCGGTGCGGATGACCTTCATGCCCGCGATCTCGCTGGGGCCCTTGCGTCCGAGACCCAGGGCGGCCTCCGCGAAGAGGTAGGCCCGCGACTTGTAACTCATCTCGGTGCGGAACCTGGGCTGGTGGAAGGACCACTCCGTCCCGTCGAAGTCGAACGAGCCCGTGCGGGGGCCCGTCCCGAACTTGCCGGTCGGAGCGATCCTGGGCTCGGGGATCTGGTCGAAGTTGAGGACCATGTAGTCGCCCAGGTCGTGGTCGATGGGCGGGAAAAGATCGCTGACGAAGGTCGCGACATCGATCCCGTCGTAGGCGTGCTCCGCGAGGTCGCCCAGCGCGTCGTAGGTCTCGCTGTCGCGGGTCGTGAAGACGAAAGGCGGGCAATCGGCCATCAACGAGCGCGCGCTGGCGATCGTGTCCTTGTCGTATTGCATCATGCCCGCGGCCATCACGATGAGCTTGGCGCCCTTCTTGTGCTGGGCGCGGAGCATCTCCGCGGTGATCTTCGTCATCTCGGGACGGACATAGGGCCCGAGCACGACGACGGCGTCGAGGTCGAGGTGCTTGACATAATCCAGCGCGTTCGCGGGGTTGCCCTGGGCGACATTCCAGTAGCCGGGCTGGTCACCGATCAGGAAGATGTGGGCACCGGGGAGGGCCTTCTCGAGGGCGTACTGGGCGCCGAGCTGGAAGAAGGCGTTCCCGATGTTGGTCGACCAGTATCCCGTGAGGACGCCGATCCGGGGCGAGCCCGCTTCGGGCATCTGCCAGTCTGGGTGTCGTTCCATCGGTGTGCTCCGGGAGAAATCGGGTCCGCGCGGTCCTGGGCCGGCCGGCGAGCCCGGCTGCCGGTCGGGGAGAAACTGGGGATGACCGGTGCCTTGGTGCCGATCGAGAGGTTGTCGAGCGCCGCCCGGCAAACCGCGCGGGGGCGTATGGTATCCGTCTGTTTTCCGCGAACCCCCGGGGGTGACCGATGAGCCGCGAATCCGATGCGTCCGAGGCGGTTTCCGAGGGCGTGCCGACGGGATCGGCCGCCGACGGGGGGCCCGCGACGGGGACGGCGCCCGCCGAGCCTCCGCGCGTGTCGCCGTACTCGGCACGCGCGAAGATCGGGCGGGTGCTGTGGGGGGTTGTATCGGCCACTGTGTGGCGTGTCTCGCCACCGGGTTGGGACGGTCTTCGTCGTTGGCTGCTGCGGGTGTTCGGGGGTCGGATTGGCGCGGGGGTGCGGATCGCCCCCTCGGTCCGGGTGGAGATCCCGTGGAACCTCACGATCGGCGCCGGGGCGCGGGTGTGCGAGCACGCGATCCTGTATTGCCTGGGCCCGGTGGAGATCGGCGACGCGACGCTGGTGGGCCCCTACGCGCACCTGTGCGCCGGGACGCACGATTACACGGACCCGCGGTTCACGCTGGTGCGCGAGCCGATCCGGGTGGGCTCGGGGTGTGCGCTGCTGACGGCGTCGTTCGTCGCGCCGGGAGTCGTCGTCGGCGACGGCGCGGTGCTCAAACCCAGGGCGGGCCTGTACCGCGACGCGGAGGCGGGGCGGGTCTACGCGGGGAACCCCGCGCGACCCGTCGAGACAGAAGACGAAGCGGGGGTCCACGCGTGATCCCGGCGCACCCGCACCGCGTCGCGTTCGAACAGGGCGCCGAGCGCCGGCGCGCGGCGCTGTGGGCGGTCGTGCAGCGCGCACTGTTCGCGACCTCGTTCCACAACGCGTACCGCTGGCGGAATTTCCTGCTGCGCTGGTTCGGCGCGACGATCGACCGGACGGTGCGGGTGCGCCCGAGTTGCCGGATCGATCGCCCCTGGCACCTCTCGATGGCGCGGAAGAGCGCGCTGGGGGACGGGGTGGTGATCTACGCCGGGGCGCCGGTCACGATCGGGGAGCGGTCGGTGATCAGCCAGTACACGGTGATCGCGGCGGCGCGGGGCGCGCCCGGTGCGGCGCCGGCCCCCGCGCCGGTGTCGATCGGGGACGACTGCTGGATCGCGGCCGAGTCGTTCGTGCCCGGGGGGGCAACGGTCCCCGACGGGGTGGTCGTCGGCGCGCGCTCGGTGTTGCCCGGGGATGACTCGCTGGGCTCGTGGACGATCGTGTCGGGCGATCCCGCGCGCTCGCGGCGCGAGCGGGCCTACCAGGGGCGCGGCACAGCGGGTGAACCCGAGGGATCGCGCTGACGCGGGATCAATCGCTGGCGATCGCGGTCGAGGGCTCGCCCGCGAGGGTCGCGGGCGGGGTCGCGGGCTCGGGCACGACGGGGCTGCGCCCCACCAGCACCCAGACCCAGACGCACGCGGACCAGAACAGCGTCCAGACCGACAGGTACCCGATGATCGAACGGGTCTTCTCATCGCGCCGCGAGAGCGGGGTCGCGGCGACCGCGACGGCGTGACGCACATGCGGCTCCGCCTCGATCGCGCGACGCCTGGTCCACGACCATGACAGCGCCCAGGCCCACGCGAGGAAGGGCGGGACGATCCAGGCCGCGTACCGCCACGCGATGATCAGCGGGCGGGCGCGCCCGAAGGCCTCGGGCCAATCGGGTTTGGGGGGCAGCCACCCCCACCGGCGGCTAGGCGTGCCCGACCCGGCGGTCGATTCAGGCACCGGTTGGGGTGCCGGTTCGGAAACGGGTTCGGAAGCAGATTCAGAAACAGGTTCGGCGGGCGCCTCCGCGTCAGGGCCGGGGGCAGCCGGTGCTCCGCTCGGCTCATCGTTGTCGGCGTCGGACGGGGCGGGCGGGCCCATCACCACGCCCACGCGGCCCTCGAGGTCGTGCTCTCCACCCGCGAGGGCCGCGAGCTCGTCGTCGAGCGCCGCCGCGTCGGTGTAATCGGAGGGTGCTTCGGTATCCGCCTCGTCGAGTGCGCCGGCGCCTTCGCGGAGGAGCGACGCGGCGGCGGCCTCGAGATCCTGCTCACTCGCCTCTGTTTCGACCGCGTCCGGTTCCGCGTTGCTGGCGTCGGGCGCCGTGTCTCCGGGTTCGTCCGCGAGATCCTCGAGCGCGGCTTCGAGCTCGGCCTGGACATCGTCCGCGGTGACGGGCGCAGCCGTGGCGGGTGCGGCGTCGTCAGCCGAATCCTCAACCGGCTCGTCCATCGGATCGCCCGTTGTTTCGTCCTCGCTTCCCGCGGATGCCGATTCATCGGGCGCGTCCTGCTCGGCCGCATCGGCATCGACGGGCGACGGATCGGATTCGGGCGTCGCGTCGTCCGCGAGGGCCGCGAGATCATCCTCCAGCCCGTCGAGCGGGTCAGGCTGGGCTGCAGGCTCCTCCGCGGGCGGCGCCTCGGCTTCCTCGTCGGGATGCTCGTCGATGGGTGCGTCGTCTGCTCCGGGCTCACCCGTGCTGTCGGTCTCGGACTCGTCCGATTGTTCCGTGTCGTCGGGCTCGTCAAAGTTGAGCGGCTCGAGATCGCGGGCGCCCTCGTCGGTGACCTCCGCGTCGGGGTCTAGCTCGTCTTCGGGCTCCTCCTGGTCCGGCTCGAGGCGGCGGCTGATCTGCTCAACGGTGTCGCTGACCTCCGCGAGCAGCGCATCGACTTGGGCCTCCAGATCGGGCTCGGCGTTCGCATCGCCTGCCGCGCCGCCGGTCGGTGTCGCGTCGTCGGGTTTGCGCGGGTTGAGCGCGGGATCCGCCATACCGAGGGATCATCGGGCATCCCACACCCGAACTCAAGCAAACCGGCGCGGAACCGGGCGTCCGTTAGGCTGTATCCGGACTTTCGGGGGCTCGGGGGACCGGTACGACCCGCGCGGAAGGATGATGATGACACGGATTTTGGGGATTCTCACAGGTTTGGTGGTGTTCGGGTGCTTCGGGATGACGGTGAACGCCGCGCCCGTCGCGTCGCGGGGTCAGGCGATGTTGGTGCCGGCGCCCCGCGCGGAGACACACCGCGCGGCACGGGAAGCCGCGGCCCGCGCGATCGGGTACCTGCGCACGACACAGGGCCCCAACGGGGGGTGGTCCGAGAACCCGGACGGGCCCGACCTCCCCGCGATCACGGGCCTGATCGGGACGGGGATGCTCGACGATCCGAGGCTGGATCAGGACGATCCGAGCGTGCGCGCGGCGGTGAACTATGTGCTCTCCTTCGCGAGGGCGGACGGTGGTATCCACGACGGGGTGCTGCCGACCTACAACACCGCGATCTGCGTGTCGTTTTTGTCGCGCGTGCGCACGCCGGAGGCCTCGGGCGCGGTGGAGCGCGGGATCGGTCTGCTCAAGCGGATGCAGTGGGGCGCGTTCGACCCCGCGACGGATCCGAGCCCCGAGGCGCCGGACTGGACCGAGCCGATCGGGGAGGAGCATCCCTATTACGGTGGGCTGGGCTACGGCTCGCACGGTCGTCCCGATCTGTCGAACACGCAGATGTTCGTCCAGGCGATGCACGACGCGGGGGTGAGCACGGACGACCCGGCGTATGCGCGCGCGCTGGTGTTCCTGCGGCGGGTGCAGATGGACGATCGGGTGAACGGGATGGATTACGCGTCGGGCTCGCGGCAGGGCGGGTTCATCTACGCGACGGTGCCCGACGCGGAGAGCGTGGACTCGGTGCCCGGGCAGAGCCAGGCGGGGGAGATGGTCGAGACGCTCGCGGACGGGACCGAGGCGACGCGCCTGCGCGCGTACGGGTCGATGACCTACGCGGGGTTCAAGAGCCTGCTGTACGCGGACCTGCCGCCCGACGATCAGCGCGTCGTGAGCGCGCTGGGGTGGATCGAGGCGAACTTCACGGCGGGCGAGAACCTCGGGATGGGCGAGCAGGGGCGGTACTACGGGTATTCCGCGATGGCGCGCGCGCTGGAGGCCTGGGGCGAGCGCGAGATCGCGGGCGTGGACTGGCGGGGCGAGCTCGTGCGCGCGATCGCGGCGCTGCAGGCGGACGACGGGGGGATGCGCGTGGTGCACGAGCGGTGGATGGAGGGGAACCGGGACCTGATCACGGGGTACGCGCTGATCGCGCTGGGGGCGGCGGGTCGGTAAAGGGTCGGTCGTGACAGGGGCGAACGCGCGGGGGTTGACGGGTTCGGTACCGTTATTGACGGAGGCCGCGACCGGTGCCGGTGCGTGCGATGCTCCGAGGGAGGGTGAGAGTCGATGAACCGTGTGTCTCCGCTTTGTCTGTTCGCCGCGTGGGCGGGTCTTGGCGTTCCGGGGCTCGCGATGGCGCAGCCGGCGTCGCTGATCGAGTACGACGGCTTCGTCGAGTATGCGGAGTTCTTCGATTCGTATCTGGGGGCGACGGTGTCGGGGCCTGAATCCGCGTCCGTGGCGCCGGCGCCGTGGCCTGTCCCGGGCGGGCCGGCGCTGGAGAGCCCGCGGATCTCGGCGGGGATCTGGCTCGATGACGCGGGGGCGAACTATCCGCAGGCGGACCAGCAGCGTCTGAACCTGGGCGAGCAGGCCCTCCTCCTGAACTGGTCGCTCCCGAATCCGGAGAATGACTTCCTCGGCCCGCTGCCTCCCGGGGCGTACCGGTTCAGCGTGTCGTCGGGGTGCCGGATCTGGGCGAACCCCGGGTGGGTGACCTCGATCTTCAGTTGCTTCGGTGATCCGGCGCTGCTCCCGACGGGGGTGGAGGCGGCGTACGACGGGGTGCGGCTGGAAGCGGGCGTGAACGGCCAGGCGGTCCCGTACTGGCACGACGCGGTGTTCCATGTGATGCCTTCGGGGATTTCGCTCGGCGCGGCGGGGACGGCGGGGACGGACATCGAGCTGACGCTCGCGGGCGCAGGTGGGGCGATCTCAGCGGGGCTGTGGACGCCGCAGGGTGAACTGCTGGGGTGGCGCGACACGGGCCTGGTGGCCGATCCGGAGGTAACGACGCTGCGGCTCGCGCCGGGGCGGTATGTGCTGGGCGTGAGTTCTTCGGGCGCGTCGTACCCGGACGGGTTCTCGGTGACGCGGGATCCGAGCGCACCCGGCGCGCAGGCGGAGGTGACGATCGGATCGGCGCGGATCGCGGGGCTCGCGGTGGCGCCGGGCGGGAGCGGCTCGGCAAACGGGCTGCGTTACCTGCACTTCAGCGTGCTGCCTGAGCATGTCCGGACGGGCGTCGTCTTCGAGGCGGGAGAAGCGGTGTCGATCGAGGCGAGGGAGGTGGGCGGCGGGTTGCCCCGCGTGCAGAGCCGCGCGGGGTTCGGCGTGTGGGATGAGACGGGCGGATTGGTCTGGAGCGGGGGCGCAATCGTCGGCGGGTTCGAGCGGGACAGCGTGACGCTGACGGGTCTGGAGGCGGGCAGGTATTTCGTGGGCGCGTCGCGCGAGGTGCTGCGGACCGATCGGGCGTTCCTTCCCGACGGATTCGAGTCGTACCTGCCCAACCAGTACCGGCACGGGTTCGATGTGGAGCCCAAGTTCTCGGATCTGTATTACGCGCCGGACAACCGGCCCTTCGAGGTGTTGATCGACGGGAAGAGTTGGATCGCTTCGCAGTCGCGGCTGGCAACGGAGACAACGACGACGCACGCGGGATCGGACACGGGCCCGTTCTCTTCGCCCTGGGCGCGACCGGACTTTCTGAGTTTCGTCGTGCTGCCTGATGTGGCCCGGACGGATCTCGGTGTGCTCGGGACGGCGGGGGACACCGTGCGCGTGCAGGGGTTGACCTCGCCCTGGCCGATCTCGATGGTGGTGTGGCGGCTGGCGGACGCGGCGGTGGTCGCGACGGCGCAGATCATCACCGACCTCGACGACCTGGAGGCGGGGCGGTACCTGGTCGCGGTCTCTCCGGCGCTGCTCGGCCCCGGCGCGGGGTTCGACCTGGTGGTCGGGGCGGCGCCGCCGTCGATGTTCGGGGATGTGACCGGCACGCTTCTGGTGCAGAACCTGAGCGCCGGGCCCGTCGGCGTGGTGGACCTGTCGTTCCCGGCGAACGACCTGGACGGGGTCCGGTACGCGGAGTTCACGATCGATCCGGTGCCGCCTTGCAGCGGGGCGGATATCGCGGCACCGTTCGGGGTGGTCGACGAGGGGGATATCGAGGCGTTCATCGCACGCGTCGACGGCGCTCCACCCGGGGATCCGGGTGCCGATTTCGACGGGAACGGCGTGGTGGATTTCTTCGATGTGCTCGCGTTTCTGCGGGTCGCCGACGAGGGCTGTCCTTGATATGAGCGGAGCGGGCCTGGGCCGGACGCGGGGCGGATCGGCTATCGTGTGCGCCTGCGAAAAGGAGCCCGTCCATGCCGAACGATGTCTATACCGAACTCTGCTCGCTCAAGCGTGAGGCGGCGACGCTGTCGTCGGTGGCGCACCTGCTGGGGTGGGACCAGGAGACCTACATGCCTTCCGGGGGGACCGCGGCGCGGGCCGAGCAGTCGTCGCTGCTGGCGGGGCTGATCCACGAGCGCGAGACGAGCGCCCGGCTCGGGGAGTTGATCGCGGCGTGCGAGGAAGACGCGGGCGTGCAGGGCGACCCCGAGAAGGCCGCGAATGTGCGCGAGATGCGTCGCGACTACGACAAGGCGACAAAGCTCCCGGGCGAGTTGGTGAAGGAACTCGCGAATGTCGGCAGCCGGGCGCAGGACGCGTGGAAGGCGGCGCGGAAGGCGAACGACTTCAAGGCGTTCGAGCCCTGGCTGGAGAAGATGGTGGGGCTGAGCCGTCGGAAGGCGGAGTGCTACGGCGTGCCGGACGGGGGCGAGCTGTACGACGCGCTGATGGACGACTACGAGGCGGACGCGCGGGCGAAGGACATCGAGGCGGTGTTCACGCCCCTGCGCGAGAAGCTGAGCGTGCTTGTCAAGGACCTGCTGGACAACGGGACGGCGCCCGACATGGGGCCCCGGAAGGTGCATGTGCCGGAGGCGCAGCAGCACGCGTTCGGGCTGCGGGTGATCGAGCAGATGGGCTTCGACCTGAAGACCGGTCGGCTGGACACGACGACGCACCCGTTCTGCGAGGGGCTGGCGCCGGGCGACACGCGCCTGACGACGCGGTACGACGAGGACTACTTCATGGGCGCCCTGTACGGCACGATGCACGAGGCGGGGCACGGCGTGTACGAGCAGGGTTTGCCCAAGGTGGGCGATGACGGGGAGCCCAGCGCCGTGTATGGGACGCCGCTCGCGGATTCGCGGAGCCTGGGGATCCACGAGAGCCAGAGCCGGGGGTGGGAGAACTTCGTCGGGCGTTCGCGGGCGTTCTGGGAGTGGGCGAAGCCGGTCGCGGACGGGTACTTCGGGGACGGGTTCAAGAAGTACAGCGCCGACGATGTGTTCCGCGCGGCGAATGTCGTGGAGCGGTCGTACATCCGCGTGGAGGCGGACGAGGCGACCTACAACCTGCATGTGATGCTCCGGTTCGGGCTCGAGCGGGCGATGATCGCGGGCGACCTGGCGATCAAGGACCTGCCGGGCGAGTGGAACAGCCGGTTCAAGGACATGCTGGGCGTGGAAGTGCCCGACGACGCGCGGGGCTGCCTGCAGGATGTGCACTGGTCGTTCGGGCTGATCGGGTACTTCCCGACCTACACGCTGGGCAACCTGTACGCGGCGCAGTTCTTCGAGGCGATCCGGGAGGAGACGCCCGACCTGGACGACCGGATCGCGAAGGGGGACATGTCCGCGGTGCTGGACTGGTCGCGGAAGCATGTTCACCTGCTGGGGCGGCGGTACACCGCGGCGGAGATGTGCGAGAAGGCGACGGGGAAGGCGCTGAGCGCCGAGCCCCTGCTGCGGCACCTGGAGGGGAAGCTGCGGGGGGTGTACGGGGTCTGAAGTGACGAAGCGATGAAGCGCCGTTCAATGGCCGTGGTGGAGACGCGGATGGTGCGCAGCGATGGCGTGTCGGGGCGTGATCGTGCCGGTGACGGCATCGGGTTCGTTCCCAATGGGCTGAGCCGGTGGATGGCCCGTCGGCAGCGCGTATTCATCGCCATGCTCTTCGTCTCGGGATTGCTGGGGTTGATCGTTCTCGGGGGAACGATCGTCGGCCTGCTGAGCGGCTCGGGCGGGACCGGACGAATCGTCTGGATGTTCGTCGCTCCGATGATCTCGCTCATGGGTGCCGGGTTCGCGAGTGTGCTCTGGATGCGTGCAACGCATCGGCAGCGTCGGGCGGTGGAAGAGGCGAGCGGGCACGCGTGCCCGAATTGCTTGTATGACCTTTCGGCGGACGCTGTGTCGCGGTGCCCCGAATGCGGACAGCGGGTGGAGTATGACGCGCTGCCTGTGCTGTGGGCGGGGACGCGGGTCCGCGGCGGGCTCGGGAGCGGGTTCGACCCGGAGACGGGCTTCGGCGATGCGGGGCTGAGTGCCTGGGAGATCGCGATGCGCCGGTGGGGATGGGCGCTCGCGCTCCTGATCCCCGTGGTGTCGTTCGGGCCGTGGCAGTTGGTGTTCCACGGCCTGGGCTCCCGATCGCTCGGCGCCCGCGCGGGGCTGGGGGCGCTCGCGACGGTGGTGGCGATGGTCGCGCTGCTCGGGCCGGTCTTCGTGCTGTTGTTCAGGAAGAAGAAACTGTTGGAGCGCGTGCTGCGGGCGACGGGCGGGCTCGCGTGCCCCGCGTGTCTGCACGATCTCTCGGGGGCGTCTGTGGGGGCGTGCCCCGAGTGCGGGCAGCGGGTGGACTACGCGATGCTCGCGCCGTCGTGGCGGGTGCGGATGCGGGTGCTGGGGATCCCGGGGCCCGAGGACGGCGGAGAGGACGGTGCGGTCGTGGTCACGGACGCGCCTGCAAGGCCCGCGGCGTCTGAAAGCTAGGATGCCCGGTTGCCAATGAAGACAGAACGGGTCGCGGCGGGCGTTGTGCGCTCGCTACGACCCGCGTGAGAGCGGGGCGCCCGCACGGGCGCCGTCGCGTGGAAGGTGGAGTCATGAAGACACTCTTGAAGATTCTTGTTGCGGGGATCGGCCTGCTGGTGCTGCTGGTCATCCTGCTCGTCGTGCTCGGGCTCCGCTCGATCAACACGCTGGTGGAGACGGGCATCGAGAAGGGCGGGACCTACGCGCTGGGCGTGCCGACGGAGGTGGACGGCGTGAAGGTCAGCGTGTTCAGCGGGACCTTCGCAATGGACGGGATGACGGTCGCGAACCCGGAGGGGTACCCCTCGGAGCGGTTCATGTCGCTGCCCTCGCTCGATCTCGCGGTGGACACCGGCTCGCTGACGGGCGAGGTGATCACGATCCCGTCGCTGGCGCTGGGGACGATCGGGGTGACGCTCGACGGGACGGGCGGGACGCCCAACTACCAGGTGATCCTGGACAACATGGAGAAGTTCGAGGGCAAGGGCGGGGGCGGCGAGCCCGCGGACCCGTCCTCGGAGGGGCCCCGGTTCGTGATCAACTCGCTGGTGCTCGAGGGCGCGCAGGTGAAGGTGACGAACTTCACAGGCGTGCAGCAGCTGACGGGCGATGTGGACATCGCGGTGCCGCGCGTGGAGTTGAAGGATGTTGGCTCCGCGGAGCCCCTGACCACGAGCGAGCTGATCGAGCTGATCGTCAAGACGGTGATGTCGACGACGGTCGCGAACGCGGGGGGTGTGCTCCCGGCGGACCTGCTGGACGGGATCCGGGGCCAGCTCGGGGACCTGAGCGGGCTCGGGGATCTGGGGATCACCGCGATCGGGGACATCGGCACGCTGGGCGAGGACCTGGGCAAGGAGGCGCAGGAGAAGCTCGACGAGGTCAAGGACGAAGCGGAGCGGACCGTGAAGGACACGATCGGGAATCTGCTCGGCGGGGGCGGGAAGAAGGACGAAGACGACGGGTAAGGAAAAGAGACGCAGAGACGCAGAGACGGAGTGGGCCCGGCGCTGGTGCGCCGGGCTCTTTTGCGCAGGCGGATGGGGGGACGGGAGGCTCGGTGATCGGACGGATGCGTCGGTGGCTGTGGTACGAGCGTGGGGCGGGGTTCGCGGAAGAGGGAGCCTGGTACCCACGTCCTGTCGCATACATTCAGCCGCACGGCGGCTGGATATTCATGGGCGCGCTGTTCTTCGTGCTGTTTATCGGGTTGATGTTCACGCCGTTGTTCGGGTTGCTGGATCGATGGTCGGTGGTGCTGCCGGCCGTGGTCAGCTTGGGGCCGGCCGTGTTCTTTGGTTCGCGCGTTCGTCGCGTGAATCTGGCGATGAAGGGGATCGTGGTGCGGACACGCGGGCTGGTGTGCCCCCGATGCCTGTATGACCTGAGCGGCGTGCGATCGGTCGATCGTTGCCCCGAGTGCGGGCAGTCGGTCGATCTGGAGAAGTTGCCGAGGCAGTGGGCACGGACGGTGCGCGCGCTGCGGTATCCGGACGGGGACCGGGAGGCCGTGCGGGGATGGATGGATGTGTGAGACGCGGCGTTTGCCGCCGCTGTGTCGCCCATGTTGTTCCCCCTCCGAGGGCACGGCCAGGATGGCCGTGGCACACATGGGCATGAGGCGGCGGTCGCCGGGAGATCTGAATCCGGTTACTTGAGGCTGAGCATCACCACACCGGTGAGGATGAGGGCGACGGCGGTGGCCTTGCGCGCGGATATCGGTTCGCCCAGCAGCAGCCAGCCGATCAGCACGGCAGTCGCGGGGGCGAGGGCGAAGGCGATGGGCTTGACGCGGCTGACCTCGCCGAAGTTGAGGGCGGCGTAGAAGCAGACCATGCCCCCGGCGCCCGCGAGCAGGCCCGAGCCCAGGACGAGTTTCCACAGGGTGCCCGGGTCGGCCTTGGTCCAGGTCTGGGGTTCCATCTTGGCGCTCTTGACGACGAGCAGGTAGACGAGCCAGAGGATGGGGAGGGCGACGGTCGAGCGCACCGCGATGGCGGTGACGGGGCCGACCTGTTTGGTGTGGAGCACGGCTTTGGTGAAGACCTCGCCGACGCCCCAGCAGAGGCCCGCGGCGATGGCGAAGAGCATGGCTTTCATGGGGGGGAGGATACGGGGAGGCACTGGGCACGGGACACTGGGTAGAAGGCAGGAGAAGGAAGAGAAGGGAAGAAAGTGGGGGGAGCCCCTCATCGCCCGCTTGCGCGGGCACTTCTCCCCAGGGGGAGAAGAAGGGGGATGAAGACGGGCTGTCAGAACATGTCCGTCATGGCGGGGACGGTGGGGGTGGCGAAGATCCCGGCGGCGAGGTCGGCGGTCGTGTCGTCGCAGCGTGCCCGCCCCGCGTCGCGGAGGGCGTGGGGGGTGGTGTAGCCGGTGTAGATCGGGGCGAGGTCGCGGATGTTGATCGCGAGGGTGTGGGCGGTGGGGGTGGTTGTGCGCTCGACGGTTGGGGTGCCGGCGTTGACGGAGAGCGTCCAAAGCCCGGCGTTCTCGGGGATGGTCTCGTCGGTGATGTCGAGGGTGACGGTGGCGGTGGTCGCGGGGGAATAGCCGCGGGCGAGAAGGGCGGCCTCGAGGTGGGTGATGCGGACGAGATAGGAGTTGAGGATTTTCATGGAGTACCGCCAGTCGGGGAGGGCGGCGAGGAGTGGGCTGGTGGGGGGCAGGTTGGTGTCGATGGTGCCGACGACGCTGGAGTGGCCGCGGATGAGGTCGCACAGGGCGGCGAGGCCTTCGGGCGAGGTCCAGGCGAGGTCGGTGGCGGTCATGTGCGCGCCGGCGGCGGTGCCGGTGGTGTCGATGGGCTCGGCCCATTTCTTCTGGACGAGATAGGCGTAGGCGTCGGGGGTGCCATCGGCGTCGGTGTGGATGAAGCCGACGGCCTTGCCCTCGCGCTCGCGGATGCGCTGCCAGATGTACGCGGACCGCGCGAGCATGCCGTTGTGGGTGCGCGCGGAGGCGTCGTAGAGCGATTCGATCGCGGGGTGGTCGTCGGGCGTTGCTTCGCGCCAGGTTCCGGGATCGGGGTCGGGCGATCTCGGGAACAGGGCGGCGGGGATGGACGCGGTGCAGAGAAGGCCCGCGAGTTCGTAGCCGACCCGGCGGTAGAGCGGGTGCATCGCGGAGTAGAGAACGGAGAGCGGGACGCTGTCGGCGTGCATGGCGCGGACGGCCTCTGCCATAAGCGTGCGGGCGAGGCCTTTCCCTCGGGCTTCGGGGGCGACGGCGACGCCGAGCACGCCGAACTGGTCGACGCGCTTGCCGGCGATGTAGAGGCCCATGGGGACCTGCCCGAGGGCGGCGTCGGTGTGGATGGTGCCGGTGTCGTCGGTGCGGGTGAGGACGCGGAGGTTGTCGGTGCCGACGAGGTCGCGGTACCAGGGGAGGGTCTCGTCGGCGGTGAACCCGAACGCGAGGGCAGGGAGGCGCGCGACGGAGCGGAGGGCGTCGTCGTCGCGTCGGTTGGGGGGGATGGGGCCGAAGGTGCGGGCGGTCATGGGGGGCCTCCGGCGGTGAGGTGGAACCGGCGGGTTACTGGGCTGGGGATTGGGCCTGGGCGCCCTCGGGGAAGATGAAGCCCATGTGCATGGCGCAGTGCTTGCAGTGGATGGTGACCCACTGGTCGTGGGTGATCTTCCCGAACACGGGGCTGGGGTGGGTCATCTCCTTGCCCGCGAGGACGCGTTTGAGCTCTTTGCGGAGTTCTGCGATGCCTTCGGCATCGGGGATGCCGGGCTCGGGGAAGATCTCCGCGGCGGACTTGGGGAGCTTGATGCCGGTGGGCATGGGCTTCACGCCCATCGCGGGCTTGAAGAACAGGGCGCGGGCGACCCAGCGGACGAAGAAGGGGGCGCGGGTCTCGAACCCGTCACAGGCGCCGGTGATGACCTTGGCGCAGTGCTCGCAGATCTCGCCGATCGACCAGTTGCCGGTGGTGGTCGCGGTGCCGGCCTGCACGCCGGACTCGATGCGGTCGAGCTCCGCGAGGATCTCCTCGAACGAGCTGAACGAGAGGTCGCGGCGGGGGGCGGCTTTGGTGTTGACGGTCATGCGGGTATCGTACCGGCGTCCGGCGCGGATCAGTCGCCGGCGGATCGGCGGATCGGTCCGAGGGCGCGCATATAGAGAGCCTCCACAGCGAAGGCGAGGAGCAGGAGGCCCGCGAACCCGATCGCGGAGGCCGGGTCGTTGCGCACGAGATAGGTCATGAGCAGGGCGAGCACCGCAGCGCACCCGACCAGCGCACCCCAGATCGGCCACGCGGCGGCGCGGGTCTCCGACCGAAGGCGAAGGTGGGCGACGCAGACGAAGGCGTAGATGAGCAGGAAGACGGCGCTGCCGGCGTTGGCGATCGCAGCGAGCGGGACAAAGGCGGCGAGGATCGCGACGAGGCCGGCGGTGACAAAGAGCCCGAACCGGGCACCCTCCCAGACTTTCCGGTCGAGGAACGCGGGGAGCTGGCGTTCGTGGGCGACGCGGAAGCTGATGTTGGCGGCGCCGAAGAGGGTCGCGTTGATGGCGCTCGCGGTGCTGAACAGGGCGGCGACCGCCATCGCGACGAAGCCGAGGCGCCCGAGCGCGGGCTCGGCGGCGGCGGCGAGGGCGTACTCCTTTTTCGCGGCGATCGCGTCGGTGGTGAGGTTGCCGAAGGTCGCGAGGACGACGAGGACATAGACCGCGATCGTGACCGTGATGCTCAGGTAGATCGCGCGGGGAAGGGTCTTCTCGGGGCGGCCCATCTCGCCGGCGGCGTTGGTGATCAGCCCGAAGCCTTCGAAGGCGAGGAACGCGGTGCCCAGGCTGAAGGCGATGGAGGTCGGGGGTTTCCAGTGCGCCGTAGAGAGCAGAGCCGGATCGATCGACGGCGCGGTGATCGCGACGAACGCGATCAGAATGACGAGTTTGACCGCGACGATAACGCCCTCGGCCTTGCCGACCGCGGCGCTGCCCAGGATGTTGAGCAGGAGGAACGCCGCGACCACGCCGACGGCGATGACGGGCTTGACCCAGAACGCGGTCTGGATCGCCTCTCCGCCTTGCGACGGTCCGTGGATCAGCGCGGCGGCATAGCCCGCAAAGGCGCTGGCGTACAGGGCGAGGGCGAGGATGTATCCGAGCCAGAGGACGACATTCAGGGTCCCCGAGAGCGTGTTGTGCCCGATGCCCTTGGTGAGGAAGGTGACGGGCCCGCCGCTGGATGGGAAGGCGGCGCCGAGTCGGGCGAACGAATGCCCGCACAGCAACGCGAGGACGCCGGCGCCGAGGAAGCCGATCCACGCCGCTGAACCGGCGACGCCCCCGACGACGCCGAGGATGGAGAAGATGCCGGCGCCGATCATGCCGCCGACACCGATCGAGGCCGCGCCGATCAGCCCGATTGCGCCCTGATTGTGTGCCCCTTGCGATTGGTCGGTCATATTCGCAGCCTAGTCGGCGTCACTGATGGCGTGCGTTTCGCTGCGCGCAGGGCCCCGCGGCATCGGTCATGATGTGGGAGAGAGCGAAAGGGCCGCGCATGATGAACGAAGCGACCGAGGAACACCGTTGGCTGCACCGGATGGTCGGGGAGTGGGCGTACGAGAGCTCGTTCGAGCCCGAGCCGGGGGCGGAACCGATGATCGCGACGGGGACCGAGCGGGTCGAGGCGCTGGGCGATCTCTGGATCATCGGGAAGGGCTCGGGGGAGATCCCGGGCGGCGGGACGATGCACTCCCGGATGACGCTCGGGTACGACCCGGCGACGGGGCGATACCCCGGGAGCTGGATCGCCTCGGTGATGGCGCACATGTTCGTCTACGACGGCTCGCGCGACGGGGATGTCCTGACGCTGGAGACCGAGGGGCCGTCGATGACCGAGGCCGGGGGAACGGCCCGGTACCGCGACATCATCGAACTCATCGGCGCGGATCGGCGCCTGCTGCGTTCGTGCGTGCTGGGTGATGACGGGCTGTGGACCGAGTTCATGCGCGCCGAATATCGGCGCGTGTGAGGCGGGCGGGGTCGGTCAGCGCGGGTTGATCGGGCAGCGGAGGTTGATCTCGCACGGCGCGGGCGGGTACTCGCTGGAGAAGCGGTATCCCCGGAAGGCGTCGGGCGTGGGCCACCCCGCGCGCTGGAGGGCGGAGGTTGCCATGTGCGCATAGTCCGGGATGCGGCGTGAGCGGACCGCGGCGGGGGTGCCCAGGCTCGTCGCGGGGCCCGGCTCCTGCAGGAGCATCCCGTCGTGCGCCTGAGGCGTGGCGCGGTCCTCGAGCAGGCCCACGACCGAGCAGCGCGGCGCGTCGAAGTGGGGCAGGTCCTCGTGGATCAGCAGGTCGACCTGCACATGCTCGATCGGTGTGCGCACCGTGAGCATGTAGCGCGCGAAGGTGTTGTCGTCGGCGTGCTCGGACGGGACGACCGCGGGCATGACCTCGCCGTTGACGATGGTTGCGGCTCCCGATTTGCCCAGGGCGCCGGGGACGAGTTCGTCGTAGATCCACCCGTTGCTCGCCTCGGTCTGGCGGATCTCGGGGAGCGGGGAGGAGCAGAAATCGGGGATCAGGGGCATCCCCCCGGTGGTGACGCCCTCCGGGTCGAGGGGGATGCGGGGGATCTGGTACATCTGTGCGCCGGTGTCGTCGCTGGCGCGGAGGCGGCGGATGATCCAGGGCACATCGGGGCGGAGACGCTCGAGGGCGATGAACCCCGAGAGTTGCAGGATGTCGAGCGTGCCCGGCGTCTCGGGCGAGGGGCGCAGCGCGAGCAGGAGGAACTGGGCCTGCGCGCGCACCCCCCAAAGGGTGGATCCGGCGCGGAAGAAGGCGCGCCGTTCCTCAAGCATCAGGGCCTCGTCGGGCGTGGCGCCCGCGAGGATCGCCTCGAAGGTGCGCCGGTCGCCCGCGTGCTCGGTCATGAACGCGCGCAGGCGGGCGTCCGCGTCGCGGGCGGCGTCGACCCGCTGGCGGGCGACCCCGGCTTTCGTCGCGGCCTTGAGGACGATCTCGATCGCGTTGGGACCCGGCATGTGACGGGCGGCCTCGGGCGCGTCGTCCCCGATGAAGTGGGCGAGCTTCCACGCGAGGGTCTTGTCGAGCCCCAACCCGCGCGCGACATCGGTCGCCCGAGCGTCGGCGAGCCCGGCGCCGGTGAGCAGGTCGTGCATCGCGCGCTGCGCGTCGGCAAGGACGCGGGCGGCGGCGACGGTGATGGTGCCGCCTCCGTGTGCCGTGTTTCGGACGGCGATGGCTGGCTGGCCGATCCGTTCTTGTTTGGTTCTCGTCGGGCTCACGGACCCATCATAGCGATCTGGGCGTATGAAAATTTTTTCCAGAGAAATATTTGGAAAAAATTCTCTTTGGTCTTTTCAGAAGAAACCGACGGGTGTAGAGTCGGCGGGAGTCATGGCGTTCGTGGGTCCAGCGGTGACCCTCATTGGGGATGTCGTGGTTGATGTGGGGATTGGGTCTGGACTGTTTCTTGGATTGGAAGCTCTGATCGAGCGGAGGGATTTCAGATGAAGAACGGAATGAAGATGCGTGCCTCGGCGGCGGCGATGGCCGCGGGGACTGTCATGGGATTGGCGGCCGGCGGCGCGAGCGCCGGGATCGAGACGCAGTCGGCGGCGATCGACTTCGACCTCGCGAACGGGGGGTTCGGGACCAATGTCGCGTTCCAGCAGTTCGACACGCAGGGCGGGACGCGGGTGCTCGAGGGCGTGACGGTGCGCTTCGAGGGGACGCTGGGTCTCGAAGTGACGGCGCAGTCGTTCCACGATCAGTTCATCGAGTCGGGGTCGTGGTTCACCGATGTCTTCCACAACACCATCCTCTCGTTCAACGCGACCGAGGGCGGGGATGGCGGGCCTTCCGCGCCGTTCTACGGGCTCGGCGGCATCGGGATCGTCAATTTCACGGGGGACCTGACGCCGGGCGTGCCGGGCCCCAGCCCGTTCGATCCGGGGACGCCCGGCGATCCCGTGTCCGAGTCGTACACCGATTCGATCAACTCGGCGGTCCAGACCGATCCGGGGTTCTTCTCGTTCTACACCGGTGACGGCGCGGTGGAGGGCTTCTTCGGCCCCTTCACCGACATCGTGATCACCGATCCGCCCGCGGGGTTCGTCGAGGTGTTCGCGAGCGAGCTGACGCAGGTCGGCACGCTTTCGCTCGATTACCAGTTCTCGGTGGTGCCCGCGCCGGCGGGGTTCGGCGTGCTCGCGATGGGCGGGCTGGTCGCGGCGCGCCGTCGGCGCTGAAGCCCCCCACGAGGAGATCAAGACATGAAGACGATGGCACGACTCGTGCCGCTGTGCGCGGCGGCGGGGCTCGCGGGCGCGGGCCCGTTCGGTGGGGGCGATACCGAGACCTTCCTGGTGCCGATCCCCGACATCGGGCAGGAGTTCTTCCTGAGCAACGACATCATCCCGAACTCCAACGCCTTCAACGGGGGGACGGTGATCGCAGCGCAGCTCGAGTTGAACCTGACGGTGAACCCGACGGATCCGGGCGATCCGCGCGAGAGCTCGGCGGCATACTTCCTCTCGCAGGTCCTGGTGCCGGTGGATCTCGACCCGGCGCCGGGCGCGCAGATCCCGGGCATCGTGATCAGCGGCGCCGACGAGGGGTGGAGCGGGACGGGGCAGTTCTCGATCTCGCGTTCGCTCGATGAGCTCGTCGGGGGGACCTGGGTGTCGCCGCTGTTCTATTCAGCGGTGACCGAGCCCGGCTTGAACAACGACCAGATCGTGCTGGGCGAGGTGGACTTCTTCTCGAGCTTCATCTCCGTCACGGTGCAGGTCCCGACGCCGGGCGGGCTGGGCGTGCTCGCGGCGGGCGGGCTGGTCGCGTCGCGTCGCCGGCGCTGATCACGCGCAGGACCGACCTCTTCCACGGGCGCGGCCGAGTTGTTCGGTCGCGCCCGTTTTCGCGCGCGCCGCGTGGTGCGGAACATGCGCGGATCGGACGGACCTGTCGGTATAGTGAATCGGTGCGGGCTGCGCTGATCGCGCGCCGGCGCCGCTCGTCGGGGGCGCGTCGTTCAGGAAGCAGAAGGTGTGTTCATGATGCGAGCCGGGTTGGTCGGGACGGTGTTCTGGGCGTTGGTGTCGGTGGGCGCGGCGGGGGCAACCCCCTTCAACTGGGCGGCGAGCAGCGCCGCGTCGGCGAGCTCGCAATGGACGATCGACTCCCCGGCGTGGGAAGCGACCGACGAACGCATCGAGGACGACGGGCGGTGGATCAGCGCGAATGTGCCCGGGCCGCACTGGTTGCGGCTGGACCTGCCCACGCTGGTGACGCTGGGGAGCTTTCACCTGTGGTCGGGGATCGAGTTTCCGCGGAGCAACGGCGAGGTGTTCGCGATCGACACCTTCGAGCTCCAGTGGCTCGACGGGCAGACCTGGCGCACGATCCCCGGCTCGGCGGTGACGAGCAACGACGCGGGCGCGATCGCGGTGGAGTTCGACGCGCCGGTGTCGGCGACGAGTTTTCGTCTCTGGATCAGCGACAATGGGTTCGCGCGCGTGCGCGAGATCTTGCTGTGGGAGCCTCTGGACGGCGGCGGCTCGCCCCCGATCGGTGAGGGGATCGACAAGCCCAGCGATCTGCCCGATCCGACGGCGCACCCGATCCTGCTGAACCAGATCGGGTACGACACCTTCGGCGCCAAGCGGTTCACGGCGCCGCAGAGCGCGGACGGCTCGGCGTTCGAAGTCGTCGAGACGGGCTCGGGCTCGGTCGTGTTCAGCGGGACGGTGAGCGGGGGCGTGGGCGATTTCTCGGCGCTCGAGCCCGCGACGGATGACCTCGAGTATGTGATCCGCGTGAGCGGGGACCGCTCGGACGGCGCCGCGTTCGACGACGGGGAATCGCACCCCTTCGAGATCGGGCGGATGCTGCTGCTGCGCCGGACGATGAAGACGGCGCTGCAGTTCATGATCGATGTGCGCAGCGCGGTGTCGACGCACCCGTCGGGGAGCGGCGGGGGCGCGTGGCGCGACGGCGGCTACTTCACCTACGAACTCGGGTCGCTCGCGCTCATGCAGATGGCGCACCCCGGGTATTACCGCGCCCTGCCCGGCGAGATCGACCTCGCGTCGGAGGGCGCGGCGCTGCTCGATCCGGGGTATGTCTTCATCCGCTCGTTCTATGACGCCGATCTTCCGGGAACGGCGCAGACCTACCACCAGACACTCGTCGGGAGCGTGGACAGCGGCGCGAGCGACATGAGCAAGCTGCTGCACTGGGGCGCGGGGCTGCTGCTGATCGACCCGATGTACGAGACGCCGGGCGGGCCTTTCCCGGAAAACCGGATCCACGCGCAGACCGTCGGGGAGCTCGCGCACTTCCTGTACCTGTACCCCGGCATCGCGGACGAGATCGACGAGTCGTTCTATCTCTCGTTGCGATCGAGCGTGGAGCAGTGGTGGACGCAGGTCGGGCTGTTCGATGTCATCACCTTCGTGGGTGACTTCAAGGGGTGGGAGCCCCCGGGGCACTCGGTCCTCTCGAACCTGCTGATGCACGAGGTGGCGCTGCGCGACGGGCTCGCGGATCCGCAGGCGTACCTGGACGCGGCGGTCGCACAGGCCGCGTGGGTGATCACGACCTTCGACCCGGTGGACAAGGACATCGCTAAGGGGCAGCGCGTCACCGAGCACAAGCTCTATACCGGGCTCTCGCTGCTGCTCGCGGAGTATCCCGACGCGGCCCCGGCGGGGCTCGGGGCGTGGCTGGACTCGTGGGTGGATCACGCGGTCGCGATGAGCGATAACCTCTACGACTTCCGCCGGTACGACGAGAATTCGTGGACGATCCCGCAGCCCTGGAACGAGCCCGGCAACATCGCGGCGTTCCCGGGCATCCTCGCGGCGATCGGCGGCGCGGGGATCGACGGAACGGGCGATCACGGCGTCGGGCCTCGCGGGGGACGGCTGGGCGAGCTGCGCGCGAGCCATTGGGACAACCTGCTGGGGCGCAATCCTGTGGGCGCGGCGACGAGCAGCCTGGAGGGGAGCGATTTCCCCGGTGTCGACACCTGGTGGCCCCGGATCTACACGGGCGGCGCGGGCTGGCTCGACCTGTGCCGGGGCGTGGTGAACTCCAACGCGGCGACGGAGCACTACCCGTTCGAGTTCCGCATGCCCTACCGGCACGCGGAGGGGTGGGGCGCGCACAACGCGGGGCTGAATGTCTCGATCGCGTACCTCGCGCGGGACGCGATCGCGCTGGAACTGCTGGACGCGGGGGGCGCACCCGTCGCGGGTGAAACGCCTCCTGTCGAGTTCCGGGTGCGCCTGCACGCGCCGTTCGAGCCCGAGATGATCGGGGCGCCGGTTTCGCTGCGCGTGGAGGTCGACGGCGCCGAGGCCGAGCTTGTCGCGGTCGTGGAGTCGACGACGAGCGCGACGACGGGAGTGCTGCACCGGGGAACGCTGGGGCTGAACGACCTCGGCGCGTCGGGGATGATCGCCTACGGCTTCGGGTTTCTCGCGAACGAGCGGTCGATCGCGGGCGCGTGCGGGGCGGACCTCGCGCCGCCGGCGGGCGTGCTGGATCTCGCGGACATCAACGCGTTCGTGCAGGGGTTTGTGGGCGGCTCGCCCGCGAGCGATCTGAACGGGGACGGGGTGTACGACCTCGGTGATATCGGGTTGTTCGTCGGCGTGTTTGTGGGTGGATGTCCCTGAGTTCCCGGGTGATCACGGGCCGGTGGAAGCGCTGGGGATGCGTTTGTGCTGCCGAGCGGGCGCGGCGGTGGCGTGTTACTTCATCCCGAGTGCATGCTGGGTGAAGGTGTCGTAGCGGTCTTTGGTGGGGAACAGGATTGCGAAGTGGGCGAGTTCGAGGAGGAGGCCGAGGAGGATGGGCCAGAACCCGGCGAGCAGGAAGATGACGATGCAGAACAGGGCCGGGCCTTCGGCGAGCGCGCCGCGGATGACGCAGATTTGTGAGTAGTGCGTCGCGATCGCGTTCTCGCCCTCTTCGGGCGTCGCGGCCTGCGCGGCGCTCTCGCCTCCGCGCTTGATGATGACCCTCGGGGCGACGAACGAGATGGCGGCGGTGACGAGCATGATGAGCGCGGCCGCGCCGGTGAGGGCATAGACCAGCATCGGATCGTCGGTGACGAACGGGCCTGAAGTGAAGTGGATATAGAGGGCGACGGCGGCGAACATGGTCGCGCCGGCGATGAGGGCGCCGACGATGATGCGGGTCTGTAGGAGGACGTTGGCGGGGGTGAGTTGTTGCTGATGCATGGATTGAAGTGTAACGCAATTGATATAAGATCAGGCTTGAATATGTCCCCTGCACTCACGGTTCGGCTGTGATATCAACCACTGGGCCACGACGACCTGAAGCGTTCAAGGTCATGCGTAAGTGCGTCGCGATCATCAACAGCGCGGAACATCGCATGCAGCCTTGCCCGTCTGGTTGTCCAGAAATGGTCTTCGGCCGTCCGTGCTTTGAGGCCCGGGTGGTGCTCGAGATACTCGTCATTCAGGCGATCGCGTTCATCCCGAAGAGCCTGTTCGATGGAGACCGTTTTGGCGTCTTCGATCTTCATCCACGAGCTAACGAGTTGGTTGTCAACATTGAGTCGAATCCAGTAACTAAGACAGTCGGGTGGATCGAACTCGTAAGACCAGCCGTCCCTCAAGACGTCCCGAGCCAGTTTCAATTCCTCTCGAACCGTACCGGCATCTGACTTCTCAATCCGCTGCGACAAATCATCAACCAACTCGGTAAGTTTCCCAAAGAGCGCGTTGTGGCACGCTTCGAGTACAACGAGCTTGCTGGCATCCTGCAGTGCATCTCGAAGCAGCGCGATCTCAAAGTCGCGAGGGCAACCCGATGCCGCATCGACGGCACAGCATCGCTGCTTTGCCCGTTTCGAGTGGAATAGATCGAGGATTCGAGTTCGGCCAGTCTCGTACGACGCTCCGGCATGGCTTAGAAGATTCGCAGCGGTCCTGCGATCCTCGATATGTGCCGATTCAGCAAGACGGATAACGCTTCCGAGGTCGTCGGGGGACACTCCGGTAAGAACAAGGTCCTTTGTCGAACGGATCGCCTCGGCCCAGTGATCTGGAAATTCGTACTCAAAGCCGAACCCGGATGGATCCGCCGCGTGCAGTGGCATCAGGCCTTCGCGGCGGCCTTCTCGGCCTTGGCCCGGGCGTCGTCGAGGGTGCCGACATACATGAAGGCGGACTCGGGGAGGTCGTCGCCCTCGCCGTTGCAGAGGCGCTCGAAGGAGTCGATGGTGTCCTCGAGGCTGGTGTAGATGCCCGGGAAGCCCGTGAAGACCTCCGCGACATAGAAGGGCTGGGAGAGGAAGCGCTCGATCTTGCGGGCGCGGGCGACGATGAGCTTGTCCTCTTCGGAGAGCTCGTCGACGCCGAGGATGGCGATGATGTCCTGCAGGTCCTTGTAGCGCTGGAGGATCTGCTGGACGCGCTGCGACACGGCGTAGTGCCGCTCGCCGATGACCGACGGATCGAGGATGGTCGAGGTCGAGGCGAGCGGGTCGACGGCGGGGAAGATGCCCTTCTCCGCGATCGAGCGCTCCAGAACGACGAACGCGTCGAGGTGGGCGAAGGCGGTCGCGGGGGCGGGGTCGGTCAGGTCGTCCGCGGGCACATAGATCGCCTGCACGGAGGTGATGGCACCCTTGCTCGTCGAGGTGATCCGCTCCTGGAGTTCGCCCATCTCTGTCGAGAGCGTGGGCTGGTAGCCCACGGCGGAGGGCATCCGGCCCAGCAGCGCGGACACTTCCGAACCCGCCTGGGTGAAGCGGAAGATGTTG
>DLBY01000168.1:2477-2702 GCA_002480345.1 Phycisphaerales bacterium UBA7812 | reverse complement strand
AGCGGAAGATGTTGTCCACGAACATCATGGTCTCTTTACCCGACTCGTCGCGGAAGTTCTCCGCCATGGTCAGGCCGGACAGGGCGACGCGGAGGCGGGCCCCGGGGGGCTCGTTCATCTGCCCGAACACCATCGCGACCTTGTCGAGAACATGGGCCTTGTTGCCGTTCTCGTCGGTGTACTCGGCTTCGGACATTTCGCGCCAGAGGTCGTTGCCCTCGCGGG
>DLBY01000168.1:0-2257 GCA_002480345.1 Phycisphaerales bacterium UBA7812 | reverse complement strand
CCGAAGACCATCGCCACCTTGTCGATGACGTTGGCGCTCTTGCCCTCGGCGTCGGTGTACTCCGCCTCCTGCATCTCGAGCCAGAGGTCGTTGCCCTCGCGGGTGCGCTCGCCGACACCGCAGAAGACGGAGTAGCCGCCGAACTCACGCGCGACGCGGGCGATCATCTCCTGGATGATGACGGTCTTGCCGACGCCCGCCCCGCCGAACAGGCCGATCTTGCCGCCTCGGACAAAGGGGCAGAGGAGGTCGACGACCTTGATGCCGGTGGGGAGGACCTCGGTGCGCGGGTTGAGGGCGCTGAACTCGGGGGCCTCGCGGTGGATCGGGCTGCGGGACACGCCCTCGGGGGAGGGCTTGTTGTCGATGGGGTCGCCCAGCAGGTTGAAGACGCGTCCGAGCACCTTTTCGCCCACGGGGACGGCGACGGGGGCGCCGGTGTCCGCGATGGGCATGCCTCGCTTCAGGCCGTCGGTGGAGCCCAGCGCGACGGCGCGGACGCGTCCGCCGCCCAGGTGCTGCTGGACCTCGCCCACGAGCTTCATGTCCTGCCCGTCCTGGTTCCAGGTGATCTCGAGGGCGTTGTAGATCTCGGGGAGGCTGTCCTCGGGGAACTGTGCGTCGAAGGTCGATCCGATGACCTGGGAGATGGTGCCTTGGGTTCCTGCGGCCATGTCTGGCGGTCCTTTCTGGGCTCGGTGCTCGGGATCGACCGTGCGGTGCGGATCGCGTGTTCGTGTTTGGTCCGGATTGCGGCGCAGGCGAGGGGCATCGGGCCCCGGACCTGCCCCCCCGGAATGTGTCTCGCGGGGCCGCAACGATAGGTCGGGCGGCGGTGGTTGACCAGCCGATCCCGGGCGCTCCGGGTAGGCCCGGGGTGGAATCCGGCGTTGTTCAATCGAGTTCGGCGAGCAGGTCGAGCGGGGGGATGAACCGCCCGAAGAGCCAGCCGAGCGGGATCCCGATCACGGCCCCGATCGCCGCGAGCGTCCACGAGTGCATCCAGAATCCCAGGAGCCCGGCGCCGATCGCGGCACCGGCGATCGCGCAGAGCGTGCGCCAGGCGATTCGGAGTGCCTTTCTCATGGGATGGTCTCCACGGCGCGTACTGTATAGAGGTAGGTGGTCTCGGTGTTTCTCGCGAGGGAGGCCGGGATGGGAGCGACGCGCACGGCATTGAAGGATCTCAAAGCGGATGACCCGGTGCGGTTGGGCGCGGCGGTCGCGGTGCGCGTTCGGATGCGCCGGGTGCGGAAGTGGGCGTCGCGGGCGGCGCGCACGAAAGGCCGCGACGAGGAGGCGGTGCACGAATTGCGGGTCTCGTGTCGGCGGGCCGGGGCGGTGCTGGACGCGTACCGCGGGTGCCTGGCGGCGCGCCCCCGGAAGCGCGCGCGCCGGATGCTGAAGCGGCTGCGGCGCGCGGCGGGTGCGACCCGCGATCTGGATGTCCAGGCGGCGCTGTGGACGCGGATCGCCGCGGAATCGCCGGCGGTTGAGCCCGGCTGCCGATTCATGCTCGAGCGGGGGCGGCGCGCGCACCGGGACGCGCGGCGCGTGCTGCGGCGGGTTCTCCGCGAGACGGACGAGGCGACGATCCGGTCGCGGTCCCGTGCGCTGCGGGAGGGCGTTCGCGATCGGGAGGATGACCCCCGGCTCGGCGGATACGCGGTCGAGAGGGTGCGCGCGCTGGTTCAGCCGCTCATCGAGTGGCCGAGCCGCGGCGTGCAGGCGGACGCGGCGGACCTGCACGCGGCGCGGATCGCGGAGAAGCGCGCGCAATACGCGCTCGAGCTGTTCCGCGGGGTTCTCGATGGGTCGTCGGCGCGCGCGCTGCGGCGGGACCTCAAGGCGCTGCACGACGCGCTCGGGCTCTATCACGACCTCGCGTGCGCCGGGGCGCTGGTTCAGCGCGTCATGGGCGGGGGCGATGGACCCGCGGCGGCGCTCGAGGCGTTGGTCGCGGAACTGGAAGCCCGGGCGTGCGCGGCGGACGGCGTGGCGCGTGCCGAACTCGACGCGTTTGCACACGCCTGGTCGCCCGATTCGGGCGGGCTTCGGGCGGCGTGAACGCGTGCGGGGTAGCGAACTGTGGTAAGAAAGAACCCATGGGCACGGAAATCGAGCGGAAGTTCTTGGTGAGCGGGGCGTTGTCGTTCGACGGGCCCGGGCGGGTGATGCAGCAGGGCTACATCGCGCTGGATCCGACGGACGGGACGGAGGTGCGCCTGCGTCGGGAGGCGGGGCTGAACACGCTGGC
>DLBY01000005.1 GCA_002480345.1 Phycisphaerales bacterium UBA7812 | reverse complement strand
TTCTTCCTTCTTTCGTCCGGCCTTGAACTCGCCGAGGCCTTCCATGATGTTCCAGCCGTAGTTCTCGCCGCCCTCGGAACCCGCTTTCTGGACATGGACATACTCGTAGCGGTTCTGCCCGACATCCGCGATCCAGAGGCGTCCGGTCGAGTCGAACTCGAACTTCCAGGGATTGCGGAGGCCGTACGCCCAGATCTCGGGCTTCGCATCGGCGCGTCCGACGAAGGGGTTGTCGTCGGGGATCGCGTAGGGCATCCCGGGGTCGGGCTCGCCCGTGACATCGATGCGGAGCAGTTTGCCCAGGTGGGTGTCGAGGTTCTGCCCGTAGCCGCGGGGGTCGTTGGCGGCGCCGCCGTCCCCGGGCCCGATGTAGAGCATGCCGTCGGGTCCGAATCGGAGGCAGCCTCCGTTGTGGTTGCCGAAGGGCTGGTCGATCTCGAGGAGGACTTCCTCGGTGGACCAGTCCGCGGAGGTGTCGCCGCTGGCGGTGAATCGGCTGGTGACGGTGTCGCCGTCCTTGTCGGAGTAGTAGAGATAGAAGCGACGGTTCTCGCTGTACCCCGGATCGAGGGCGATGCCGAGCAGACCCCGCTCCCAGTTGGAGGTGTGGTCGGTGAAGTTCGAGCGGTCGACCTCGATGAACGGGGAGTCGCGGAGCGTCCCGTCCGTTTCGATGACGCGGACGAGCCCGTCCTGCTCGACGACGAGGAGTCGCCCGTCGGGGTCGACGGTCATGTCACAGGGCCGGTTCAGCCCCTCGGCGACGGTTTCAAGCGTCTGGGCCTGGGCGACGGTGGCACACGAAAGAGCGAGCACGGCAAGGGTGTGGTTTCGCATAACAGCAGCGTATTCGTCTCTCGGCGCTCGTGGAGTCAGTTTCTGGACGCCCTGTTCCGGGCGATCGTCTGGCAGTCGATCTCGATCCGTCCGTCCGTGAGGCGGAGGGCGAGTAGGCGCACCGCCCGCCCGTCGTCGAGGCGGAGGACGGGCTCGCGGACGAGGGGTGCCTCGCCTCTCAGGATCTCGAAGAACCCGGCGCGCTCGGCGTCGCGGGCGATCTCGTCGGCGAGTTCTTCGGGCATCTCGTCGGCGATCGCGCGGTCCGCGTGCGTGAGCATGGGGCCCGCGGGGAGGGGGAGCCGTCCGATGTGGATCCAGTCGGTGCGCAGCCAGAGCGAGCCGTCGTCGTGGAACTCGGGCGTGATCGCGGCGGAGATGACGCGGTCGCCCTGCTCGAATCGGAGCGCCGCGCCGACGCGGAGGCGTCCGTTCTCGAAGCGGACCTGGGGTTGCCCGAGGCCTTCGGGCCACTCGGCGATCTTGCCGGCGTCGCCCTCGAGCCAGTCGGGGAGGCGCGCGGTGAGCCAGGCGCTGGCGTCCTCTTCGCGCAGGGCGATGGACCAGGGGGCGCTGCGCCAGGGGGCGCCGTCGTCGGTAAGCGCCGGGTCCGCGGGGCGGGCGCGGTAGAGATGAGAAATCGCGGCGTTCTCCACGCGGGCGGCGTGGTCTTTCAACCCGGTGTCGAGGGTGTAGTGCCTCCACCACGAGGGGCTCAGGCGCACAAGCGAGGATGCGGTGATCAGCAGCAGCGCCGCGATCGCGGCGCAGGCGAGCCCCGCGCCGATCGCGATCGGTCGGATCCGCCTTCGGAGCCTGAGCAGCCTGCGCCTCATGGCGACACTGTACCGGTGGGGGGGCGACGCACGGCCCGGCGCGCGCCGGATTGTGTTCCCTGCGCGGCCTGACGCCGCGCGGCGCGAAAAAAAAGCCCGATCGCTTCGGGTCGGGCTGCGGGGGACTTGTTGTCGAGCGGTGCCGTCTCGCTCTCGGCGCGAGAGACGAGACCCGGACCGATCAGCGCTTCGAGAACTGGAAGCGACGGCGGGCGCCGGGCTGGCCGTACTTCTTGCGTTCGACCTTCCGCGCATCGCGGGTGAGGTAGCCCTTCTCGCGAAGGACGGGCTCGAGCTGGGGGTCGTACCCGACGAGGGCACGGGCGATGCCGAGGCGGATCGCCTGGGCCTGCCCGGTGATGCCGCCGCCGTCGGCGCGGACGAAGACCTCGAGCTTGTCGGCGGTGTCGGTCACGCCCAGGGGGGCGTAGACATCCGCGCGGTCCTGGGGCTCGCTGAAGTAGTCCTCAACGGTCTTGAACTTCTTGCGGGAGACCTGGATCTGGACCTTGGGGTTCCCGTCCTGCGCGGGGCGGAGACGGACGCGGGCGACCGCGGTCTTGCGGCGCCCGACACCCCACCACCAGCCGTGCTTGTCGGCGGGCTTGGGTTCGGCGATCTGTCGGGTCGCCTGCTCGGGGGCGGGTCCGGAATCGACCGCTTCGCCGATCAGGTCGGGGTTGGTGATGGTGGTCTGGAAACCTTGCTCTGCCATGGTGAGTGTGCTCCTTCCCGCCGCGGCGGGTGTTGGATCCGCGGTGGGAATCAGGCGTGCAACGCGATGGGCTTGTGATTGGCGTGGGGATGCTCGGCGCCGGGGTAGACCTTCAGCTTCTTGAGCATCTGGCGTCCCAGGCGGTTCTTGGGCAGCATCCGGCGGACGGCGAGTTCGATGAGGCGCTCGGGGCGGTCCTCACGCATATCGCCGTAGGAAGTCAGCTTGAGTCCCCCGGGGTAACCCGAGAAGCGCTTGTTGAACTTCTGGGTCGCCTTGTTGCCGGTCAGCTTGACCTTCGTCGCGTTGGTGACGATGACGAAGTCGCCCGTGTCGACATGGGGGGTGTACTCGGGGCGGTGCTTGCCCATGAGGACGACCGCGATCTCCGACGCGAGGCGGCCCAGGGGCACGCCTTCGGCGTCGGCGTGACGCCAGACGCGTTCGACATCCCCGTTCTTGGCCATGAAGGTCTGTCGCCGGAGGTGGGTGGCGTGGCCTGTGCTCATCGTTCGAACTCCTGCCACATCATCGTGGCGGCTCTCGGGCCCCCGAAGAGACCCGCTGGGTGGTCGGATGTTCCGATCCGCGGGCACACCAAGGGCGGTCCGTCGATCGGGTTCCCAGGTGTGGGCACGGGCCGCGCGTCCTGCGTGCGTCCGTGGACACCGTCGGGGGTACGCCGCCTACCGGGCGGGGCGGGCCCGGAGATCGCTCTCCGAGCAAGATTCTGGTGTGAGCAGGCCCTCCCGGCCTGTTCGCGAGCCCAGAGTTTAGGCTCCGCCGCGAGGGCGGATCAAGTCCGGGCAAGCCCGTCGGGCGACTCTCACCGCCCGACGGGGGTCAGTTTTCTGTTCGGATCATCGGTTCAGGCCGGGTGCTCAGGGGCAGCCGCCCGTGAACGCGATGACGAACTGGTTGATGTCGGACAGGTCGAAGATCCCGTTGCCGTCGAGGTCCGAGATGGCATCCTGGCTCGTGAAGCCCGCGACGAACGCGTTGATGTCCGCGAGGTCGAGGACCCCGAAGGGCAGACTGAGGTCCGCGTCGTTGCAAGGCTGCGGCGCCTCGGCGATGGTGAACGGGAAGAAGGCGACCCGTCCCGAGGGCAGTTCGAAGAAGTCGGCCGCGCTCACGCTCCCGGCTTCGAGGCTGAGCAACCCGCCGGCCGCACACCCGCTCTGGTTGACCGCGACGCCCCCCGAGGTGAAGTCGGGCGAGAAGTCGCTGAACACGGTGTTGAACCCGGCGACGACGAGCACATAGTCACCCGGGTCATACATCCGGACGATCTCGCTCTGGGTGTTGGCCGGGAAGGAGATGTCGTCGTTGGTCGCGAGCAGCGTCCCGTCGGCATCCCACACCGCGATCTCGGTGTCGAAGGCCGAGCCGCGGGTGTTGATGACGATCGCCTGCGACGCGTCGCCGATGGTGTCCCCTCCGAACTGGATATCGAAGATCTCGCAGTCGTCGGGCACGCCGTTGTTGTCGCAGTCGAGCTCCTGGGAATCCACGATCCCGTCCCCGTCGCAGTCGGCGGTTTCCGTGACATTGAACGCGTACCACTGCGTGCGCCCGGAGGCGAGCACGGTGCTGTCGCTGCGGTTGCCCGAGGCGCTGTCGAAGTTGATCTCGAGATCGCCCGATGCCTGGCAGGTCGATCCGAGCAGGTTGACGCCTGGCCCGTTGACGAACGCGACATTGAACCCGCCGACACCCAGGAAGTACTCGCCCTCGGGGAGGACCTCGACGATGCGGCTCTGGAGCAAGCCCGGCTGGATGTCGTCGTTCGCGACGATCAGCGTCCCCGAGGCGTCGTAGAGCCCGATCTCGGTGTCGAATCCGGATCCCACGGTTTCGATGGTCAGCGTCTCGCCCGGGGCGGCGACGGTGCCCAGGTTGGTCGCGTTGGCGAAGTCGCCCGTGACCTGGGTCTCGTCGGGGATGCCGTCCCCGTCGCAGTCCTGCTCGCAGTCGTCGGGTGTGCCGTCCCCGTCGCTGTCGGCGTCGAATTGGTCGTCGATCCCGTTGCTGTTGCAGTCGGGGAAGTCGCTCAATCTCGCGGCGAAATCGCTCTGGTTGAGCGCGCGCCACCCGCCCAGGGCGGGCGAATCCGCGATCACGGTGACATCGTCGCTGCTGCTGTTGAGGATGACGGTGAGCTCGAAAGCGTGGAAGCCCGCGTCGAGATTGATGAAGTTCTGGGGCGCGATGTTCGACGAATCGAAGCCGTCGAGGGCCCGGTTGCTGTTGATCGCCATCAGGGTCTGCCCGGCGACCCGGAGCGTCGCGGGCTCGTCGTGCCCCACGCGGAAGGCGTACTCGCCCGTCGCGGGGGCGTTGAAGAACCCGCTGACGCGGGCGACGATGTCGGCGCCCGAGTTGTGGTCGATCGTCGCGTCATCGGTCGCGCCGCGGAAGATGAGCGAGAAGTTATTGGGGTTGAACCCGCTGAGCGTGGACAGCCCCGGCGCGGACCACTCCGAGAGCGTCAGGCCCGTGAACGCGGGCCCGATGTTGACATCCGCGAAGAAGTTCTCGCACGCGTCGGGGATGAGGTTGGTGTTGGTGTCCGGGGCGCCGTTGACGATGTCGATGATGTCGGGAAGGCCGTTGCTGTTGCAGTCCTGGATCGCGTTGGGCGTGATGTAGGTCCACCCCATGTCGTCGAGGGGCTGGGTGTCCGCCTGTGAGTAGAACGAATCGCAGAAGGTCGTCCCGCTGATGAGCACGGGGTCCATGATGCCCAGCTTGTCGGCGAAGGTGTCGCGGCGTGCGAGGTGGGAGGGCTGGTTGTCCACGCCGTCCTCGAGGAGCGTGGAGAACCCGTTCGGGGTGCTCGAGTAGGTGTGGGACGAGAACCCGCTGAGGATCGCGAATTGCCCGTGCCGCTCGAAGGCGGTGAACTGCTGGTTGTTGATGGGCGGCCCGCCCTGCACACCGGGGAGCGTGGGCCCGATCAGGAAGTCCTGGAAGAACCGCGCGACATCGAGGCCCTGGATCTGCTGGCTGCTGTTGCCCCCGCCCTCGGCGATGTTGCTCGTGTACCCCAGGCTGTGCGTGATCTCGTGGACCGCGACATCGATCAGGCTGAGCTGGCTCCCGACCGGCGCGACCGCGCACCCGAAGAACGCCCACGCGTTGTCCGAATCCAGGGTGATGGACACCGAGTTCGTCGGCGGGACCGCGGTCTCCCCGAATACGGCCCGCAGTTGCGCATCGGTGACGACGATCTGTGTTTCACTCGTAATGGAGGCGCCCGGGAAGCCGTACCGGACGGGGAGCGAGTTGAGCGGCAACGCGTCCGCGAAATCGTCGTCCTCGCGGTCGGACGATTCGCGGAGCCCCTCGACATAGATCGACCAGGGGATCGTGTAGCGGGTGCTGCCCGCGGACCCGATAGTGCTGCCCGGGATGGACTGGACATCGAGGTCCACGCGGTTGACCACCCGGTTGTTGAACTGGCGGTCGACGAACTCGGCGGCCTCCACGAAGTCCGGGAGGTAGAACCCGACCAGCAGCGCGTTCAGCGCGTTGAAGCTGATGTCGAACTGCGGGCTGGTCCCGACACTCTGCGTTGTCAGGGCGCCACGGTTCTGCCACCCGTTCAGATCGCGTTCCGCGTGGGCGATGAGCTGCTCGATCGTCGCGGCGGCGCCGTCGGGCCCGCACAGGCCTTTGTAGTACCGGCTCGTGGCGGTCACCCCCAGGGCCTGCGCCCAGCCGGGCGTTTCCATCGGGATGATCAGCTCCGGCTGCCCCGCGGGCCCGACGACTTCTGCGTGCGCGAGCAGCCCATCGAGCGCATTCGGAGCGCCGTGCGCCGACGCGGCAAGACCCGCGGTCGCGACAATCGCCGCGCCGCCCATAAGCGGTGTGTTCTTCAACATGCCCTCATTCCCTTTCTCTGTCGACGGCAGAACAGCCGCCGAATCCCCCTCAATCAGGAGGTCATTGAGGCGCAGGTTACCGGGCCGCCTTGTCCGGCCTTTCGTGGGATACGCAATTTTGCTGATTATTTTGATGCAATCAGAATGCAAACAAGTAGAGTTTCCGGAGTGACGCGGGCGGCGGACTCCTCGCGGCGGGATCGCAACTCTCGACCCCGCACAGGCGTATGGACTCCCGGGGGCGTTGCCCGGCGCGGTGGGTCTGCGGACGCCAACAACGGAAGTGCTACCGTGCGGGATGCCGCCCATCAGCGGCGACCACGGCCCGAGGGGCGAGAACGAGGACGATCATGAGTATGCGACGGATGTGGTGCGGGATGATGCTCGGCGCGGGGCTCGCGGCGGCAACGCTGACGGGATGCACGGGCTCGGGCGAATCCGCGACGATGGCGAGCGTGGGCGAGGCGGCCACGCGGGATGCGGCGAGCGCCGAGCCGTTCGAGGCGAGGCGGCGTTACATCGAGACGGTGCTGCACCAGCACGCGTCGGGCCTCCTGCCCCGCCGGGACGCGGACGCGGTCCGCGAAGGCTCGGGGTACGACCAACTCCCCGAGGCGCTCCGCCCCGTCGTGGACGCGAAGATCGAGAAGAAGCTGCGGTCCACGCCCACGACCGGCGCGAAGGAAGCGGCGGAGTTCTTCATGCACCAGCGCCTCAAGGAGGGGCAGGACTACCCGATCAACCGCGTCAACGAGATCGCGCGGCGCGAGATCGAGCAGGCGGACCGGATCCGGCGCATGCAGGCCGAGGCGCTGCTGCGCGGCCAGCCCTCGACCCGCCTGG
>DLBY01000033.1:8409-23062 GCA_002480345.1 Phycisphaerales bacterium UBA7812 | reverse complement strand
CTTCGGAGACGCGTCGCTCCGCACCGCGGGGTTCATCGAGGAGTTGGGTGATGCCGACGAGCCGCTCAGGGCGGTGTCGGGCGTCCCCGCGGACGACGGGACGCACCGCCCGCTCGCGAACGCGTCGGCGCTGTTCACCGAGCTCCACCCACCGCCTCTGCCGCTCGGGCTCCCGAAAGACACCGGCCCTTGGGAATCGTGCCGGGATCGCCTTGCCGATCTCGCGCAACGCGTCCCGACCGGCGCCGGAGAACTCGTCGAACGCGAGCTCAGGCACGCGTGCGCCTGCGCAATCTGGGCCTGTGATGTGGCGCTGCGGCGCCGGGGAGCGACCTGCGCCGAGCGCACGCCCGAGTCGCTCGCGGCGGAGCTCAGTCTTCTCAAGGCGGAGCATGCCGCGCTCTGGACCCAACGGTCGCGCCGCGGAGGCCTCGCCGAAAGCCTCGCGTTCTGGGACGAGATCCCGCTCTGTGCGCCGACCGAGGGCTCGGTATGAGTCGGGCTCGCCTCGTGATCGGCTGCATGAGCGGGACCAGCTGCGACGGGGTGGACGCTGCCGTCGTACTCGCGGATGGGGACGCCGACGCGCGCAAGACCTCGATCATCGCCTCGGGGAGCGTGCCGCTGGGCGAGGACGGGCGGAGACTTCGGGCGATCTCGCTCGGCGCCGAGACCACGGCCGCGGAAATCTGCTCGCTGGTCGGGGCGCTGACCGAACGCCATGCGGACGCGATCTCGATCGCGTTGGATCGCGCCGAGCGGGCTCTGCCGCAGGAAAGGGTCGCTGTCATCGCCTGCCACGGGCAGACGCTCCACCACGCCGGGGGGCTGAGCTGGCAGGTGTTCAACCCCGCGCCGATCGCGCGCCGGTTCGGCGTCCCCGTCGTCCACGATCTTCGTGCGGCCGACCTCGCTGGGGGAGGTGAGGGCGCCCCGATCACGCCGACCGCAGACGCCGTGCTCTACGCCGCGCACCGCCCGATCTCGATCGTCAACCTCGGTGGGTTCTGCAACATCACACATCTCGGGGCTCGGGGCACCGTGTCGGGACGCGATGTCTGCTCGTGCAACCACCTGCTCGATGCCGCGGCGAGCGAACTGCTCGGCCTCGCCTTCGATGACGGCGGGCGCGCAGCGCTGCGCGGTGCTGTGGATGCGGGGCGCGCGGCGGCGGTCGCCGAGCGATTGGCCCACACGCCCGCTGCACCGCGATCGCTGGGGAGCGGTGATGAGCACCAGGAGTTCCTTGAATGCCTCGGCGGCCTCTCCCCGGGCGATGCGCTCGCGACACTCGCCGACGCGATCGGACGCACGATCGCGTCGGATCTAGGGGACGCGACCCAGGCCGCCCTCGCCGGCGGCGGGGCTCGCAACGCCGCGCTCGTTGACGCGATCATCCGGCACGCCCCCCACTGCCGGATCCGACTCTCCGACGCGTTCGGCGTCCCGATCCAGGCCCGCGAGGCCGCGGCGATGGGCGTGCTCGGGCTACTGTCGCTGGAGGGCATCCCGATCACGCTCCCGGGTGTCACGGGCGTCGGGTCGCCTCCCCCCGTCTCGGGCTCATGGACCCTCCCTCCCGACGGGTCGTGGGAGGTCATGTCTCGCCCGAGCAGCCCCCGCACCGTGTGGACAGCGAGCGAATGACCAGCAGCCTCCCCCCAGACCGATCCACGATCGCGACCGAGCACCGGAACCCGAGGTCGATGGACCTGCACACGCTCAGCGTGCGCGCGTGCGTGGACCTCATCAACGAGGAAAACCGAGCGGTGCTGGACGCGATGGATCGAGCCTCGGACGCGCTAACGGACCTGATCGGGCGCGCCGAACCGGGCTTCCGCCGCGGGGGGCGTCTGATCTACCTCGGCGCCGGCACCTCGGGACGGCTCGGGGTGCTGGATGCATCGGAAGCGCCCCCGACCTTCCAAGTGGAGATCGGACGGGTGGTGGGCGTGATCGCAGGGGGTGACGCGGCGCTCAAGCGTTCCAGCGAGTCCCGGGAGGACGAGCCGGACGGCGCCGAGGACGAGCTCCGTGCGCTCGGGATCCGTGATGACGACACCGTCGTCGGGCTCGCGGCTGGCGGGACGACGCCCTATGTGCGCGGGGGATTGGCGATCGCGAAGGGGCTCGCCCCGGGATGCGCGACGGGGCTTGTCTGCTGCACACCGATCGAGAAGCCCCCCGGGGCGGATGTCCTCGTCGTGCTCGAGACGGGGCCCGAGGTCGTGACGGGTTCGACGCGCATGAAGGCGGGCACCGCGACCAAGCTCGCGATCAACACGATCTCAACAACGCTGATGGTGCGCACGGGGCGTGTCTACCAGAATCTGATGGTCGATCTGCGCGCAACCAACGACAAGCTGATGGACCGGGCCGCGCGGATCATCCGCGAACTGACGGGCCTGGATCGCGACGCGTGCTTCGTGCTGCTCGAGCGGAGCGGGCGATCCGTCAAGCACGCGGTGGTCATGCATCGTCTGGGTGTCGACCGGTCCGAAGCCGATCGGTTGCTGGGCGACGCGGGCGGTCGGCTCGACGCGGTGCTCGACCGTTCGTGATCTAGGGCGCTTCGAGGGCGTACGCGGTCCCCCGCTTGCGTCGGAGCCAGACCTTGGAAAGGTCCTTGGCGCGGTAGATGCGTCTTGCCTCGTCTTCGTTGCGGAGCGCCGGATCGATGACGATCGCATCGCCCCGCTCCGTCAGGCCCGCGAGGACGATCAGATGGCCGTTGTCCGATTCGTAGGGCATGTTCCGGACTTCCCCGGGACGGGCGGTGATGCTGATCGCGATGGGCCCGACCGACTCGAGATGCGCGCGCACCTCGTGCCAATCCGCGAACCGAACGAGCGAACCCGGGACGCCGAACTGCCAGGCGGTCTGGATCGCGCGCGGCCAGACCCCGTAGAGATCGAATCGCTCGCTGTAGACCGTCTCCACAACCCGGGGGTGGCGGACGCCGGGCGCTCGGTGATTCAGGAGCATGTTGAGGGCCGTGGGGCTGCACAAGCGGGAGCGGAGCGATGGATCCACTTCCTCGTTCGGGATGAAGGGAACGGGCCACTCGATGCGCGCACCGGGCGCGGGCGAGAGGTCGCGGGTCGGGTCCGCCCTGGTCGCGACAACATCGACGCGGCGCACGCGGACAGGCTCTCCCGTATCGAACGCCACGACGCGGACCCAGACCGCATGGGCGGGTTCCTCGAGCAGGAGTTCGTCGATCGCGACCGTCGCCCCCGGCGCTTGGGTCCGGTCCGGCCACGCTTCGGGAACCTCGCCCCAGGAGGCGAGCCTCAGCCAGAGGCTGTGGGACCCGTCTGACCGTGCCGGCGCAACCTCCAGCACGACACCGGCGCCAGTTGGAACGTCCGCGTTGAATGACGCGATGCACTCCGTGAGCCCGCCCTCGGGGCGGACTTCGATCGGTAGGCTCGGACGCGCGTAATCGCCCGAGCCAACCAACGGCGTTCCGGGCGTTGGGGTAAGGGTCCTGTGCTCATGTGCGAACGGTCCCGCGGACTCGACGGCCCGGCAGCCGATGTTCATCGCGCACAACAGGATGAGCAGAAAGTGACCGGCAATCGTGATCTGGCCGCTCGTGTTCAAGCGTTTCGCGCGGTCTGCGCAGCGATGCATTGAATGACGATCATCGAGGTGGTCGATGCGTAGACGAGATGCGTGACACGCTCCCTGAAAACCCATGCTCCGGAGTGTACCGGAGCGGTTAGGATCGCACGATGCGCCGATCCGAGGTCTCGACAGCACCGTTGGACGATGCCGGCTCCCCCGCGGGGCCGCTGGGCCCATTCGCCTACGAGGGCGGGAGGCTGACCCACGAGGGGTCGCCGATCAGCGGGATCGCCGAGCGGTTTGGGACACCGGTTTACCTGTACAGCGCCGCGGGCATTCGGCGGAGCGCGGGGGCGTTCCGGGAGGCGTTCGCGCGCTTCACGCCCGAGATCCACTTTGCCGCGAAAGCGTGCGGGAATGTCCGCATCCTCTCGCTGCTCGTCGGAGCCGGGCTCGGGATCGACGCGGTCTCCGGCGGCGAGGTCGAGCGTGCGTGGCTCGCGGGCTGCCCGATGCACAGGATCGCGTTCGCCGGGGTCGGGAAGTCCGAGGCAGAGATCGCGGCGGCGATCGACGGCGGCTACAGCCCGTTGCGAGGAACGGACCTCCCCGATCGATTCGGCCTCCCCGATCCCGTGGATCGGGGGCCTGTCGGGCTGATCAATGTCGAGAGCGAGGCGGAGTTGGCTCGGGTGGACCGGATCGCTCGCGACCTCTCGGTCCGCGTTCGTGTGGCGCTCCGCGTGAATCCGGACATCGATGCGCGCACGCATCCGTACACGACGACCGGGCGGAAGCACAACAAGTTCGGGATCGACCTGGGCGAGGCCGAGAAGCTGTACCGGCGCGCCGCGCGGGCTGCGGATGGTACAGGGGGCGCCGACCCGATCGGGCTGCATGTGCACATCGGGTCTCCGGTGTACGAGCCCGAGCCTTTCGCGGAAGCGGCTCTCGCGATCGCCCGTTCCGCGTCGCGGCTTCGCGAGGTGGGGTGCCGGGTCGAGGTGCTGGACATGGGCGGGGGCTGGCCGAGCGCCTATCGACCCGAGCAGGCGCGCGACCTGGATGCCTTCGCGAACGCGATCGGCGAGCCGCTCGCACCGGAGATCGAGCGTGGGACGGAGATCCACTTCGAGCCCGGACGCTCGATCATCGCAACGAACGGGCTCCTGCTGACGAGCGTTGAGTATGTCAAGGCTACGGCCGAGCGGAGGTTTATCATCTGTGACGCGGGGATGCAGACGCTTCTCCGACCATCGCTCTACGAGTCGTTCCACGCGATCTGGCCCGTGGATTCGGGGTGTGGTCCGTTCGACGGAAGCTCTGATTGTGAGTCCCCTCCCGCGGATATCGTGGGCCCCATCTGCGAAACCGGGGACTTCATCGCGCGGGACCGCCCGTTCCCGAGGGTTGCTGCGGGCGAGTTGCTCGCGGTGTTCGGCGCGGGTGCGTACGGCATGTCGATGGCCTCGACATACAACCAGCATCCCCGGCCCGCTGAGGTTCTGCTCGACGGGGATCGCGCGGTGCTGATCCGGCCGCGCGAGTCAATCGCGGACCTGATCGGCCCCGAAACCGTCGTGGCGGATGCGTGATGCGGGGTTGTTTCTGGTTCGGCGACCTCTCGGATACGCTGAGGAGCATGAAGCGTTTTCACTGGGCATTCTGGGCCTGCTGGTGCATCGGGTGCGCCCCCTCCATCGGGCAAGTGGCAGACCGCTCCTTCCCCGATCCAGCCGCCGCACCGGACGCCTCGGCGCTGATGTCGGCATTGCGGGAGGATGCGATCGTGGGTCCGGTGCTGTTCGCGCCGGATGAGGCGTTCGGGACGCATCGCGCGCAGCTGCTGATCGGCGTTGTCGATTCGTCGCTCGACCCTCCGCGTCTGGTCCGAGCCGGGCAGGCGGTCGATCGGGCGTACTTCTACCCCGCGAGCACGGTGAAGCTGTTCGCGGCAGTCGGCGCGTTGCTTCGGATCCAGGAGTTGCAGTCGTCGGGGATCCCGGCGGATGCCGACACGCCCCTGACATTTCACCCGATGTTCGAGGGTGAGGCACTGGAATCATCAGACCCCAGCAACCGCGACACCGGGCTGATTACGGTGCGACACGAGATCCGCAAGCTGTTCGTCGTGTCGGATAACCGGGCGTTCAACCGGCTTCTCGGCTTTGTCGGACGCGCGGATCTCAACCGGATGATGCACGACGCGGGACTCGGGTCCGTTCGGATTCGTCACAGGCTGAGCGTGGGGTACTCGGCAGAGCAGAACAGACGGATGCCCAGGATCGATCTCGACCTCGGGGACGGGCGTGTGCACACGATCCGGGAACGGGTTGATCCACCGGCGGACGAAACGACAGGGGTCCCGATGCTCGATGTGGGGGACGCGGAGATGGTGGCCGGCGAGCGCCGGGAACGCCCGAAGTCGTTCGCGCGGTCGAACCGCGTCTCGCTGCGCGATCTGCAGGACGCGGTGGTGATGGTGGTTCGCCCGGATGTGGACCTCGGCAAGCCCGGGTTCCCGCTCTCGGACGAGCATCGCGCGTTGCTCGTCGAGGCGATGGGCATGCTTCCACGCGAATCGGGCAACCCGCGGTACGACCCCGACGCGTATCCGGACGAGTGGGCGAAGTTCATGCTGCCCGGCGTGCGGCGGGCGCTCCCGTCCCGAGCCGTGCGGATCTATAACAAGATCGGGCTTGCCTACGGGTTCACCACCACGACCTCGGGGATCTCGATCGACGGGCGCCCCCCCGCCTTGTTCATCGCCGGGACGCTGTATACCAATGCCAACGGCACGCTGAACGACAATGTCTATGAGTATGACACCGTCGCATTCCCGTACTGGTCCGCGGTCGGGGAGACCGTCGTCCGCGCCAGCTCGGGCAGGACAGATCACAACGCTACTGAAAAGAGTGGAGTTCTCCATGAGTGAGCGCAGCCCCGGGCGCCGCGTGTTGTTCCGAATCGTCTCGCTCGCCGTGCTTGCGTTCACGGCGGCGTTTCTCCCGACCTGTCGGAGTACGGGTGACGCAACGGAGCGGCGGATCGGCCGAATCGACGAGCGGGCGGGCGACGAGATCATGGTCGCGGGTCGGCTCGTGCACACCGGCGCCCCGGTGGTGCTCTGGACCGACCCCGGCGGATACGACGCGTACCGGGTGGAGCGTCGGTTCTCGCCCCCGGATCAGTCCGCGTGGTCCGCGATCGAGGGCGCGATCGGGTCGCCCAATCGGTACAGCCTCAGAAGGTCGGGGCTCGACGAGGAAACGCTTGAACGCGTTCGCGGCGGGGGCTGGACGCTCGAGGATCTCCAGCGGACCGTCGACCAGTTCGTGCTGCATTACGATGTGAGCGGCACGAGCCGGCAGTGTTTCAAGATCCTGCACGATCGTCGCGGGCTGAGCGTGCACTTCCTGCTCGACATCGATGGGACCATCTATCAGACGCTCGATGTCAAAGAGCGCGCGTGGCACGCAACGAAAGCGAACGATCGCTCCGTCGGGATCGAGATCGCGCATATCGGCGCGTACGAAGAGGTTCGGGGCACGCCGCTCGAGACCTGGTACGACCGGGACGGATCCGGGTATCGCATCCGTCTCCCGGACTGGATGGGCGACGGGGGTGTGCGCACGCGCGGGTTCGTCGGGCGTCCCGCGACGGACCGTTTCGTGGAGGGCGAGATCAACGGGCGTGAGTTGGTGCAGCCCGATTTCACGCCCGAACAGTACGACTCGTTGATCAAACTCACCGCGGCGCTGTGCACCGTGCTCCCGCGGATCGAGTGCGACTTCCCGCGCAACGAAAACGGCGCCCCGCTCAACCGCGTGATGACCGACGAAGAATTCGTCCGCTACCGGGGCGTCCTGGGGCACCAGCATGTGCAGGACAATAAAATCGACCCGGGGCCCGCGATGGACTGGGAGCGCGTGATCGGCGGGGCCCGGCGGATCATGCGACGCAACCGCTGATGACCGGGCCGCGCCGCGTCCGCGGAATGCTCGTGGTGCTTCACGGGCACCCCGTGTCGAACAGCCTCAAGTACGCGAGCAGATCGAAATAATCCCACGAACCGAAAGGCATCGACCGGTCCGCGAAGGCCTCCTCGTCGAGAACTCCATCGATGAAGCGGAGGATGTCGCCTTCGTCGAGTTCGCCCCTGGGTTTGGCGATGTCTGCATCGCACGGACTGGCGATCTGGAACGAGCCGACCACGAGCGTTGCGCTGTTCGTACCGAACAGGCCCTGGCTCAGGCCGACCCGGAGTCCTTCCGGAAGGTCCGGACGGACATGCTCGACGAATGGTGTCCAGACGAGACCGTCCTCGGAGAAGAACCCGATCAGAGAATCGCCCGAGCGGACGAGCCTGTAATAGGGATAGACGCCGGGTTCTCCCGCATCGGATTCGCGGACGCCGTCTCGGATGCTCCGCGACTGGGCGAAGTCGTTGGTTCCGTCGCGGTTCTGCTGCCCGACCCACACGAAATTGTGTTGCATGTCGGCGGGGTCGCCCGCGAGCATCGCCGCGACATGAAAGTTCGCTTCCTGCATGGAATCGATCCTCATCGTTGCGATGAAGTCGCCCCGGACATCCTTGAACAGAAACGGCGCCTCGATCGCGCCGGCGACGAAGCGGGTTGGCGCTGAGTTCCGGATGGTCAGAGCGCCAGGAGTCGTCTCGCCCTGGTCGAAGGTCGCCGCGAGCGAGCCGTTGTCCGCGCCGTCGAATCCGGTTTCTCCCACCGCACCGGCACGGAAGTCCTGGGTCGCGCCGAAATCCGCGGTCACGAAGGTGTTGATCTCTGGGCGCTGCTCCGATTCGACGATCGACGGCGCGGGCAGCGGGAATTCGTTGCCGATGTCGCGCGGCATCGGGGCATCGACTTCTCGCAGATGCTCGTAGAGCGCGAGGCTCATGGAGCGGATTGCCTCGTCCTCCGGATCGAAGATATCAAGCGTTTCTCCCGGATCGTCCGGGAGGTCATAGCACTCGAAACGGCGCTCGTCGTAGAAGTAGATGAGTTTCAGATCGCCTCTGCGGATCGCGGAGACCCAGGCGCCTCCCTCCACAGGCTGACTGTTGGTGACCGCCTGGGGACTGCGGTGGGGATAGTGCCAGATCAGGTCCCGCTCCTCCGCGGTGCCACCCTCGAGCACGCCGACAAGGCTCCGCCCGTCCATCGACGCGTTCTGCGTGGCATCGCCCGGGAGGCCGGTCCACTCGAGGATGGTCGGATAGAGGTCGTGTCCGATCGCGAGCGCGTCGTCGAGCGCTGTGTTCTGCGTCACCCGCTCGTTTCCGGTGTAGCTGATGATCAGCGGCTCGCGGATGCCGCCTTCGTAGATGCTGCCTTTGCCGCCTCGGAAGGGTCGGTTGCTCGTGATGCCGAAGTTGGTCAACCCCCCGTTATCCGCGGTGAAGATCACGATCGTCTCGTCACGGATGCTGTCATCGGTCTGGGGATTGTTGTCCGGATCGTCCAGGGCATCGAGCACGCGACCGAGCGACTCGTCCATCTTCTGAACCATCGCGGCATAGGTCGCGTTCGCGTGTCCGCTGACGAGCCCCGGGGGGAGCGCGTCGATCTTGCTCTGGTAATACGCGACCAGCGCCGCGGGCGCCTCGATGGGCGTGTGGACGACATAGTGCGGGACATACGCGAAGAACGGCTCGCTGGCGCTCGCCTGAGCACGGATGAACGACGCGGCCTCTTCCGAGATCGCGTCGGAGAGATAGTCGCTGGGCTGATAGGTCCCGGGGGTGTCGAGCCCCGGCATGCCGGCCCATGCACCATCGCTGCCAGCGAAGAACCCCCCGGCGAATCCGGGATTTCCGGATGAGACGCCGGCGATGTTGGTATCGAATCCGCTGACGAACGGGTTCGACGCGGGGTTGCCGGTCTGGCCGAGGTGCCATTTCCCGAAGGTGCCGGTTGCGTACCCCGCGTCGCGGAGGACTTCCGGCAGCACGACATCGGCGAGCGAGAGATTCTGTGTCCAGTTGTCCGCCGATCGGACCAGTGCACCGGATGCGTCCGATCCGGCTCCGAGGAAATCGGTTACGCCGTGCCGTGCGGTGGACTGCCCGGTCATGATCGACGCACGCGAAGGCGAACAGACCGGCCCGGACGCGTAGGCATTCCGGAAAGTCACGCCCTCGGACGCGAGCCGCAGCATGTTGGGCGTCTCGTAGACATGGCTGCCCGTCGGATTGAGGTGCGTGTCGTGCTGCCAATCCGCGGCGCCCATGTCATCCACAAAAAAGACGATGACATTCGGCTGCGCAGAGGCGGCGGAGACGGCTCCGGCGAACAGCACGAGGCTCTCGAAAAAGCGGCGGGCAACCGCCCGCCGCGCGCAGATTCGAATTCTCACGAGTACGGCCCTTCCGAGGAGCATTTGCCAGACAAACTCAGCGGCGGCGACGGAGCGCCGCGAGACCCGCCCCGGCGAGCAGGGCGGCGCCCGCGGGCGTGGGCACCGCGTTGTCGTAAGAGATCGAGGTGACCGCGAGCTGGGCGCCCGCTTCGCCGGTGTCCGTCACCTTGAGCATCAGGGTGGCGCCCGCGCTGGCTGCGGCGTTCGCGAGGTCAAGGAAGCCGTCGTTGTTCCCGAACGCGATGTTGAACGGGAGGGCGAAGCTCAGCGTTCCCGAGACCGCGTCGTAGGTCGCGCTCAAGTCTGGTTCGACGCCGTTCGGATCGAAATTCTGCCCACTGAAGGACGCTCCGGGATCGAACAGGAAACCAGAGATCTCGACATTCGCCGCCCTGGAGAAATCCCAGCTGAGCTGGGTCAGCCCCGCGTTCGCGGCGAACTCCATGCGGAGCATCTCTTCGTTGCCGTTGTTCGGGTCGGTGTCGGGGTCATTGAAAGCGTTCGCGTTGGTCCCCTGGTCGTCGATACCCAGACGCGACGCGTTCGCGTTGAAAGTCGCCGCGTTGGCGCCGATCAACGCACTCAGTCGCACATCACCGTTGTCGTACACCGATGTGCTCGAGTCGCCCCCGTTGATGACATCGGGCGTGAGCGTCACGATGGACGCGGCCGACGAACCCACAAGACCGGCAACCAGAACGACGGACGCGAGTGTGTTCAACTGCATGATGGACCTCTCTCTGCAATGCGTGAATCCAGAAACGACTCGACCGTCACGGCCCCACGAGCCGCGGACCCGATGATGCGAGCACCGGGATCGGAAGAACGAAAGCGGGGCCGCGCCTTTCGGTGCGGCGCCGCGCTCCGGGGAGTCCGGAGAGACGATCCTGTTACGGGCAGCCGCCCGTGAAGCTCGCGACGAATGCGGAGATATCGGAGAGATCGAGGATGCCGTAGGGCTCGGCGACATCGGCGATGTTGCAGCCGGGGAGGGTCCCGTTGTCCTCACCGCTCGTGATCTCAACGCTGTAGAGGCGGATGCGGGAATCGAGGAAGATGTTGACATCCCCGTCGTCGGTCCCGAACACGAAGTAGGGATCCGTGATCGTGGACGAGGGCGTGTACATCCACTGCACGGTCTGGAAGGGCCCCTCGATGAAGTCGTCGTTCCCGGGCAGGACGATGTCGTTGTGAGCGTAATCGGTCGTGTACCCGGCGAATGGCGAGGGGGTCCCGGGCCGGTTCGTCGCCTCGTTCATCCCGAGGAACGCGTTCCGCCCGAGACTCCAGTTCTGGAGATCCTCCGTCATCACCGCGGTGATCGTGTACTCCGTCCCGGGATTCATCGTAAGACCGGTCATCTGGAACGACGCGATGCCGATCTCGACCTGGCGGCTCCCGTAGCTCTGGACGACGAGCGCGGCCCGCCCGCCGTCGAAGTACCCCGCGCCCTCGTCACCGTTGCCGACCGCTTCGAACCCGATCGAAGCGACATAGTCCTCGCCTGTGGTCCCCTCGACCGCGACGAAGTTATTGCTGTATTCGACGACGATTTGGGCGCTGGCGAGGCCGGCGGTCATCAGAAGCGTGAGTGCTGCGGTCTTCATCGGAGATCTCCTCTTTGCTTTGGGCGTGCGCCCGAGTTGGACGCTTGACGCGGTTCTGAACAGGCCTTTGAACGATTCGCGCACTACTGCGTGATCCGGATGTTGTCGATCGCGAACCGCTGGTTTCCAGACGAAATCCCGTCGGTTCGGATGATGATGTACGGGTCGGTGACGGTTTGAGCGGGGGTCACGGTGAATGAGCGCGTCTGGTACCGCATGGGGAATGGACCGTCGTTTGCGTCCGCCGAGAACACCGCGGAACCGATATCTCCCGAATCAGTGATCCCGGGCACCCCGGAAGCGAGGCCGACGAGATACGGGCCGCCCGTCGTCCACGATTGGTTGAAGTCTGCGGCGTCGAAACGGATGGTGGTCGGAACGCCCTCCTCCAGCGTGAGCCCGCTGAGCGGGAAGGCGACACCGCCGTTCTCCTCATTCGCGGCGAATGCCTGGATGTACAGGACGCCTTCGCTGAGGTAGTGCCCGCCGTCTGACCCGTTCCCGAGACTGATTTCCGCGAGCCCCCCGGTAACCAGGCCCGTGAAATCCTGTTCCAGAACGATCTCTTCGGCACCGCCCGCGTCGTGGTCCGCGAGGAATTCGAGCACATCGAAGAAGTCGACTCTCCCGCTCAGATCCAGGTCCGCTCGGTCCCGATCGCTGATCGCGTCGAGCACGAACGCGTGGGCATCGTCGGAATCGAGATACCCGTCCCCGTTCCAGTCGGTCCGCGGCAGCGTCGGAACCGAGACCCCCTCGACAACAAAGGTCGTCACCGATTCGGGCGGCAGTGGACCCTCGAGAATCCGGTCGCCACCGATCGAAACCGAGGGACGCTCGAACATCTCCAGAATTCGGCTCGTTGTGAACACCCGCGCCGATTCGGTTTCGCCATCAAACGCGGAAAGGTCAAACGGCACGGTGCGGGGGGCGGCTCCGTCATTGAGGGCGACGATCGTCAGCCGCTGGTGTCCGGGGTGGAACGCGGCGATCGCATCGGTTTCGCCCGAGTCGATGATGTACGCGCCGGGGCGGATGAACCGCGTGAACTGTCGGTAAGCGTGGTATTGAGGCCTGTATGTGAACCCGGGCGTCCCCGTCGCGAAGTTCGACAGCATGCAGGCCCAGGTGTGGTTGAAGTGGTTGGTGGAGAGCACCTGCCAGATCACCCACGCCTCGAGCCTCGGCATCTCGCGGAAGTCGCCGATGATCCGCCGGGCGAGCTGCAGCGCGCTCTCGTACTCGGTCGGCGCGCCCGTGCCGTACTCACTCATCCAGAGCGGCTTCTGGAGAAGGTCGCTGAGCTGGTTGAGCCCCTGCCTGTTGTTGGTGCCGTAGGTATGGGTGGACAGGTGCGAGAGCATGCCCTGCACCTCGGTCGGATAGGACGCGACTGAATCGCGTGTGAGCCCGGATGACCACTCCTCGGGCCCAGAGATCGAGAGCGCGTCGAGCCCGGCGGCATCGAGCCTCGCCCGCAGCTCGCTGAGCAGCGCGGGGTGCGAACCCGCGTAGAAGGTGCACCCTTCCTGGTTGCCGTCCCCGTCCCACCAGCTGGCGCTGGGCTCGTTGAGTGGCGTGATCGAGTTGAACTCCACGCCCAGCGTGTCGCGGTACCAGAGCGCGACATCCGCGAGGTACTGACAGAACTCACCGTACCGCGTCGGCGAGAGGTTCTCCCCGTTCGGGTTCCCCGATGAATCCTGCGTGATCGTCATCCACCATGGGGGTGAGTTCGCGTTCGCCTCGACGAAGCGCACGCCCCGATCCAGCCCCGCGAGCAGCACGCGCTGCTGGGCCCGGTCCGCGATGAAGTCGTAGGGCTCGTCGGGGCCGGGCTTGTAGGAGGGCATCAGCCGCCCCGGGTTCATATAACCCTCGGGGAGACCCGGATTCTGCCCCGCGCCGATGTTGAGCCTGACGATCGTCAGGCCCAGTCCTGTCTCGTGGTCGAAGACCGCATCCATGAGCGCATCGAACTGCGCGGGATCGTTCCAACCGCCCGCGACATTCGCCCACCAGGCGAGCGAAGTGCCCCATCCCTGGAACTGCGGGCCGTGCCGCTCCGGATCGACCTCGCCCCCCCATGCCAGCGATGCGCACGCGACCGCCAGCAGCGGCATCCAGCGGCTGCTTGCCTTGGTCTCTGTTGGACGATTCCCGTGCATCGGCGTGCTTTCAGAGTCCATGAAAACGGACAAGAGGTCAATTCCAAACGGGGTTGATCGGTGTGTTGGGGTTGGGCGTGCAGTACAGCGGGTTCCGGGGCCAGCGGCCGTTCGCGGGAGGCGACTGGAAGGACTCGTAGATCTGTCGGTGCCATTCGCCCAACTGACCGGTCCCCGCGGTCTGGTCCCGCTCGGGGTCATAGGGATTGCCGTCGATCCACGCGTCCTGCCCCTTGCCGGTCACCCACGACCCCGATCCGTCGATGCGCGAGGTGTTCGACCCCCAAGTCCCGTACCAGATCACCCCCGCCTCACCGCCCCAGCCTGAAGGCGAGACCCAACGCTGGTCACGGACGCCGTCGGTCGGCCACGCGCCCTCCCACAGGAAGATGGAATCCGAGAAGGGCATCTGATCGAGGCGATACCGCGAGGCCCACTGCCCCGCGTTCTGGTACCGCGCCGGAACGGGGCGAAACCCCTGGAACGCGCCGTTGCCGACATAGCTGGTCAGTTCCTCGACAGGCGAAACCCGGTTCTGGTTGTAAGGCTCATGGTCCGCGGGCGAACGGAAGATCTGCGCGATCCCTTCGTTGAACTCGTTTCGCGTCCCGCCCAAGTAGGTCCAGAGCTGTCCCGTCGCGTGCTTCTGCCAGAGATCATCCTGCAGGGCCTGCGGGAGGTTGATGTACCCCCCGGGTCGGTTCTCCGAGAAGGTCCAGGGATGGAAGATATCGAAGACAAAGCTCGCGAGAGGCTGGGACACCCGGTTGGTGTAACCCGGGCTGGGGAGATAGTCCTGCTCGTCGTTGATGTACATCGCGGTCGCGAGGCCGAGTTGCCGCATGTTCGACAGGCTGGCGACCTTCCAGGCCGATTGCCTTGCTCGGCCCAACGCCGGGAGCAGGATCCCGATGAGCAGCGCGATGATCG
>DLBY01000033.1:0-8099 GCA_002480345.1 Phycisphaerales bacterium UBA7812 | reverse complement strand
CAGCGCGATGATCGCGATGACGACAAGGAGTTCGACCAGCGTGAACGCGGGAGCGTGGCTCGATCCGCTGAGGCGTCCCGACAGACGCCGAGATTGCCGATCGATCGCCCCGGACCTGTTTGCGCGGTTGTGTTTCATTACAGCTTCACCCTACTGCACGCCGGAGACGCCCACCATGCAGATGGGTGCAGCAAAGGACGAACAGATCAGCCAATGATAAATTTGAGCGACGGGCTTACAAGGAATGGGCGTAGAGAGCCCCAAACTGGCTTCGGATTACCAAACAGCAGCAACCCCGTGAGACACCCGCGTGCCCCGCCCGCCGTGTTTGTCTCCCGCGCGTGCGCGCGCTTGGCGCGCTCAGGGGAGCAGAACTCGGAGCTCGGCGATCGCCGCGAATCGGGACCCGTTCACCGCGTTGAGGCTCCGGAGACGAACGAATCGAGCGAGCGTCGGCTCGGAGAATTGAACGCGTTGTTCATCGGGTCCGGGGCGGAACGAACCGGCCGCGACGGTCCTCCATGCTTCGCCGTCGAGACTGGTCTGGACCTCGTATCGCCCAATCATGCCGTTCTCACCGCCTGATTGCCGGGGCAGGTACGCGATCCCCGTGATCTCCGTGGGCGCCGAGAGTGCAAACGCAAACGCGTGCGGGTGGGCCGCGTCCGGGTCGCCCCACGAGGAATGCCACATCGTCGAGGGATCCCCGTCGATCGCATGAGAAGCGGGGAAGCCGGGCTGGGCGCTGATCGGACCGACGGGGCGAGCGCCGAGCCGCTCCATCACCGACGGATCCCTGAACAACCCGCGGATCGCGGCGGGATCGACGCTCGCCGACGGGGCGCACGAGTCGGACTCGATGTAGCGCATCAGGCTGGCACGCATCCGCTTCGCGGCGGGGCGTTGGTCGAGATCGGTCGTCAGATCGAATGAACAGACGATCAACTTACCCGAACCCACGCGGGCCTCGAACAGACACGCGAGACGACGGGAACGGAACCAGGTGTCGATCGGGCGGACGATCGGGTCGATCTCGGCAGGAAGGTCATCGATCACCATGGCGCCGGCCTCTGCTCCGGGATATCCGATCAGGTCCCACCATTGCCAATCGGTGTGCGCCGAGGTCGGGAAGCCCGCGAAGAGCGGGTGCGCCGGGTCGAGATGAACGCCCAGGGTGTGGGGCGGCTGGTCCGCGGTCCACGCCGTGTTCCAGAACACGGGCGAGAACCCGAAGGCGACGCCGCCCTCGATGCGGTCTGCGGGCGGGAGCAACACGACCGTCCCACCCTCATCGAGTCGGCGGACCGCGTCGTCGTCCAGATCGTGGGTGAGGAGGACGCCCTCGGGCACCGGAGCTTCTTGCTCTCTGGGGTACACCCACAGATCCCAGGTGTTCTCCGCCCCCACGCTCTCCACACGCGTCCGCAACACGAGCCGTCTCGCCCGCTCGCTCCGGAGTGTTGCGCGGGCGACACCGATGTCGCAGAGCTCGCCGCTCGGCAGATCGAGCCCTTCGAATGATCCTGACTCGAGCACCCTCCCCCCCGGCGTCTCGAGCGACCACACAACCCGGGCACCGCGAAGATCTTCGCCGCCGAACTGCGCGACCTGAAGCGTCGCGTCCAGTGCGTCTCCAGAGGTGTAGACCCGCTTCTCCAGGCGCGCGAGTGGTGTGATGGGCCCGCAGAACAAGCGGAACTCCTCCGCGGTGATATACGGCTTCGGATCCCAGAACGGATCCAACACCCCCACCAACGCCGTGCCCTGCCCCGGGAAATCGTGAAGATCCAGCAACTGGAATCCGCCGTACCCCGGCGTGCGCAGCGCCGCCTCGATCTCTTCCTTGTAGCACATCACCTGAAGGCGTCCCGACGACATCAGGAACGCTCCCGCAAGGTGTCCTTGACCGCTTTCCTCGAGCAGATCACGGAAGATCTCGAAGTTCTTGGGTTTCAGGTGACCCGTGTACTTACCCATCTCGCTGAAGTCGGGGAACACGCACCATTGCCCGATCTCGTGCGCGATGATCGGCGCGTCGTACCGATCGACGAAGTCGGTGTAGTCCCGTTCGGTCGAGGGAGGGGTGCTGTTGATCGTGCTCTTCAGCCCCTCGCCCCATCGCTGGATGCGTGGCTCGTAGGTCACATGGAACTGGCTCTCGTCGATGATGGGCCAGCCCGAACCGCTCGTGTACAACCGCCGCGGATCCGCGGCCTTGTAATGGTCGACCCACCCCCTGAGGTACTTCGCCCCTCGCTCGGGCCCGTTGGGCTCGTTGCCGTACGCCATCAGCACGAACGAGGGGTGATTCCCGTACGCCGCGAGGATCCGATCGGTCTCGTCGTACACATACCGGTCGATCGGCTGACCGAGCCCGAGTTGAGGCCCCTGGTTTGTCCAGAAAGGTCCTTCGACCTGGAGATACACACCGATCCGATCCGCCGCTTCGAAGGCCGCCTCGGGCGGACACCACGAGTGGTACCGAACATGATTGAGCCCGAATTCCTTCACGCGGCGGTACACCCGCTCCCACGCGGCGACATCCATCGGCGCGTAACCGGTTTCCGGATAGATCAGGCAATCCAGCGTGCCGCGCAGGAAGATCGGTTCGCCGTTCACAATGAAGCGCCCGTCAGCGGTGCCGATATCCCGCAAGCCGAACACCGTCCGGTGCGAATCAACGCCGAGTTCGCTCGAAGTGTCAACCGTCAGGCTGTAGACATCGGGCGTGAACTCGCTCCACATCACGGCCCCGGGACCGAGGTCAAGATCGATCGGAATCCAGATCCGCTCCCCCGCCGGCACGAGCCCGCTTGCCGTCGCGACCACCTCGGCCGCCCCCTCCGCCTCCGCCCGCACCCGCACTTCGACCGGAGCGTCTGTTGTCGTGCGGTTGATCAGCAGTACCTGAGCGCGGGCGCGCTTCCCCGCCGCGTCCGGCGTCACGCGGACGCGCTCAATGGCAACACGCGGCGTTGCACGAAGTTCCATCGCGCCGACGATGCCGTTCCAGTTGCCCTGCGTGTGGTCCGAAACACTGTGCGCGTTGGGGCCCACGCCGTACGCGAGGCGATTGTCCACCCGGAGCGTCAGGGTGTGCTCGCCCGCGTCGAGATCGGTCCCGACAACGCCCAGGTCATAGAGATGAGCCGTGCTCAGACTCTCTTGCTTTCCGAGGGGATCGCCGTCCAGCCACGCCTCGCTTACCCAGTGCACCCGCTCGAGCGCAACCTGCACATGCAGCCCGGCCCATGCGCGCGGGATGTGGATCTCGCGTTCGAACACCGCCGCGCCGACATAGACCCGCGCGGGCTGCAGCCAGAAGGGCATCTTGAAGTGAGCCGGGTCGCGGTACGGGTCGTATTCCGCGCGAGCCCATTCAGCCTCGCGCTTGTCCGCGATCCAGGGCGAATCCCAAGTCGGGGCATCGCCGAGTCCCTGCGCCTGGATCGAGCCGGGGAGCCAGACCTCGCCCCGGTCCGACGGGAACGCCCGCGACAGGGCCGCGCGTCCCTCGTCCTGGCGATCCAACGCGACGCGCCAAGTGCCCGAGATGGTCACGCTCCGGTCGGATCCGGCATGCGCGGCGCTACCTGCCAGAGCAACGCCCAGAGCGGCAAGAACTGTGATGAGAAAGCGAATCGGTCCGCCGCGCATGAGAGCCTCCGGGTTCGAACGAGCATCTTTCGGGCGAATTCAGTCTAGAGAACACACCCGTCCGATCACGCTGCCCAATCGCTCTCCGTTGCCCGTGCATCGCTCTTTCTTGTCACCACCCACCCGATCACAGCACCCTAAACCCCGAGCGGACACACCGACACCCCCGTCGTTTATCCTGTTGAACCCGCCAACGAGGCCCAAGGAGACTCGCGCCGTGAGCATGCCCTTCATGATCGAGTTTGTGCTCGCGACGCAAGCGCCGATGAGTGCCGCACGCGGCATCTCGCTGACTCCGATCGACCTCCTGGTCTTCGGTGCATTCGTGGCAACCGCGATCGGCGTCGCACTCTTCGCGAGCCGGAAGGAACGCACAGGCGAGGACTACTTCCTGGGGGGACGGGGCCTGGTCTGGCCCATGATCGGCCTCTCGATCGTCGCCGCGAATATCTCGACCGAGCAACTCGTGGGCATGGCGGGCCAGGGCGCGGGCGATGTGGGACTCGCCGTCTCGAACTGGCAGCTCGCGGGCTCCGTCGGCATCATCGTGATCGCCTTCACGCTGATGCCCCGGTTCCTGAAAGCGGGCATCTACACCATGCCCGAGTTCCTCGAGCGCCGATTCAGCCCCGCGACCCGCGCGATCATGGCGGGCTACACCGTCGTCATCTATGTCGCGATCCTGCTGACCAGCGTCTTCTACTCCGGCGGGCTCACCATCCACAAGATCTTCGATGTCCCCCTCTGGATGGGTGTCGCGGCGCTCGCCCTCGCCGCGACCGCCTACACCGCGTGGGGCGGGCTCAAAGCCGTCGCGGTCGCTGACCTTTTCTTCGGGGCGGCCCTTCTGGGGGGCGGTGCCTACGCGTTTTTCACGGGCCTCGACGCGGTCGGTGGATGGAGCGTGTTCGCCGATGCGAACGCCGACCGCCTGCACATGATCAAACCCGCGAGCGATCCAAACCTGCCCTGGACGGGCGTGATCGGCGGCATGTGGATCGTCCTGATCTACTACTGCGGCCTGAACCAGTTCATCGTCCAGCGAGCCCTCGCCGCGAAGAGCCTGGGACACGCGCAATCCGGCATGGTCTTCGCCGCCGCGCTCTGGCTGCTCGTGCCCTTCTTCATCGTCATGCCGGGCATCATCTCGTCTCAGCTCTACGCCGATGAGCTCGGGATCGGGACCGCCGACGCCGCGGCGGACGAGGCCTTCCCAACCCTCATCCGGAACCTCATCCCGTCCGGCGTGCGGGGGTTCATTTTCGCTGCGATCGCGGGCGCGGTCATCAGTTCGCTCGCGTCGATGCTGAACAGCGCCTCCACGCTCTTCACGATGGATGTCTACAAGCAACACATCCGCAGGGACGCGACCGACACACGCCTTCTCTGGATCGGACGCGTCGCTGTACTCGCTTTCGTTGCGATCGGCGCCACGCTCGCGACCATTCTTGACCAGTTGCCCGGCTTCGACGGTGTCTTCAATTTCATCCAGCAGTTCCAGGGCTATATCTGGCCCGGGACCGTCGCCGCGTTCCTCGGCGGACTCGCTCTCAAGCGAGCCCCCGCGATCGCCGGCACGAGCGCCCTGCTCATCGGTCCCGCCGCGTACGGCGCCCTCCAGTTCTCGCAGAACACCCATGGCATCCATTTCCTGCTTCAGACCCTGATCGCGTTCGCGGTCTGCATCGCCGCGATGATCGTGCTCACGCTGGCCGCGCCGAGCCCTGAAAAGTGGGACCTCCCTGCGAATGCGAAGGTCGAGCTCCACACCTCGAAGCCCGCGGCGTTCGCGGGCGGGCTGGTTCTCGCCGCGGTCGGGGTCTTCTACATCATCTTCTGGTGAAGTCGTCCGCTCAGGATTCGACATCCGCGTAGGGTTGATCGGCGCTGTCCCGGTCCGCGCCCGGGGTGATCCCGAAGTGCCGCCTATACGCGTCCAGCAATCTCGAAGAGTTGGAGTAGCCCACCATGTTCGCGATCTGGTGCAGCGGATAGGTCGTCCGCCTGACAAGCGTCCGCGCCCGGTCGAGCCGAACCCGATCGATCTCCTGCCTGGGCGATCGCCCGAGCGCATCACGGAAGCGCCGTTCCAGCGTTGCACGGCTCACCCCGACCGCGGCCGCGAGTTCCTCGACGCTTGAGATGTTCCCGCTGCGCTCGCGGATGATGCTGACCGCCTCGCCGACCGCGAGATCGTCAATCGCGGCGATGTCGGTCGAGAGCCTCGTCAGCACTCCGCACGGGCGCACGAGCCGAAGCGCCGTAGGCTTCGCGTCGTCCTTCTCTCGCGCCATCAGCCGGTCGAGCGTCTTCGCGCCGGCATATCCGATCGCCGCGGTGTCGGGCTCGATGCTGCTCAGCTGCGGGTGGGACAGTTCGCAGATCACCTCGTCGTTGTCCACGCCCAGCACCGCGACCTGCTCGGGCACCGCGATGCCGGAGGCCGAGCACGCGGTGAGAACCTGCCTGCCGCGCACATCGTTCGCGGCGAACACCGCGACGGGCTTGGGCAGCGCCCGCAGCCATGCGCTCAGCCCGGGGTCTTCTCGTTCGCCCTGCGCCTCGTGCCACAGCGTCCCGTGGCGCTCCGGCTGCGCCCTAGACTGGAAGACACTGATCTTGATGTTCCGCTCGCTTGAATACGCGGCGAACGCGTCCCGGCGCCGGTCCGACCAGTCCACGCCCTCGTACCCGCAGAATGCCATGGTGGAGAGCCCGCGCTCCCAGAAATGCTCGAACGCCAGTTCCGCGCACGCCGAGGGGTCGGTGTCGATCATGTGCCCGTGCGTGGGCTGGATCGCGCCGCGCAGGTCCACGATCGGCACCCCCAGCGACTCGAGCGCCTCGGCGATCTCGCGGTTCTCGGAGCGAGAGATCACACCATCGAAGCGCATCGCCGCGAGGAATGGCGGAACCGTCTGCTCCAAGTCGCGCTCGACATGCACCAGCCGCCACGGATCGTGCGTGCGGCAATAGTCCGCGATGCCCAGCAAACATCCACGCCCGTACGCGCGGGACGATTCGATCCAGAGCAGGACTCGCTTGGGTTCGAACTCTTTCAAGCCGCCATCCATCATGCCGGAGAGACACCGATCCAACTCGACCGCCCACAGTCTGACGCATCGCGACCGATCCGCGGCGCTCGAAGTGACCACCCGAGCAGATTTGATAAAGATAGGCTACGGGCCTGCAACGAATCCCGCTTGGATGCCCGCCAGGATGGTGGATACTCATAAGTGGCAGCAATTCGCCCGTGAACGCACCGCTCCGGGAGCGGTGCACACGCCGGCGAGAAACACGGTCGTGCAGGCTCGAAGAAAGGTCGGGAAGTGACCATCACCAGTGACCAATCGAATACCCAGCGGGTCCGCGCCGAACGGACTCGCGTTTCGATCCCGACCTACGAGGTGGGCGAGCCCGACCGGAACCCGATGTTCCTGGATAAACGCGTCTACCAGGGTTCGAGCGGCGCCGTATACCCCTACCCGGTCACGGAGAAAATCGCCCACGAGAAGCGCGATGTCGAGTGGGACGCGGTGTTCCTCGAGAACGAGTACCTGCGCATCATGATCCTGCCGGCATTGGGCGGACGCGTCCAGATGGCGCTCGACAAGACCAACAACTACCACTTCGTCTATCACAACGAAGTCATCAAGCCCGCCCTCGTGGGCCTCGCCGGCCCCTGGATCTCGGGCGGCATCGAGTTCAACTGGCCCCAGCACCATCGCCCCAACACCTACGGCCCCGTCGACTGCGAGATCGAGCAGCACGAGGACGGCTCTGTCACCGTCTGGTGCCACGAGATCGATCGCATGCACGGCACCCGAGGCACGCACGGCCTCCGCCTCCGCCCGGGGCGTGCCGTTCTCGAGATCGATGTCCGCCTCCACAACCGAACCCGCCTCCCCCAGACCTTCTTGTGGTGGGCCAACCCCGCCTGCGCCGTCGACGAGAACCACCAGTCCATGTTCCCACCCGATGTCCGAGCGGTCATGGATCATGGCAAGCGTGATGTCTCCGATTTCCCGATCGCGACGGGGGAGTACTACAAGGTCGACTACAGCCCCGGAACGGACATCAGCCGCTATCGCAACATCCCCGTCCCCACCTCCTACATGGCTTACCACTCCGACTTCAACTTTGTCGGAAGCTACGACTGGGGGCGACAGGCGGGCCTGCTCCATGTCGCCAACCGGCATGTCAGCCCGGGCAAAAAGCAGTGGACCTGGGGGCACGGTGAATTCGGGAGAGCCTGGGACCGTCATCTCACCGACGAGAACGGCCCCTATATCGAGCTCATGTGCGGCGTCTACACCGACAACCAGCCCGACTTCACCTGGCTCCTCCCGGGTGAACAGAAGACCTTTACACAGCACTTCATGCCCTACAAGGGCGTCGGGCGCCTCGGGAACGCGACCACCGAAGCCTGCATCGGGCTCGAG
>DLBY01000127.1:10392-11384 GCA_002480345.1 Phycisphaerales bacterium UBA7812 | reverse complement strand
CGCGCCCCACCGCCTTGGGCAGGATGAAGACCACATCGTGACCGGCGCGTTTGAGCGCGCGCGTCAGCCCGTAGCACGCCGTGCCGAGACCACCCGCCATGAAGGGCGGGAACTCCCACCCGAGCATCAGAATCCGCATGTGCGCCCCCTCGGCCCCCCACTCGGGCCGGCGGCTGGTCGTTCGTTGGTTCGCGCGCTGCGCGCGTCGCTCGATGTCGGCTCAGTCCTCCGACTCGGACATGTCCCCCAACTGACGGAAGCAGGCCTCGTAGCCGAGCAGATAGAGCCGCGCTCGCTCGCAATCATCCGCGGCGAACGCGTCGGAGGCATCGCAGACCGGGCTGCGGAAGGTGAAGAGCTTCTCGGGGCTGCGGAAATGCTCGAAGGTCGGCATCGGGCCCTCGTAGCCCAGGTCGACCATCTCCTCCTCGAGCAGTTCTTCGAGCTTGTCGCCCGTGTGCATGAGCTCGGCCTCGATGGACTCGCTGAGCCACCGGTCCTCGGTGACGAGCGAGACCCAGAGGCGTCCCCCGTCGGTCAGAACGCGGTATTCCGCGGGCTCCGCCGACCCGTCAGCGTGACAGACCAGGGTGTCCCCGTTCACCTCGATTGACTCGAAGACACCCGCCTCGTCCGCGGCGTCCCGTAGCTTTGCGATCAACTCATCGTGCGTCACTGCGTCGCCCTCGATCCGGTCCGTGATGGAAAAAAGTCGTGTCCCGTGGCTTCTTCCCTGTGCGCTCAGGGGAACACAGCGAAGATTAGTCAGGCCCGGTTTCGGAGTCTCGTGCAGAGGCCTCCGCCCCCCGTTTTTTCCGGGCCTTTGCGTGCAAACAGGGGATCCCGAAAGGACACCGCTGCTGTTCAGCCCAGTCGACGATCGGTGAGGCCCCGTCGCGGGAGTGACTCGCGGCGATTCCGGGGCTAATATCACGACCCACCGCGGCTGGGAGCGATCCCAGCCGCACCATGCCCAGGTGGCGGAATTGGCA
>DLBY01000127.1:0-10029 GCA_002480345.1 Phycisphaerales bacterium UBA7812 | reverse complement strand
GTGGAGGTTCGAGTCCTCTCCTGGGCATTTCCTGCGAGCGGCGTTGGACGGTTGGCCCCCGGGCCCCGACCGGCGCCGCTCGTCCCCGTTTTGCAGTTCCGTGCGCCCCGTCCCGGGTGTCGGTCGAACTCGCCCGGATCGACGCCGATCGCGCGGCGCGGGCGGTGTCGCGCCAAACCCCCGAGTCGCCGTTCAGCCCGGGTCGGTTCCGTTCGATACAGGCTGTCGATGCGCGTCGGCGGCGAGCCGGGGCGACCAGCGGACCACACACACGAGGGCGCACCGTGCGGGTACTGATCGCGGACGATTCGGCGTTCATGCGGAAGGTGCTGACCCAGATGTTCTCATCTGGGCGCGGCTTCGAGGTCGTGGGCACAGCCCGGAACGGGGTGGACGCTGTCGCAAAGGTCAAGGAACTCGACCCCGACATCGTGACGATGGATGTCGAGATGCCCGAGATGAACGGCCTGACCGCACTGCGCAAGATCCGCGCGGAGCACGGGCGGACCCGCCCCGCGGTGCTGATGTGCTCGACGCTGACAGCGGAAGGGAGCCAGACCGCGATCCTCGCGTTGAACGCGGGCGCCGCGGATGTAATCGCGAAGGAACACTTGGGGGTCGGGGAGGAGAACGAGGCGTTCCGGGCTGAGTTGCTCAGCAAAGTGCGCGCGATCGGGCTCCACGTGTCTCGGGCGTCGCGTCCGGATGCGCCGAAGCCGCATGTGCCCGAGCGGCTCTCGTCCGCAACGGTGCGCACGCGCGGGCTCGACGCGGTCGTGATCGGATCCTCGACCGGGGGGCCCCCGGTGCTCGAACGGATCGTCGAATCGCTGGATGGACGGCCCACGGCGCCGATCTTCATCGCCCAGCACATGCCGGCGTTGTTTACCAAGAGCCTCGCGACCCGCTTGGACGGGGTGGGCGCGGCGACGGTGAAACTCGCGGAGGACGGGGAGCGCGCCGCGCCCGGAACGGTCTACATCGCGGAAGGCGGCAAGCACCTGCGCGTGCGCCAGTCCCGCGGCGAGGTCCGGCTCGAGGTCTCCTCCACCCCCGCCGACGCGCTGTACAAGCCCAGCGTGAACGAACTGTTCTCGAGCGCCGCATCCGTGTACGGACGCCGGGCCCTGGGGGTCATGCTCACCGGCATGGGCGATGACGGGTGCGAGGGCGCCAGGGCGATGCACGCGGCGGGCGCCCAGATCGTGGCGCAAACCGCTGAATCCTGCGTGGTCTACGGGATGCCCAGGGCGGTGGTTGAGGCGGGCGTCGCGACGGCCGCGATGGGCATCGAGCAGATCGGATCCCTCGTGTCGCAGGCGAGCGGGTGCATCGGCGCGGGTCTGCGTAGAACGGCGTAAGCACCGCACAACGCGTGATGTACCGCGTGATCGGGCTCAAGGGAGATGACTTCCGGACCGATCAGAACCGTCCGAAGGCGAACGCGGCACCGCCGCGGCACCACGCATGCGACCCCCGTTCTGTGGGGTTTCGGAAACGGAGGCTCCCGTGTCAGACGAGCAGATCAGCGTTGAGAACGAGTCCGCATCGAGCGAATCCGTTTCCGGCTCGAGCGAGCAGATGCAGTTGGTGACCTTCGAGCTCGCGGGCGAGCACTTCGCGGTCGACATCCACGCGGTGCGCGAGATCAACCGTCTGCTGGAGATCACGCGGGTGCCCAAGAGCCCGCCCGAGATCGCGGGCGTGATCAACCTGCGGGGGAAGATCTTTCCCGTGGTGCAACTGCGGATGAAATTCGGCTTCCCGGAAGTCGAGGCGGGCGATCAGACCCGGATCGTGGTGCTCGAGTTCGACGGCAAGGAGACGGGCTTCATCGTCGATCGCGTGCACGAGGTGCTGCGGATCGATTCATCGATCGTGGATCCCACCCCCGAGGTGATGGGCTCGGTCGATGCCGACTTCATCAAGGGCATCGCGAAGCTCGAGGGGCGGCTGCTCATCGTGCTCGATCTGGAGAAGCTCTTCGGGGTGCTCGATCTCTCGGGCATGCCGATCTCCGCGGACGCGGCCTGACGGGCGGAAAACAGGCCCCGCAGCGGGGGCAGACCGGCCGCGGGCTCCCGCGGCTCGACCGGCAATTCAACGCGGCCCGCCACGGGCCGACAGCAGGCAGACACCGATGAGCACCATCCCTTCGATGACCGAGTCCCAGTTCAATGCGCTGGCGAAGATCATCTACGACCGCGCGGGGATTCACTTTCCCGAGACGAAGAAGTACATCGTCGAGAGCCGGCTGAGCCATCGCCTGACCGAACTGGAGCTTCAGGACTTCGACCAGTACATCGCGTTCCTGACGATGGGGCCGTACCAGTCCGACGAGTTCCAGGAGATGTTCAATCGGATCACGATCAACGAGACGAGCTTCTTCCGCAACGAGCCCCAGCTCGGGGTGTTCGAGAAGCAGATCCTCCCGGAGCTTCTCGAGGCGCGTTCGCGCACGAAGCGGCTCCGCCTGTGGTCGGCGGCGTGCTCGACGGGCGAGGAGCCCTTCACGCTCGCGATCATCGTGCACCGCACGCTGGGGGTGCGTCTCAAGGACTGGAGCATCGAGATCCTGGGCACGGACATCTCGGAGCGGGCGCTCAACATCGCGAACACGGGCGAGTACTCGAGCTACGCGATGCGGACGACGCCCGAGCTGGTGAAGTCGCGCTACTTCAAGGAGCAGAACGGGATCTGGTCGGTCGACCCAGAGATCCGCTCGATGGTGAACTTCGAGCTGCACAACCTCAAGGACCGTCTCGCGGCGAAGCGGCACGGGACCTGGGATGTGATCTTCTGCCGAAATGTGATGATCTACTTCGACGACGAGATGAAGAAGCGGGTCGTCGGGATGTTCGGCGACCAGATCGCGAGCGACGGAACGCTGTTCATCGGGCACTCCGAGAACATCCGCAATGTGAACGACCGGTTCGAGCCTCTGTCGCATGTGCAGGGCTTCTGCTATCGCCCGATCGGTGCGGCGAGCTCGGCGGCGGCGTAACTCGCCCCCGCGGCGCTGAGTGTGCGAGAAAGGCCCCGTGATGCCCGGCATCGACTTCGATCCCGAGATCCTGCAGGAGTTCCTCACCGAGAGCGGTGAGCTGCTCGAGTCGCTCGAGAACGATCTCGTCGAACTCGAAGAGAACAACACCGACACGGAACTGATCAATAAGGCCTTCCGCGCGCTGCACACGATCAAGGGAAGCGCGTCGTTCCTCGCGCTCACGGAACTCGTCTCGATCGCGCACGCCGCGGAGACGGCGCTCAACGCGGCGCGGAGCGGGGACGCGGTCGTCGACGGGACGCTGATGGACCTGCTGCTCCGCGCGGTGGATCTCGTCAAGCAGCACATGGAGGAGATCGAGTCCGGGGCGGGGTCGCTCACGGCGCCCGATCCCGAACTCGTCGAGACCCTGACGGCGATCGGCGAGGGACGCGCGCCGGATGCGGGCGGCGGCGAGACCGCCCCCGAGCCCGCGGACGACGCGGGGGACGAGGAATCGGGCGTCCGCAAGCTGGAACTCGACGGCGCGAAGGCGGACCTGCTCGAGCACTTCGTCGCTGATCTCGATGAGCAGCTCGCGCGTCTGGGCGAGCAGGTCGACCTGCTGGCCGACGAGGAGAGCCGGGGCGGGATCGCCCAGGACCTCGAGGAGATCGGGAGCGACCTGCACGCGACGATCGACTTTTTCGAGTTCGAATCGATGGGCGTGCTCGCGAACGCGGTGATCGAGGCGACCCTCGCGGCCTCGCAGGCCTCGGGCGTCGACCTGGAGCAGGTGCTGCCCCGGATGAAGGCGCTCCTCTCGCTGATCGCGACACAGAAAGAGGCGCTGTCGAGGGGTGAGCTCATCGACCCGGAATACGGCGATCTGCTCGCGCACCTCCGGGCGGCCGCCGAGGGCGGGCCCGTCGAGGACGCGTGGCGGCTCCCCTCGGGTGCGGATGCGGAAACGGCGCTGCGGATCGACAATGCGCTCGCGACGGTGCAAGAGATCCAGCGCGAGGCGGACGCGGCGCTCGCGGGGAGCCCTAGCGAGGCTCCGTCGGACACCCCGACGCCTGGCGTCCCGGTGATCCCCGAGCCCGCGGACCGTGCGCCCGACTCGAAGGCGTCCGGAGGCGAAGCGGCGCAGAAGAGCAAGGGCCGCGGCGCGGTCGTCGAGAAGACGCTCCGCGTCGAGGTGAGCCGGCTCGAATCGCTGATGAACCTCGTGGGCGAACTCGTGCTGCAGAAGAACCGGATCTGCGAGCTGTCGCGGACAGTGGGCACGCTGCCCGGCGTCCCGGCGGAGACCGCCGAGCCGCTGGAGGTCGCCGGGGCGGGCCTGGACCGCCTGACGAGCGAGATCCAGGTCGCGGTGATGCGGACGCGGATGCAGCCTCTGGACAAGCTGTTCGGGAAGTACCCGCGGCTGATCCGGGATCTCTCGAAGAAGACGGGCAAGCAGCTCGAACTGGAGATCATCGGGGGCGAAACCGAGGTCGACAAGCAAGTGATCGAGGAGCTGGGCGACCCGCTCGTGCACCTGCTGCGGAACAGCGCCGACCACGGGATCGAGATGCCCGCGGACCGCATCGCGGCGGGGAAGCCCGCGCAGGGCACGATCACGCTGAGAGCGGCCCACCAGGGCAACAACGCGGTCATCTCCATCTCCGATGACGGGAAGGGCCTGAGCCGCGATGTGATCGGGGGCAAGGCGCTCGAGAAGGGGCTGACGACGGAGTCCGAGCTGGCGAACATGTCCGACACGGAGGTGTTCAAGTTCATCTTCGCGGCGGGCTTCTCGACCGCGGCGCAGGTGAGCGATCTCTCGGGGCGCGGCGTGGGGATGGATGTGGTCCGCACGAACATCGAGCGGATCAAGGGCACGATCGATGTGACGAGCGTTCCCGGGAAGGGCACGACGCTGTCGATCCTGATCCCGCTGACGGTCGCGATCCTCCCCGCGATGATGGTGAAGGTGAGCGGGGAGACCTACGCGATCCCGCTGAGCCACATCCTGGAGATCGTGCGTCCCGCGCCCGAGGAGCTGAGCACGATCCTCGAGGAGCGGGTGATCCGCCTGCGTGGTTCGGTCTTCCCGCTGCTGGATGCGTCCGAGAAGTTCGACTCGCCCCGCCTCGGGTCCGAAAAGCCCAACGAGCTGGCGGTGGTCTTGCATGCAGAGGAAAAGACGGTGGGCCTGTTGGTCGAAGAAGTGATCGGTCAGCAGGAGATCGTGATCAAGCCGCTGGACGGCCTGGAACGGACCGGTCCGTTCAGCGGGGCAACGGTACGGAACGACGGCGGGGTGAGCCTCATCCTGGATGTCGCTGAGATGATCCGGACGGCGGATTAACGGAACGACTCATCGGAGGTCAGACGCAATGGACGCGAGCTACATCACCCCGTTCGTCAAGAGCATCCAGAATGTGTTCTCGACGATGCTGCAGTTGCCGGTCACGGTCAACGACCCGCAGATCAAGCAGGGCACGACCCCGAGCCACGATGTCTCGGGCATCATCGGCATGAGCGGGGATGTCGTCGGGACGATCATCCTGTCGTTCAAGACGGACGCGGCCGAATCGATCGTGGCGCTGTTCTGCGGCGAGAAGCTGGAGAGCGGGAGCCCCGACTTCGCGGACGCGGTGGGCGAGCTGGTGAACATGGTGAGCGGCGGCGCCAAGGCGCAGTTCACGGACACCAAGGATGTTTCCATCTCCTGCCCCAGCGTGATCGTGGGCAAGGACCACGGGGTCGCGCTGCCCAGCGATGTGCCCTGCGTGGTGATCCCGTGCACCACGGATTGCGGTGAATTTGTGATCGAGGTCGCGATCCGCGAAGCCGGCGCGACCGCGGGAGCCGCGGCGAACAACGCCAGCGCCTCGGCCTGATTCCGCGGACCCCTAATCGGAGACGACGCCATGAAGGTGATGCTGATCGACGACTCGAAGACGATGCGGAACATCCAGCGGTCCGTGCTCAAGCAGATCGGGATCGAGCAGGTCGAGGAGGCCTGCGACGGCCAGGACGCGCTGAGCAAGGTGGGCGCGTTCGGGCCCGACCTGATCCTCGTGGACTGGAACATGCCCAACATGGACGGTCTGACATTCATCAAGACCTTCCGCAAGCAGAACAAGACGACCCCGCTGATCATGGTGACGACCGAGGCGGAGAAGAGCCGGGTCATCGAGGCGATCAAGGCGGGCGTGAACAACTATGTGGTCAAGCCGTTCACACCCGATCTGCTGAGCCAGCGGATCAACGAGACCATGTCCAAGTGCGCCGCCTGAGGTGAGGATTCACCCGGCGCGTCGCGAGGAGCCTGATGGCCGACGAGAGCGCGCACAGTTCGAGGCTCATCGTCTCGGTCGACAAGGCCGGGCTGTCCTGCACCCTCACAATCCTCCCGGGCCGGGAAGAGGAGATCCCCTCCGATCTCGAGCTCCGCGCGGTGCTCGAGGAGCAGCGCATCGCGGCGGCCGCGATCGATGCGGACGCGATCGATGACCTGATCGCCGCGGCGCGGGAGAACCCCGACGAAGAACACAGCGCCTGCGTCGCGCGCGGGACCCCGCCCCGGGACGGCGAGCACGCCGGTTTCACGCTGCGCCCCGAGCTCGCCGATCGGTTCGAAGAGATCGAGCATCGGCGTCGCGCCCTGCTCGAACAGGGCGAGCCCGCGCCGGGCGATGCGGAACAGGTCGGCGAGGGCGCGGTCGACTTCCGCGAGATGAGCGCCTTTGTCATCGTGCACGAGGGAGAAGAGATCGGCATGGTCTCCGACCCGTCGGACGGAAGCGACGGCACCGATGTCCGGGGCGAGACCATCCCCGCGAAGAAAGGCCACAGCCTCCAGATCAGGACCGACCATACCACGCGCGTGCGCAGCGGCTGGCTCGTCGCGGCGGTGTCGGGCAAGCTCCTCGTCTCCGTTGACCGCGTCGCGGTCGAACCCACGCTGACCATCGACGAGGATGTGGATTACTCGACGGGCAACATCGATTTCCCCGGCGATGTCGTCGTGCGAGGCTCGATCAAGGATCAGTTCCGCGTCTGCGCCTCGGGCGATGTGCGGGTCGATTCGCTCGTGGAGGCGGCGACCATCGACTGCGACGGCGACCTGACCCTCTCGCGCGGGATGGCGGGCCGCGACGCGGGCGAGCTGCGCGTCGGGCGGACCCTGCGTGCGGGCTACCTCGACGGCGTGCGCGGCCTGATCGAGGGCGCGTGCATCGTGACCAACGAGATCAAGCAGTGCCGGCTCCGCGTCGGGCGCGCCGTCGAATCGCCCGCCTGCGTGTTCTACGGGGGGGAACTGCTCGCCGATCACCGCATCGAGCTGGGCATCGTCGGGAGCGAGGGCGGGGTCGAGACCTCGGTCGGTATCGGCGCCGGCGACGAGATCGATGACCTGGCGGTCCGGATCGAGGGCCTCATCGACACGATCAAGGCGAAACGCGACCGCGCGGGCGCCGAGCTCGACGCGCTCAACAAGATGGCCCGCAAGCTCAACGCGATGCAGGCCGAACGACTGACCGAGCTCCAGTTCGAGCAGATCCGCGCCGACGAGCTGACGGCGCGGCTGGGTGAGGCCGCGGTCGAGCTGCTCAGCCTGTTCACGCGGTGCCCCCAGCCCACGCTCTCGGTCCGCCGCACCCTGCACGCGGGGGCCCGGGTCCGTCTCCGGCATGTCGGCTTCACGGTGCGGGACACGATCCAGGGACCCGTGACTTTCAATCTGGACCGAACGGGCTCCGTCCGCTGCTTTTTCGGGAACGCGCGGGAGCCTTCCCCCATCAAGCACCTTGTGCGCTTCGAGGACACCGGCAAATCCGACCCGGTCGATCTGCTCCGCAGCTGCGCCCTGCACCTCGGGCTGGACACCGGTGACCCGGCACCGATGGATACGGGGGACGACACTCCGCCTGCGCAGGCGGCGTGACGGCGCATCGCCGGTCTGATCCTCGGAACCGATGGAACCGCCCCCCCGCTCGGGCGGTACACTCTGTGACGCGGGTGTCGGAGGACGCCGACCGCCGCCCCCTGCCGACGCGGGCCGACTCTGGGAGCCGGGGACCGTCGAGGGAGAGCTCCCGTCGCAACGCTGCGTCGGGGGGCGAAAGACCCACACGACCAGAGGCGGATGCAAGGCATGCCGATCCCGATGCGAATGCTCAGTGCCGCCGGCGCCGTGATGCTGGTCTCGATCGTTGCGATCGGACCGGGCAGCGCCCAGACCGCGGTTGATCCGGTCCCGCCCACGGTGCGGAACGAACAGGCCGCGGCGCGCGAGGCGGAAGCCGAGATGCGCCGCGCCGAGGAGGAACTCGTCGAGGCGAGGCTCGTGCTCCGCACGGGCCGCTCGATCGAGGGGCTGCTGGTGGCGCGGGAGGGTCGGAACGCGACGATCCGCGTGCAGGGCAAGGACACGGAGTTCGACCTCGCGGACGCGGTTGAATTCGAGGAACTGGGCCCGGTGCTCGAGTCGTTCGCCGCCCTCCGGCTCGCGACCCCCGACGACGATGTCCCGGGTCGCCTGCAACTCGTCCGCTGGCTCCGCGACCGCGGGGCCTATTTCGCGGCGCTCGACGAGGTCGTCTCGATCATCGGGGTCGAGCCGTACAACCTCGACGCGCAGGAGATGCGTCGCTGGCTCGAGTCGCAGATCCAGCTCAAGCTCGCGTCGGCGCTGCGCGGGGCCGACGACGAGAAAGATTCGGGCGAGGTCCCCGCGATGCGGCGCAAGATCGACTCGTTCCCGGTTCTCACCGACGAAGAGATCAACCTGATCCGGGTCTACGAGGTCGATTTCGATGACCCGCCCCGGCTGACGATCCCCAGGCAGACCGTCGAGGAGTTCATGGAGCTCTACGGCAACCACGAGGTGATGCCCAAGGACCCCGAGGGACGGCGCGCCCTGCTCCGACGCGACCCGCTCACCGTGCTCGACCTCATGTTCCGCGCGCAGGCGCGCCCGCTCTACGGAGAGGTCGAAGTGATCGAGGACCCGCGTTCGATGCGGCTGTGGCGCACGCAGATCCACGGCCGCTGGTTCGCGGGCTCCACCGGTTCGTGCGCGTCCGCGAGCTGCCACGGCGGGCAGGAAGCGGGCCGTCTCTACCTCAACAACCACCGCACCAACACGGACGCGACGGTCTACACGAATTTCTTCATCGCCGACCGGTTCCGCCTGCGGGACGGGACCCCGCTGATCAACTACGAAGAGCCCGCGGAATCGCCCCTGCTGCAGATGGCGCTGCCTCGCGAGCGTTCGAGGCGTCCGCACCCGCAGGTCGGCCGCACCGAGGGACGACGCGGCTGGCGCCCCTACTTCCGCGATGAGGACGACCTGCGCTTCCGGCGGGCGGTCGAGTGGATCCGCTCGATGTACCAGCCCAGGCCCGATTATCCGATTGACTATGTGCCCCCGGTGTCGCGCTCCGCGGAGCGGTTCGACCCGGACACCCCCCGACCCCGGCGTTGATCCGCCGCGTGAATCGGGGGAGGAACCCGTCCTCTTTGGTGTCCCCGGGAGTCGGGTTCTGCTATTGTTCCGCGGGGATGTTGATGCGCTCGAGGCCTGCGGGCCTTCCCGGGCGTTGTTTGCCGGCGGGTCGCCGGCCCCCACGCCCACCTCGGAGACCGCGCGATGCCACAACGGTGCCCACGCCCGACCGCCTCCCTGCTCGTCCTGCTCGCGGGGCTCGTCCCGCTCTGCGGGTGTTCAGATCAGGGCGAAGACGCACGCGCGGTCGCGGATGCGGCGCGCACGCTCGCGTCGGTCGGGACCGCTGACTCGCCCAGCGGCACCGGTTCGTACGCGTCCGCGACGAGCGCCCTGAGCGGCGTTTCGGTCGAGAACCAAACCGCGGAAGCGGTGACCGCGGGCCTGCTTTCGCAGAGTCTACAGGGCGAGGGGTCCGTGGCGATCCGGCGCGCGACGCTCGCGGAGCGGTCGCTCATCAACGATCTCGACGCGACGCTCGGGCTGGCCCGCGAGCACGAGTCGATAACGACGACCGCCGAGGCGTTGGAGGCCT